>DIEE01000280.1:208-36130 GCA_002418465.1 Pseudomonas sp. UBA5782 | reverse complement strand
GGAACCAGTTGCGGCAGGTCGATTTCGACGACCGCCGCCAGGTGCCGCGAAGCGGCCCAGGCCTCGATGGCGGTGCCGCTGCCGACGATGGGGTTGGCTTTCATAGCAGCCAGCTGCCCGCCGGGTCCTTGGCCACCTGTTCGCCGAGCGCGGCGAGGTCGCGTTCGGCATGGCTCTGGCGCAGGAACACCGGCAGGTCGGTGGCCAGCCTCGCGTAGCGCCGGTCCAGGCACAGCGGCGCGGCGCCGAGCGCTCGGCCGACATGCCGCAACAGCGATTCGGCGGTCTCTTCGCACACCGCGCGGGCGCGGCGAACTGCCAGTTCGGCATTGGCGGTGGGGTTGTGGTCGATCCAGCCAGCGCAATCACGCAGCAGGGCGGCGCTGGCCTGCAGCGAGGCATCCACCGCGCCGAGGTGCGCGAGCATGTGTGGCTCGCCGCGACGGCCCTGGCGGCGCAGGTACTCGGCCAGCGCCTGGGCCGCGCCATGCCAACAGGCGGCGATGCCGCCACCGCCCTGCCAGAAGCCCGCGCGGCGCAGGTAATCACCCGGCCCGCCGACCAGCACACCGTGCGCCCGGCGCAGATTCACCTCGATGCTCTGCGTGGCACCCATGCCGATGGCCTGCCAGCTGGCGCTGTTGGTGGTCACGCCGGGCTGGTCCATCTTCAGCGCCACCAGTTGCTGCTCGCCGTCTGAGTTCCAGGCGGTGAGCAGCCCGTGAGTCAGTTGGTCGGCACCCGAGCACCAGGCCTTGCAGCCGTCCAGCCGCACCTCGCCGCCGGACTCGGCGACGATGTGCACCCTGGCCTGCGGCGGCTCGGCCGCCCACATGCCCCACAGCGAGTCCTCGTCGGGTGCCGGCGCGCCCAGCTCGGCCATCACCGCCAGGGCGTCGGTATGGCCTTCGTAGAGCTTGCACAGGTTGAGATCGTGGCTGGCGACGCAGGAAAGCGCTCGCCAGCGTTGAAGGGTCTGCCCGGAACCGGGCAGAGGTAGATCGTCCAGGCCGGCGAGGCGCAACTCACGCATGCAGGCGACCAACTCGCCCAGTCCTGCGTGGCCGTCCTCACGGCCGTTCAGCCATTCGCCCAGCGCAGCGGGCAACAGAGCCCGCTCGTTCACTCGGATTGGACCTTCTGCAGTTCGAAGAGCAGCAGCGAGCGGCCGGTGATGCCGTACTCGGTATCGAACTCGAAGATTCCCTCGCCACCGGCCTCCGCCCGGTTGGTATCCACCAGACAGGTCCAGTGCTCACCCTCAGGCACGGACGGCAGGCGGAAATTCACCACATCGAAATGCGAGTTGAAGATCAGCAGCAGGGTCACGTCTGCGCCGGCGCGGCGGATGCCAGTCGGCTGGGCGCGGCCGTCGAGCAGCATGCCCAGGCACTTGCCGTGCGGATCGTGCCATTGCTCGACGGTCATTTCCTCGCCGCTGGGAGCCAACCAGGTGACGTCCTTGACGCCGAGTTCCTCGTTGTAGGCGCCGACCAGGAAGCGCCCGCGACGCAGCATCGGGTACTTCAGGCGCAAGGCGATCGCTTGGCGGACGAAGGCGAGGAGGGCTTCGCCGTCTTCGTCAAGGTTCCAGTCGATCCAGCCGATCTCGCTGTCCTGGCAGTAGGCGTTGTTGTTGCCGTGCTGGGTGCGGGCGAACTCGTCGCCGGCGACCAGCATCGGCGTGCCTTGCGAGAACAGCAGGGTGGCCATGAAGTTGCGCATCTGGCGCAGGCGCAGCGCGCGGATCTCCGGATCGTCGGTGGGACCTTCGACGCCGTGGTTCCAGGACAGGTTGTTGTTGCTGCCGTCCTGGTTGTTCTCGTCGTTGTCCTCGTTGTGCTTGTCGTTGTACGACACCAGGTCGTGCAGCGTGAAGCCATCGTGGGCGGTGATGAAGTTGACCGAGGCGAACGGCCGGCGGCCGCGCTGGTTGTACATGTCGCCCGAGGCGGTGATGCGCTTGGCGAATTCGGACAGCTTGTCCTCGTCGCCTTTCCAGAATGAACGCACGGTGTCACGGAAGCGGTCGTTCCACTCCATCCAGCCCGGCGGGAAACCACCCACCTGATAGCCGCCGGGGCCGCAGTCCCAGGGTTCGGCGATCAGCTTGGTCTGGCTCAGCAGCGGGTCCTGGCGGCAGGCGACGAGGAAGCTGTGGCGCTCGTCGAAACCGTCGTGTTCGCGGCCGAGGATGGTCGCCAGGTCGAAGCGGAAGCCGTCCACGTGCATCTCGCCGGCCCAGTAGCGCAACGAGTCGGTGACCATCTGCAGCACGCAGGGGTGCGACAGGTCCAGCGTGTTGCCGGTGCCCGAATCGTTGATGTAGTAGCGCTTGTCGTCGGGCATCAGGCGGTAGTAGCTGGCGTTGTCGATGCCGCGCATCGACAGTGTCGGGCCAAGCTCGTTGCCCTCGGCAGTGTGGTTGTAGACCACGTCGAGGATCACTTCGATGTCGGCATCGTGCAGGTGCGCGACCATCTGCTTGAACTCGCTGATGCTGCTGCCGGCCAGGTACTTCGCATGCGGCGCGAAGAACGCGATGCTGTTGTAGCCCCAGTAGTTGGACATGCCCTTTTCCAGCAGATGCTGGTCCTGCACGAAGCCGTGGATCGGCAGCAGTTCCACCGAGGACACGCCCAGCTTGCGGATGTACTTGATCACCGACTCGTGCATCAGCCCGGCGAAGGTGCCCTGAAGGTTTTCCGGAACGTCCGGGTGGCGCTTGGTGAAACCGCGCACGTGGGTTTCGTAGACGATGGTGCGGTCCCACGGCACGCGCACCGGACGGTCGTCACCCCAGGTGAAGGCAGGGTCGACGACCTTGCACTTGGGTACGAAGGGCGCGCTGTCGCGCTCGTCGAAGCTGAGGTCGCCGTCCTTGTGGCCGATGGTGTAGCCGAACAGCGACTCCGACCATTTCAGCTCGCCGATGAGCTGTTTGGCATAGGGGTCGATGAGCAGTTTGTTGGGGTTGAAACGGTGGCCCTCGCTCGGCGCGTAGGGGCCGTGCACGCGGTAGCCGTAGATCTGGCCGGGATGCGCATCCGGCAGATAACCGTGCCAGATTTCGTCGGTGTACTCGGGGAGTTCGATGCGTTCGAGTTCCACTTCGCCGGCTTCGTCGAACAGGCAGAGTTCCACCTTGGTGGCGTGCGCGGAAAAGATCGCGAAATTCACCCCCAGCCCATCCCAGGTCGCGCCCAGGGGGTGAGGCAGCCCCTCGCGTATTCGCGAGGGGCTGGTCACGGATGCAGCGGCTTTACGCTCAGTACTCATGCAATCTCCTATGCGCAATGGCAAGCGCACTGCAATGGACATTCAGGCTTTGGGGGCGGCCGGTTTGGGCGTGGCGGGTTTGGAAGCAGCCGGCTTGGGTGCAGCCGGCTTGGAAGCGGCTGGTTTCGATGCTGCAGGCTTGGAGGCCGCGGGCTTGGGCGTGGTCGCCTTGGGTTCGGCCGGTTTGCGCGGTTTCTTAACCAGTGCGGGTTTCTCCGCTTCGGCAGGGGCGGCAGCCGGCGCCGGAGCGGCCTTGGGCTTGCTCGCTTTGCGCGGCTTGGCCGGTGCCTTGGCCTTGCTCGCCGGCAGCGCTTCGGCTGCGGCAAGCTTTCGCGCCATTTCCCAGTGGCGTTCTTCCTGACCGTCCGGGCGACCTTCCGACTCCCAGATCTGGTAGGCGAATTCGCGGATACGCTCGTCTTTTGCACTCATTTGAAGTCTCCATGTTTTACGTTGGTTCAGATCGCAAAATGCCTAGCGGAAAAGTGGCCAGGACGTCGGCAAGCCGCAGATGCTCGTTGTTTGTGACTGCGCTACTGCAAAAAAGTCCCCTGAGTCCTTGAATCGCCAGACTTTCGGGCAGTTGCACGTACGTATCGCCCCAGCTACGCGGGTCAATGAACGGATTATCACCACCTTCGAGCAACACGAAGGCCAGCCGCGGCACTATGACCACCACGGTCTTCCCTTCATGGCGGCGAGCGAACGCGAGTACGCGTTCGGCCTGTTCGCCATGTACTTCAAGCGGCAGGTATTCGCCCGCCGTGAACAGTTCCGGCAGCTCCGCACGCAACTGCAGCGTCTGGCCGATCAGCCATTGCTTGATGCGCCCGTCACGCCAGTTGGCGAGCAGCTCGCCGGTATCATGCTGGTGCGCCAGCGCCTGGCTGCGCACCGTGAAATCCACCGGCCGGCGGTTGTCCGGATCGACCAGGCTGAAGTCCCAGAACTCGGCGCCCTGATAGAGATCGGGCACGCCAGGCGCGGTCATACGCAGCAGGGTCTGGCTCAGCCCATTGAGCGCACCGGCCGGCGCGATGCTCATCGCGGCGGCGGCGATCTCGCCACGCAGCGCCGCACCCGGTTGCTGCAGCAACAGGCGTTCCAAGTAGCCGCGACAGGCACTTTCGTAGGCTTCGTTGGGTGCGCTCCAGGTGCTGCGCAGCTTGGCTTCGCGGATCGCCTTCTCCTGCCACTGGCCGATCCGCTTGGCGTACTCGTCCATCCCGACGGCGTCATCCGCGGCCAGCTCCAGCGGCCAGCTACCGAGCAGGATCTGCAGCAGCATCAGCTCGTCGCCGCGCGACGGCGCCACGCCATCGGGCAGCTCCTCGCGCAGTGGCGCGGTCATTTCCAGCCAGCGCTCGNNTTCGGCGAACCAGGCCGCACGTTCGCTGAGCACGGTGATCCGCGCTCGCGTGTCTTCGCCACGCTTGTGGTCGTGGGTGGCGGTGGTCAGCAGGTTGCGCGGGAACGCCTCGGCACGCTCCAGCGCGGCCTGGTGGAAAGCCTGCGGCGGTGCGCTGAACAATTGCGGGTCGAAACCCACGTCGTTGCGCGAGAGCAGCACGGCACTGCGGTAGCAGGCGGTGTCTTCAACCGCCTTGGCGGCAGCCGGCGAGGTGAGCTGCTGGAAGCGCACGCAGGCCTGCTTGCGCGCGGCGCGGACCGGCCCCGGCGGCACCTCGCGCAACGGTTCGCCGCCGAGCCAGCGTTCCAGATGCGCGAGTAGCGGCCAATCGGCCTCGCCAAGGGTGCTGCGCGCGCCTTCCAGCGCCTGCTGAAAGAACGGCTCGTCCGAGGCGCGGCGGCCGGGGGCGCCGATGTAGGTGCGGTACACGGGGAAATGCACGATCAGTTCGAGCAGCGCACGGCGGATCGCGCCCAGGGTCAGGTCGCGGGTCATCACGTCGCTACGCGCCACCTGCAGCAGCAGTTGCGCGACCGTCTCGTAGTCGCCGGCGAGGGAGCCGGTGACCACCAGTTGCTTGGCGGCGCGGACTTCCTCCATGAAATCCGCCGGCCGCTCGGTGAGCCGGCTCCACAGCTCGCCGAGCACCGCTTCACCGGCGGGATCGTGCTGCAACAGTGACACCTGGTTCATGAACTCGTAGCCGGTGGTGCCATCCACGCCCCAGTCGCGTTGCAGCTGTTCCTCCGGGCCGAGGATCTTCTCGACATAGATCGGGAAATGCTCCAGCGCGGTCTCCGCCGGCCGCCCGGCGACCAGCCGTTCGACACGGCGGCGCAGTTGCCGGCAGTAGCCGCGCGGGTTGGCCAGGCCATCGACGTGATCGATGCGCAGGCCGTCGATCTGGCCGTTGGCGACCAGCTCGAAGATCTTTGCGTGGGTTTCCTCGAACACCACCGGCCGCTCGACGCGCAGCCCGCCGAGTTCGTTGATGTCGAAGAAGCGCCGCCAGTTGATGTCGTCGCCGGCAGTGCGCCAGCTGGCCAGACGGTAGTGCTGGCGTTCCAGAAGCGCATGCAGGCGCTGGAAGCCCTCGGGCTGGGTGGCGTCGAAGCGCGTCAGCATGCGCTGGATGTCCGCTGCAGCGTCTTCGCCGGCGGCCAGCGTGGCCAGCTCCGCGCGCAGTTCCTTGGCGCACTGATAGGGATTGTCCTGCTCGCGCAACGTGGCGAAACGTTCGCCCAGGGCGATCAGTTCCGGGTTGCCGCTGCCATTGAGCAGTTCGGCGTAGCTGGGCGGGCTGATCGGGAAACGGTGCTCGTAATGCTCGGCGTAGAACGCGCCGCCGGTCGCATCGAAACGCACGGCGATCTCGCCGGCTTGCAGGACCTCGCCATAGTCGGTGCGCAGGAAGGGCACCAGCAGTTGCCCTTCGAGCAGCGGGTCCGGCGAATTCCACTGGATGTCGAAGAACTGCGCGTAGGGGCTTCGCGTGCCCCACTCGAGCACGTCGAGCCACCAGGGATTGTTCGAGCCGCCCACGGCCATGTGGTTGGAGACGATATCCAGGATCAGACCCATGCCGCGTTCGCGCAGCGCCGCGACCAGGCGGTGCAGCGCGGCTTCGCCACCAAGTTCGGGGTTGATCGCGGTGGGGTCGACGACATCGTAGCCGTGCATCGAGCCGGGACGCGCAGTGAGCAGGGGCGAGGCATAAAGGTGGCTGATGCCGAGACGGGCGAAGTAGTCCACCAGCGGGACCGCATCGTCCAGGGTGAAGCCTTTATGGAACTGCAAGCGCAACGTGGCGCGGAGTGGCTTCATCTAGTTTTGCTCCGTTCTGTGGCGGGCTTGATCGAGAACCTGCAGGCGTTGGCTGGGCAGCGGCGCATCGAGCAACTCGGCGCAGTCGCCGTCCCAGCGGCGCCGCCAGTTTGGGTGTTCGTCGATGGTGCCGGGCAGGTTGGGTTGTTCTTCCAGTCCGAGCGCATCCTCCATCGGCAGCAGCACCAGCGGCGCTGGCGTCATGCCGATGAAGGCGGCGGCGGCATCGCCGAGTTCGGGGGATTGCGCGCTGACCTGGGCGGGCATGCCGCAGGCACGCACCAGTGCGGCACACAGGCCTTCGCGCTCGCGATCACGGCCACGCAGTTGCTCGGCGAGCTTGTCCTCGCCGATGCCGTCGATGCGCGCGCGCCAGTCGATGTCGCCACTCTTCCACCAGGCCGGGATCGGCGGCAGGTCGTGGGTGCTGGTGGTGGCAATCGCGGTTTCCGGCCAGTCCTGCGGAGCGAAGAAGTGCTGCGCATGATCCTGCTCGAAGAGCAGCACGCGCATGCCGAGAATGCCGCGCGCGGCCAGGCGCTCGCGAAGGCCCTCGGGCACCGTACCGAGGTCTTCGCCGAGGACGATGGCGTGATGACGCACCGACTCCAGGGCCAGCAGGCGCAGCAGGTCGTCTTCCGGGTAGTGCAGGTAGGCGCCCTGGTCGGAACTGGCGCCGGCCGGCATCACCCACAGGCGATGCAGCCCCATGACGTGGTCGATGCGCATGCCGCCGGCATGGGCGAAGTTGGCCCGCAGCATCTCGATGAAGGCGGAGAAGCCGTGGGCTTTCAGGCCCCAGGGCGAGAACGCGGAAATCCCCCAGCTCTGTCCCGAGCGGTTGAGGATGTCCGGGGGCGCGCCGACGGTGAGTTGCGAGAGCAGCTGCGCCTGGCGGCTCCAGGCCTGGCTGCCGCCACCATCGGCGCCGACGGCGAGGTCGCTGATCAGGCCGATATGCATGCCGGCGGAGCGCGCGGCGGTCTGCGCCCGGTCCAGCCCGCGGTCGATCAGCCACTGGCAGAAGGCGTGGTAGCTGACCTCGTCGGCATGCTCGCGGGCGAACTCTCCGACCGCCGCGCTGTGCGGGTTGCGATATTCCTGCGGCCAGTGGCGCCAGTCCCAGATGTCGCCCTCGCGGATGTGCAACGCATGCAGGGCTTCGAAGCGGCAATGGTTCTCCAGCGCCTCGCCACCATGCCGGCGGAAACTGGCGAAGTCTTCCGCCTGCGGATTGCCGCCGGTGCGGAAGTCGTCGTAGAGCGCGCGCAGCAGGCGCTGCTTGGTGGCGGCGACGGCGGGCCAGTCGATCAGGTCGAGCTGTTCCAGGCGCTGCATTTCCGCCTCCAGCCCGGCCGACTCGATTGCCTGGCGCAGCGCGCGTTCGCCGAGAATGCTGCCCGGCGCGCTGTAGAGCACGTTGTTGAACAGCCGGCTGGAGGGCGAATAGGGGCTATAACGCTGGGCGTCGGCGCTGAACATCGCATGCACCGGGCTGATGCCCAAGGCATCGGCGCCCTGTTGCGCGGCGGAGCGGGCCAGGCATTCCAGGGCCTGGGTGTCGCCGACGCCGCCGTCGCCTTGGCGGCGCAGCGAATACAGCTGCACGCCGATGCCCCAGGCGCGCGGCTGGCGGCTTCCGGTGGCGTCGCTCATGTTGAAGCAGCGCTGCGGCGCCACCGCCAGCACGCACTGTTCGCCGGCGAAACGCAGCGTGTGGTAGCCGATCTCGTCCAGTGCCGGCAGCCAGCCGTGGTCGCTGAGGTGCAGCGCAAGCCGGCCGCCGTTCTCCAGTTCGACCTCGCACAGCGCGTTGGGCGAAAAGTAGTGCGACAGGTCGAGCCACTGGCCGCGGTCCACCGTCAGCAGCGGAGGCAGATTGCCGGTGCCGAGGATGCGTCGGAGCTTCTCCAGGCTGTCGAGGACCTGCTCGTCGTCCTCGGCGGGCAGCTCCAGGCCGCCCAGCACGGAGCGCAGGACATCGTCGGTAACGGTTTGCGCACGGCCGTCGGCATCCACCCAGTCGATCGCCAGGCCGGCGGCGCGAGCCAGTTTGTGGAGTAGGGCGCTCATGCTCGTTTCTCCCAGAAGACCAGCGCAGCGAGGCCTGGCAATTGTCCCTGCGAACGCTGTTGCAACGCGCCGTCGAGGCTTGCGTGGATCGCTTCGAAATCGCCGCTGGGCTCGCTCAGCGCCAGCGTCGCGGTGCCCAGGTTCAGTTCGATGCGCAGCACACGCTCGCCCAGTTGCCAGCGCGCGACCACCGCCTTGTCGCCGACCACCTCGGCACCCAGCATGCGCGCCTGCGTCAGGTTCGGCACGATCTGCGCGTGGCGCAGCGTCAGCAGTGACTTGTACAGCGCCAGCCATTCGGCGTGGTCGGGCTCGGCGACGGCAGTGAAGTCCGGCCGCGACGCCTCGAAGGTGCTCTCGGCGTTCGGATCTGGGATCAGCTCGCGCTGGTGTTCGTCGTTGAATTCGGCGAACTCGGAAAACTCGCCGCGACGGCCTTCGCGAACCGCCTCGGCCAGTTCGCCATGGTGATCGGTGAAGAACAGGAAGGGTTGCCGCGCGCCCCATTCCTCGCCCATGAACAGCATCGGAATCATCGGCGCGAGCAGCAGCACGGCGGTTGCCGCACGCAGAGCACGCGGATCGTCCACCAGGCCGATCAGGCGATCGCCGAAGGCGCGGTTGCCGGTCTGGTCGTGGTTCTGCAGGAACAGCACGAAGGCGGTGGGAGAAAGGTGGCCGCTGGGCTCGCCGCGGGATTTGCCGTGGCGGTTGGTATTGCCCTGGTAGATGAAACCCTGGCCGAGGCAGCGCGCCAACTTGGCGGTGGAGTCGCTAGCGTAGTCGGCGTAGTAGCCTTGGCTTTCGCCGGTGAGCAACGCGTGCAGGACGTTATGCCCATCGTCATTCCACTGCGCGTCGAAATCGCTCTCCAGCAGGCTCGAGGCGTTGTCTTCGTTCTCCAGCACCAGATGCACATGCCGGCCGGGCTGCAGCGAGGCGTGTACGCGCTGGGACAGTTCGACCAGGAAGTCGCGCTCGGATATTGCGTGCACGGCGTCGAGACGCAGGCCGTCGAAGCGGTAGTCGTTCACCCACATCAGCGCGTTGTCGATGAAGAAGTCGCGCACCTCGCGGCGGCGGAAGTCGATGGCATCGCCCCACGGGGTATGCAGGTCGTGGTTGAAGAAGTCCTTGGCGTAGGCGCCGAGGTAGTTGCCGTCCGGCCCGAAGTGGTTGTAGACGACATCGAGAAAGACCATCAGGCCGAGGCCGTGGGCGGTATCGATCAGCTGCTTCAGCTCGTCCGGCGTGCCGTAGGAGGCCTCCGGCGCGTAGGGCAGCACGCCGTCGTAGCCCCAGTTGCGTGTACCGGGAAACTCGTTGAGCGGCATCAGCTCGATGGCGGTGACACCCAGTTCGACCAGCCGCGGCAGGTGTTTCTCGACACCGGCGTAACCGCCCAGCAGCCCGACATGCAGTTCGTAGAGCACGGTTTCGCGCCAGGGGCGCCCCGGCCAGTCGGCGTGTCGCCAGGCGTACGCCTGCTGATCGACGACGATGCTTGGCGAATGGACGTCATCGGCCTGCGCCCGCGAGGCCGGGTCCGGCACCTGCAGTTCGTCATCGATACGGTACTGGTAGCGCGTGCCGGCGCCGACCGGGACTTCGCCGACGAACCAACCATCGGCGGATTTTTCCAGTGGATGAGCGCGCTCGCCGTCGAGTTCGACGACGACGCTGCGGGCGTCCGGTGCCCAGAGGGAAAAGCGGGTTCTGCCGGGTTCGAGCAACACGGCGCCGTGCCGCCCGCGGCTGATAACTTCGGGAGCCATTGCATTTTCGCCTTACCGGCGATGGCGGCAGCCACCCGTCTTCCGCGAATCACGCGTCCAAGGAATGGCTACCGGAGTGCCGGAGATGGAGGTTTCAGTTGACCGCAGCCGCCTCGCTACGACCCTCAAGCAACTGTTCGTAGAGACGGGCGTAGGGATCGATCGACTGGTGCCAATAGAAGGGAGAGGCCATGGCGCGGCAGCGCATGGCGTTGAGCAGCCCGGGTTGGGCGAAGACGTGCAGCGCCCGCTGCACTGCCTCCTTGTAGCTGTGGTTGGTCGATTCGTTGAACAGGAAGCCGGTCACGCCGTCTTCGATGCTGTCGGCCAGGCCGCCGGTGCGCCGCGCCACCGGCAGCGAGCCAAAGCGCTGCGCATACATCTGGCTGAGGCCGCAGGGCTCGTAGCGCGAGGGCATGAGCAGGAAATCGCTGCCGGCGAACATCCGCCGCGCGTCGGTTTCGTTGAAGCCGATGTGCACGCCGACCTGACCGGGATAGCGCCGGCCCAATTCACGCATGGCGTCTTCGATGTGCGGCTCGCCGCGCCCGATGATGGCGATCTGGCCGCCAGCGGCGACGATGTCGTGGGCGACTTCCAGGGTCAGGTCGAGACCTTTCTGGTAGACCAGCCGCGAGACCACGGCGAACAGCGGGCCGGAGGAGGGCTCCAGGCCGAACAGGTCGCGTACGTGCTGTGCGTTCACCGCCTTGCCTTGCCAGTCATGGATGGCGAAGCGCTGCACCAGATGCGGATCGGTTTCCGGCTCCCAGCTTTCGTCGATGCCGTTGATGATGCCGCTGAGACGACCCTGGCGCGCCATGCTGGCAAGGAACCCTTCCAGCCCGCAGCCGAATTCGGAGGTGGTGATTTCCTGGGCGTAGGTGGCGCTGACGGTAGTCACGTGGCTGGCGTAGGCGATGCCGGCCTTGAGCATCGACAGGCGGCCATGGAATTCCATGCGCTCCGGAGTGCAGGCGCTTGGCGGGATATCCAGCTCCGGGCTGCATTCCAGCGGCAGGGTGCCTTGGTACGCCAGGTTGTGGATGGTGAACACGCTGGGGGTCTTCTGACCACGCCAGTGCATGTAGGCAGGCGCCAGACCGGCCGGCCAGTCATTGGCATGCACCAGGTCGGGGCGCCAGCGAATACCGGCTGCACCAGCAGCAAACTCGGCAGCGGCGAGGCCCAGACGAGCGAAGCGGATGTGGTTGTCCGGCCAATCGCGGCCGTTGTTGTCGCCGTAAGGGCTGCCGTCGCGGTCGTAGAGTTCCGGGCAGAGCAGAACATAGATGATCAGGCCATCGTCCAGATCGATGCGACCGATCTTGCTCGGCGGCAGTGCGGCATGGCCGCCGACCTCGCCGATCACGCGAATGGTGTGCCCGCTGTTGATCACCTGCGGGTAACCCGGGATCAGCACGCGGACGTCGTGCAAACTTGCCAATGCCCGAGGTAGAGCGGCGGAAACATCGCCGAGTCCACCGGTCTTGACCAGATCGGCCAATTCCGAAGTAACGAAGAGCACTTTCTTCTTGCTGTCCTGAACGCTACGGACTTCAAGAGTCGGCCGAACAATCATAGGCAGACCGGCCTTCCTGGCCGCATTTACAAACACCGTTTTCAATGCCGCGTCACCCATGTGTAGTCCTCCGATGAAAATCCAGCAGTGGCCCCGCGGGCCAACTTTCCTCAACTACGAAACGCGCAACCTTTCTCGCAACGATGCAAGAATCGCTGCAGATTTGAGCTCGGTAGCATGATTTGAAACACCGCGAAGCAAGCTGTTATCCACGCTCCGGCGATCTATTTATCCTGACCCGGATGGCAAATATTAGTTCTGGGCCAAATCAGCAATTCCGCCGAACAATCCCGCGTTCCCCAGGCAATTGAATAGGGCCGCAGGCAAAGGCAGGCGAGCGGGTTCGACAAGTCATTCGATTGATTCCGTAACCTATTGATTACTAAAGACTCCAGTGGCCAATCCTGACCCTTTCCCTGGGAATCTACCGCCGGTCGGCTGGCGGTGTCGGAATCCATGCCCGGGCTGCGGCCTGGCGGTTCAGGGACATCGATTCCGCCTTGCCGTAGAACACTGTTGCAACTTTGCCTTTTGCGCCGCGAACGGCCTTCGCGCTGCGACGAACAGACGCACGGCAAAGTGCGCTCCCCGGAAAACTAACCGGGCGATCTTCCGTCACAGCTAAGCCCATGCCCGAACGCCCGACGAGGCGCTCGGTCCCGAGCGGTACGACAGATACCGCCATCCAGGGATGCATGAGCCTAACGCTTGCCTACCGTGCCCAAGAGGATCGCCATGTTCGGCCTGGACGCTCTGGAACTGGCTCGAATCCAGTTCGCTTTCACCATTTCCTTCCACATCATCTTCCCGGCCTTCAGCATTGGCCTGGCCAGCTACCTAGCGGTGCTCGAAGGCCTTTGGTTGCGCACCCGCGATGAAAGCTACCGCCAGTTGTATCGCTTCTGGCTGCAGATATTCGCCGTCACCTTTGCCATGGGCGTGGTCTCGGGCGTGGTCATGAGCTACCAGTTCGGCACCAACTGGGCAGGGCTGTCGGAAAAGGCCGGCAGCATCATGGGCCCGCTGCTCACCTATGAAGTGCTCACCGCGTTTTTCCTCGAGGCCGGCTTCCTCGGCATCATGCTGTTCGGCTGGAACAAGGTAGGTCGCGGGCTGCACTTCTTCGCCACGCTGATGGTGGCCATCGGCACGCTGATCTCGACCTTCTGGATTCTCTCGTCCAACAGCTGGATGCACACGCCGCAGGGCTACCAGATCGTCGACGGCATCTTCGAGCCGGCGGACTGGTGGCAGATCGTCTTCAACCCGTCGTTTCCCTATCGCCTGGCGCACATGGCGATCGCCGCGTTCATCGCCACCGCCTTCATCGTCGGCGCCACCGGCGCCTGGCACCTGCTCAAGGGCAACCGCGAGCCCGGCATCCGGCGGATGTTCTCGATGGCCATGTGGATGGCGCTGATCGTCGCGCCGGTGCAGGCCGTGGTGGGTGACTTCCACGGCCTCAACACGCTCAAGCACCAGCCGGCGAAGATCGCTGCCATCGAAGGCCACTGGGAAACCGAGCGCGGCATTCCTTTGCTGCTGTTCGGCATCCCCGACATGGAGGCCGAGACCACCCACTTCGCGCTGGGTATTCCGCGCCTCGGCAGCCTGATTCTCGCCCACGACTGGGATGGCGAGATCAAGGGGCTCAAGGCCTGGCCCAGGGAAGACCGGCCGAATTCGCTGATGGTGTTCTGGAGCTTCCGCATCATGGTCGGGCTCGGCCTGCTGATGATCCTCGCCGGCGCCTGGAGCGCCTACCTGAGGCTTCGCGGCCGGCTGTTCGAGTCGCCCTGGTTCCACCGTTTCGTGCTGGTACTGGGGCCGGCTGGCATCATCGCCATCCTCGCCGGCTGGATAACCACCGAAGTCGGTCGCCAGCCCTGGGTAATCTACGGCCTGCTGCGCACCAGCGACGCCGTTTCCGGCCATGGCGCGAAGGAAATGGGCGTCAGCCTGAGCCTGTTCTTCGTCGTCTATTTCCTGGTCTTCGGCGTCGGCATCACTTATCTGCTGCGGCTGATGCGCAAGGGACCGAAGCTGCTCGGCGGCGCACCTTCACCGGTTGACGCCGGCCCCGGCCACTCGCGACAACCGATGCGGCCGCTATCCGGCGCCGAGGTGGACATCGACGGCGACGAGCGCCAATCCGGTAAAGGAGAACGCGATGAGCATTGACCTTCCGCTGATCTGGGCCGGCATCATCGCCTTCGGCATCTTCATGTACGTGGTCATGGACGGCTTCGACCTGGGCATCGGCATCCTCTTTCCGTTCATCCGCGAGGAAGAGAACCGCGACGTGATGATGAACACCGTCGCGCCGATCTGGGACGGCAACGAGACCTGGCTGGTGCTGGGCGGGGCAGGGCTGTTCGCCGCCTTCCCCCTGGCCTACTCGGTGGTGCTCACCGCGCTTTACCTGCCGCTGATACTGATGCTGGTGGCGCTGATCTTCCGCGGCGTGGCCTTCGAGTTCCGCTTCAAGGCCAAGCGCAGCAAGCACTGGTGGGACAAGGCGTTCATCGGCGGCTCGCTGCTGGCGACCTTCAGCCAGGGCGTGGTGCTCGGAGCCTTCATCGACGGCATTCCGGTCGAAGGGCGCAGTTTCGCCGGAGGGCCGCTGGACTGGCTGGCGCCGTTCCCCCTGTTCACCGGGCTGGCGCTGGTGGTCGGCTACGCGATGCTCGGTTGCGGCTGGCTGATCATGAAAACCAGCGGCGAGCTGCAGCAGCGCATGTTCCGCCTGATGACACCGCTAACGCTGGTGCTGCTGGCGACCATCGCCCTCGTCAGCCTGTGGACGCCGCTGGCCCACGAGGCCATCGCCGAGCGCTGGTTCACGCTGCCCAACCTGTTCTACTTCCTGCCGGTTCCGCTGCTGGTGGCGGCCACGGTGTTCGCGCTGGTTCGCGCGGTCCGCCGGCATCGCGAAGTGCAGCCGTTCGTGCTGACCCTGGCGCTGATCTTCCTGGCCTACACCGGCCTGGGCATCAGCCTGTGGCCGAACATCGTGCCGCCGGACATCTCCATCTGGCAGGCCGCCGCGCCGGCCAAGAGCCAGTCGTTCACCCTGGTCGGCGTGCTGATCCTGGTGCCGGTGATCCTCGCCTACACCTTCTATAGCTACTGGGTTTTCCGCGGCAAGATCAACGTCGGCGAGGGTTACCACTGATGGCCGGGCGCTGGAAACGACTGGCCTGGTTCGTCGGCCTGTGGTGCGGCGGGGTGCTTGCGGTGACGCTGCTGGCCTACGGCATCCGCATGGCGATGGGCATCGACTGAGAGCCAAGCGCCGGGCGTTGGGGTTAACATCGGCGCTCCGCTCCACTGGAACGACATTCGATGAACCAGGACTCCTCCAACGGCTCGCGTCCCCTGCATTGGGAACTCGAGCGCATCGTCGGCGAACTGCGCAGCGCGCGCGCCGACTGGCGCAGCAACCATGGCCGCGCCAACGACAAGCAATGCCGCGAACTGCCGTCGCGCGAACGCGTGGCGCAGGTGATCGAGGCCCTCAGCGGTGCGCTGTTCCCGATGCGCCTGGGGCCGACCGATCTGCGCGAAGAGAGCGAAGACTTCTACGTCGGCCACACGCTGGACGTCGCGCTCAATGCGCTGCGCCTGGAAGTGCAGCGCGAGCTGCGTTACCAGGCCCGCCAACTGGGTCGCGAGGCGGTCAACGAAAACGCTCGCGCCGTCGAGCTGGTGCGCGACTTCGCCGCCGCGCTGCCGGCCATGCGGCGCCTGCTGGATACCGACGTGCTGGCCGCCTACCAGGGCGACCCGGCGGCGCGCAGCGTCGACGAGGTGCTGGTCTGCTATCCCGGCATCCTGGCGATCATCCACCACCGCCTGGCGCATCACCTTTATCAGGCCGGTCTGACGCTGCTGGCGCGGATCGTCGCCGAGATCGCTCATTCGCTGACCGGCATCGACATCCACCCCGGCGCGCAGATCGGCCCGAGCTTCTTCATCGACCACGGCACGGGTGTGGTGATCGGCGAAACCGCGATCATCGGCCAGCGCGTGCGCATCTATCAGGCCGTTACCTTGGGCGCCAAGCGCTTCCCGGCGGACGAATCCGGCAACCTGCAGAAGGGCCAGCCGCGCCACCCCATCGTCGAGGACGACGTGGTGATCTACGCCGGCGCGACCATCCTTGGACGCATCACCATCGGCCAGGGTTCGACCATCGGCGGCAACGTCTGGCTGACCCGCAGCGTCCCGGCGGACAGCAACGTGACCCAGGCCAACCTGCAGAGCCAGGTCGGCGGCGACTGCTGAACGGCTTTGCGCGTAATCTAATTCTTTTTTAGTATTAGTAATTACCAGGAAAATCTTTAAAAGAATAAGCGCGCCAGACATCGTCGCTCTGCGCCCATCAGAACTCGATCCGCCATACGTGCGAGAAAGGAAGCATCATGTTGAAGAAACTTTTGTTGGCGACTGCCCTGACTACCACCCTTGGCAGCGCCGCGGCGCTCGCCGACAGCCCGCCGCTGCTGAACGCCTCTTACGACGTCGCGCGCGAGCTGTTCACCGAAATCAACCCGCTGTTCATCAAGCACTGGAAAGAACAGACCGGTGAGGAGCTGAAGATCGACCAGTCGTTCGCTGGCACCTCGCGCCAGGCGCAGGACATCATCCAGGGCAAGAAGGTCGACACCGTGACCTTCAACCAGGTCTCCGACGTGAACGTGCTCGCCGAGCGCGGGCTGGTGAGCAAGGATTGGGCAGCGAAATTCCCCAACAACAGCTCGCCGTACTACAGCACCATCGGTTTCCTCGTGCGCAAGGGCAACCCGAAGAACATCAAGACCTGGGACGACCTGGTCCGCGATGACGTGAAACTGGTGTTCCCCAACCCGAAAACCTCCGGCAACGCGCGCTACACCTACCTAGGCGCCTGGCTCTACGCCAACGAGAAGTTCAAGGGCGACGACGCCAAGACCCGCCAGTTCGTCGGCAAGCTGCTGCACAACGTCGAGAGCTTCCCCACCGGCGGCCGCGGCGCCACCGTAGCGTTCGCACAGAACGGGCAGGGTGACGTGCTGCTCACCTTCGAATCGGAAGTGGTGAACATCGCCAAGGGCGACGAATTCAAGGCCGAAGGCTTCGAAGTGGTGATCCCCCCGGTGAGCGTGCTGGCCGAGTTCCCGGTCGCCGTGGTGGACAAGGTTGTGGACCAGAAGGGCACCCGCAAGCAGGCCACCGAATACCTCAACTTCGAGTACAGCAAGGAAGTGCAGGCGCTGATCGCCTCCTACCACCTGCGCGTGCACGAGCCGTCGGTGGTCAAGGCGACCGAGGGCCAGTTCGCCAAGGTCGAGCTGATCGATCCGACCAGGGTGCTCGGCTCCTGGACCGACATCCAGAACAATCACTTCGCCGGCAATGCTATCCTCGACCAGCTCCTGGCCGAGTAAACCGACCGTTGCGCGCCATGCCCGTGGCGCGCTTCTGCGCGTAGCCCCTACGGCTCACGCGGCCATTCGCCAGACCCGTCGACTCTAAAGCCGTTCAGCCGGCAGGCTCCTGTGACCAGAAAGACCGCACTGTTCTTCCTCCAATCCCCGACCATGCCCGGATTCGCGCCCAGCTTCGGCTTCAGCGCCTTCTATCTGTCGCTGGTCATCCTGTTTCCGATTTCCGCCTTGCTGCTGTACGTGAGCGACATGTCCTGGGCGCAGTACTGGCAGGCGATCACCGATCGCCGCGTGCTCGGCAGCTATCGGGTGACGCTGAGCGGGGCGTTCTACTCGACCATCGCGGCGACGCTGATCGGCCTGCTGCTGGCCTGGATCATCACCCGCTACGAATTCCCCGGCCGGCGCCTGGTGGACGCGCTGGTCGACCTGCCGTTCGCCTTGCCGACCTCCGTCGCCGGGCTGACCCTGGCCACGCTGCTGGTGCCTGGCGGCTGGCTCGGCCAGTTGCTGGCGCCGCTGGGCTTCAAGGTTGCCTATGCCTATCCCGGCATCGTCGTGGCGATGACCTTCACCAGCCTGCCGTTCGTGGTACGCACCGTGCAGCCGGTGCTGCAGGACCTGGGCAACGAATATGAGGAGGCCGCGCGTACGCTTGGCGCGAGCAAGCTGCAGACCTTCCGCTACGTGGTCTTCCCGACCCTGGTGCCGGCGCTGGTGACGGGCTCTTCGCAGGCGTTCATCCGCAGCCTCGGTGAATTCGGCGCGGTGATCATGATCGCCGGGAACATTCCGTTCAAAACCGAGGTGTCCTCGCTGATGATTTTCGTCCGCCTGCAGGAGTTCAACTACCCGGCGGCGGCGGCCATCGCCTCGGTGATCCTGCTCGCCTCGCTGGCGCTGCTGTTCCTTCTCCAGATCGTGCAAGGGCGCCTGCTTCGCTGGCAGCGCAAGACCTCATGAAAAAGCCCACGCAATGGCATCAATGGATGCTCATCGTCCTCGGCCTGGCGCTGGTCGGGCTGATCCTCATCGTTCCGCTGGCGCTGATCTTCGGCAAGGCGCTGAGCGGCGGCTGGGACCTGCTGGTGGCGAACCTGTCGCAGGACTTCATGCTTCACGCAATCAGCCTGACGCTGTTCGTCACCGTACTCACGGTGCCGATCAACATGCTCTTCGGCATCATGCTCGCCTGGTGCCTGACCCATTACGACTTCCGCGGCCGCAAGCTGCTGTCGACCCTGGTGGACATTCCCTTCGCCGTGTCGCCGGTGGTGGCGGGGCTCTGCTACCTGGTGGTGTACGGCGTTGAAAGCAGCCTAGGCCAGTGGATTTCCGCGCAGGGTATCCAGCTGATGTTCGCCTGGCCGGGCATCCTCATGGTCACGGTGTTCGTCACCTCGCCGTACGTCGCGCGCATCCTGATCCCGGTGATGCAGGCACAGGGCAGCGATGAGGAATCCGCCGCGCTGTGCCTGGGCGCCAACGGCTGGCAGATCTTCCGCCACATCACGCTGCCGAAGATCAAATGGGCGCTGCTGTACGGCGTGGTGGTCACCAACGCCCGGGCGGTCGGTGAGTTCGGCGCGGTGTCGGTGGTTTCCGGCACCATCATCAACCAGACGCTGACGTTGCCGCTGCTGGTCGAGCAGCTGAACAACGACTACAAGACCGCTGCGGCCTTCACCGCGGCAGCATTGCTGGCTTGCATGGCGCTGCTCACGCTGCTGCTCAAGACCTACATGGAGTGGCGCCAGCGGCAAAATCTGCAGCGTACCGAAGCGGCCTAGTCCTTCGGCTGCGGGGCAGGCGCTCGCCTTGGGGTTAAGAGAGCAGCATGCGCAGTAGAGCCGCCGCGGACTTGAACTCGAAGCGTCCCAATTGCGCCGCGGCTTCGGCGAACGCCTCGCGCTGCGCATCGGGCGCGTGCGCATGCAGCGCGTGCGCCTCGTCGATTGCACGAAGGTTGGCGCTCTCCACCAGCGCAAGCAGCGCGCCCAGGCGCGCGCGCCATTCGGCAGCAGAGAGAGCCATTGATGGCGCTACCGCGATAGAACTCCCCGGCTCGTCGCCGAACATCTCGCGCAAACGCGCCACGCTGGCCGGCACACGCTGCCGTAATTCGGCCAGGGCAGTCTCGTCGAGCAATGCCGCGAGCGCCGCGCCGCTATGGCCGAGTTCGATCTCCAGCCCGCTCACCCGTTCGGCCAGCGCCGCTGCGCCGACGGTTGCCGCGCTGCCCTTGATCGCGTGCAGCACCGCACAGGCGGCGGCTGCGTCTTCGTCCTGAACGGTACTGGCGAGCTGCGCCATCTGCCGCTGCATGTCCTGCTCGAAGTCGACCAGCACCTTGCGGATCAGCGCATGGTTGCCGCCGAAGCGCGCCAGGATCGAGTCTTTCGGCTCGACCAGCAGCGCCTCTTCGGTCACCGGCTCCGACAGCGCAGCGGTGCTCGCCGTGGCGGAGCCGAGCAGGGCGCCGACCAGTTGCTCCAGATCGATGGGCTTGCCGACGTGGTCGTTCATGCCCGCCGCGAGGCAGGTCCTGCGGTCGTCTTCAGAGGCGTTGGCGGTCATCGCGATGATCGGCAGCGCGGCCCAGCGCGGGTCCTGGCGAATCCGTCGGGTGGCCTCCAATCCATCGATATCGGGCATTTGTACGTCCATCAGTACTGCGTCGAAAGGTGCGCGATGCGTGACCATGTCGACGCCGGCGAGGCCGCCTTCGGCCAGCTCGATCTGCGCGCCTTCCCCGGCCAGCAGCTCGCTGGCCACCTGACGATTGAGTGCATTGTCCTCGACCACCAGCAGGCGCCTGCCGAGCAGCCGCTGCGGGCGAGGGGAGACCTGCTGCTCATCCGCCGCCAGCAGCGGGCCCATGAACGCCCGCTCGATGCTGGCCGCCAGTTGCCGCGGGGTGACCGGCTTGGTGAGGAAGTCGACGAAGGCACGGGTGCCTTCCTGCTGCGCATCGATCAGCGCTTCGCGGCCGTGGGCGGTGATCATGATCACCATCGGAGGGCTGACGTTGCCCTGCTGCTGATTGATCAACCGTGCCGCACTGAGCCCGTCGCAATCGGGCATTCGCCAGTCCATCAACACCACGTCGTAGCCTTCGCCGTCGCGCAGCGCCTGGTTGACTCGCGCCACGGCCTGGTCGCCACCGCTGACGCTGTCGGCGTGCCAGCCCAGCGCACGCACCATGCGCACCAGCACCTCGGCGGCGATGGCGTTGTCGTCGGCCACCAGCAGGCGCAGCGGGCGGTCCACGTAGGGGCAGTCGGCGCGCAGGGTATCGGGTTTCTGCACATCCACAGCCACGTCGAACCAGAAGGTGCTGCCCACCCCCAGTTCGCTGCGCACCCGCAGCTCGCCGCCCATCAGCTCCACCAGGCGCTTGCAGATGACCAGGCCGAGGCCGGTGCCGCCGAAGCGCCGCGTGGTCGAGGCCTCGGCCTGGCTGAAGCCTTCGAAGATGCGCCGTTGCTGTTCTTCGCTGATGCCGATGCCGCTGTCGGATACCGAGATGCGCAGCAGCACCCGTGCATCGCTGCGCTGCAGCTGCTGCATCGCGACCACCACATGGCCCTGCAGGGTGAATTTCAGCGCGTTGCCAGCCAGGTTGATGAGGATCTGCTGCAGGCGGAAGCTGTCGCCCACCAGCGCGCCGGGCAACTGCGGGTCGATGTCGTACATCACCTCGATATCCTTCTGCCCGAGGTTGCCGGCGAGGACGATGGCAAGGTCCTGGAGAAAGCCTTCCAGCTCGAACGGCAGGCGTTCCAGCATCAGCTTGCCGGCCTCGATCTTGGAGTAGTCGAGGATGTCGTTGAGCAGGCCGAGCAGCGAACGCGCGGCACTTTCCGCCTTGACCACGTAGTCCAGCTGACGCGGCTGCAGCTCGGTGCGCTGGACCAGCTGCAGCATGCCCAGCACGGCGTTCATCGGCGTGCGGATCTCGTGGCTCCTGTTGGCCAGGAACGAGGATTTTGCCGCGTTCGCCGAGTCGGCCTGCTCCTTGGCGTACAGCAGACGCGACTCCAGCTCGCGCTGCGCAGTGATGTCGCGGTTGATACCGGTCATGTGGATCGCCCGGCCATCCGCCGCACGCTCAACTCGGGCGGCCGCCTGGATGTAGCGGATCTGTCCGTCCGGCAGCACCGCGCGGAACACCGGATTGAAGGCTTCGTCGTAGTCGACCAGGCCCTTGAGCATCGCTTCGGCGGCGTCGCGGTCTTCCGGGTGCAGGCGCGAGCGCCAGTGCTCGTAGGCCAGGCCGTTGTCGCGCAGCTCCAGGGGCAGGCCGTAGATCTGGAACATCCGCTCGTTCCAGCGCAGTACGCCGTCCTGCAGGTCCCAGGCGAAGATACCCAGCTCGGCTGCCTCCGCGGCCAGCAACAGCTGGTCGCGGGCGGCCATCAGTTCGTTGTGCTGCAGCTGTTGCTGGGTGATGTCGGTGATGATGCAGACGAACAGCCGGCGCTCGGTCATCTGCATCGAGCCAATCGACAGCTGCAGGGGAAACTCCGAGCCGTCCTTGCGCCGCCCGGACATTTCCTTGTTCCTGATCCCACCGGGCGATTCCTGCTGTTCCAGCTGCTGCAGGAACGCCTGCGCGCTAGCCCGTTGCGACCTCGGCAGCAGGCGCCGCACGTTGCGCCCGAGCACTTCGGTCTCGCGGTAGCCGAACACCCGCTCACCGGCCGGGTTGAATGAAACGACGGTGCCCAGCGAGTCGATGCTGATGATCGGGTTGACCGCGGTATCGAGGATCGCCCGGTTCATCTCCAGGCTGGCCTCGCGCGCCTGTTCGGCGGCCTTGCGCTGGGTGACGTCGAGGGCGATGCCCAGATAGCCGCTCGGCGTTCCGTCGGGGGCGAGCATCGCCGTCACCACCAGGGTCACCGGGAAATGCGAGCCGTCCTTGTGCACATAGGTCCACTCGCGCATCTCGGCGACGCCGGCATTGGGAATCTGGGTGAAGGTCTGGATGCCCTCGATATGCGCGCCGAGCTGCGCGCTAAGTTCGGCAGCGCGGCGCTGCAGTTCTTCCGGCAGGTGGAAGGACAGCGGAGTACTCTTGCCGACCACTTCCTCGGCGGTGTAGCCGAGCAGTCGCTCGGCGCCTCGGTTGAAGATGCGGATGGTGCCATCCAGATCGGTGGCGATGATCGATACCTCGGTCGCCGCGTTGAGCACGCTTTCCAGCAGCACGTTGAGCCGTCCCAGCTCGGCGGTGCGCCGGGCGACCTGGCCTTCCAGGCTCAGGTTGAGTTCGATGATGCGCGCGGCGAAGGCCTTCTGCGCCGAGATATCGCGCACCGTCTTGGACGCGCCTACCACCACGCCCTCGGCATTGCGAATCGGCGATACGGTAATGGAAACGTCGATCAGGCTACCGTCGCTGCGCACGCGCTGGGTATCGAAGTGCGGAATGCGCTCGCCGCGCTGGACCCGCGTAAGGATGTCGGCTTCCTCCTGGGCCAGTTCGGAAGGAACTATCAGCTCCACCAGAGGGTGCCCCAGCGCCTGTTCGGCGCTGTAGCCGAACAACTGCTCCGCGCCCTTGTTCCAACTGGTGACCACGCCGCCGAGGGTCTTGCCGATGATGCCGTCGGCGGAACTCTCGACGATCGCAGCCAGCTGCGCCTGGGCATCGGCGATGCGTTGCTGTTGCTGGCGACTGACGTTGAATGCGCCTGCGAGCGCCGCCAGCACCAGGCTGGTCAAGGCGCCCAGCAGCAGGATCAGCGAAGGCGAGGGCAGGTGCAGGTTCGCGATGAATTGCGGGTGGGCACTGAGCTCCAGCTGCCAGCGCCGGCCGAACACGTCGTGCTCGAAGCGCTGGGTGTACAGCTCCGCCTCGTCCATCGAGTGCCGGGCGCTGGAATAGAACGGCACGGAATCGTCCGAGGTGGTGATATCCCTGAGGTTCAGGTGCAGCGCCTCGTTTTCCACTGTCAGGCCCTTGAGCACCTCTTCGAGCAGCAGCGGGGCATAGCTCCAGCCGAAGGCCTGGGCTTCCCGCTCCGCCTGGTTATCCGGCGTGACCGCGCTGCGATAGATCGGCAGCAGCATGAGCACCGATTGCAACGGCTTGCCAACTTCCTGGGCGAGGGTGATCGGTGCGGTCAGGCGCACTTCACCGGTACGCATGGCATCCAGCGCGGCCTCGCGGCGGTTGGTCTCGGAGGCGATGTCCAGCCCGATGACCGTGGTCTGGCGGTCGGTCGGTTCGATGTACTGGATGACGAAGCGCTCACCGTCATGCATGGCGAACTGACGGATCGCGAAGTCGGGCGGCCCGTCGGCCCTCGCCTGTGCGAGGAAGGCCGCCTGGTCGGCCTCGGCAACCCTGCGCACGAAACCGAAGCCCCTGGCGCCGGGAAACTCGTAGGGCAGGTCGCGGCTGAGGCTGTAGTTGTGGAACAGCGCACGGCTGATGCCGTTTTCGCCGGCGGTCAGCACCGCACCGCGCACACCGCGCAGGCCGTATTGATAGAGGCGGATACGTTCCAGCACGGCGCCAGCCCACTCTTCGGCCTCGGTAGCCACCGCGAGACGAGCCTGGCGATCGTTGCTGCGAACGGTCCACCAGACCGCTGCCGCCGTGATCAGCAGGCACACCACCAGCGTCGCCGCCGCGCTGCGGTAAAACAGGAAGAACTTGTTCTTATTGGTCACGTTGACGTCCCTGCGCGAGCGCTTCTTACGCTACTGGTGCTCGGCGATGTCCGGCCCGTTCTCCAGCGTCAGGCTCATCTGGTCGAAGGGGGCAGGGCGGGAGTAGAGGTAGCCCTGCATCACCAGGCAGCCCTTGTCCCTCAGCGCGGCTGCCTGTTCGGGCAACTCCACGCCCTCGGCGACCAGCTCCAGATTCAGCACCTGACCCAGCTTGATGATGGCGTCGATGATCGCCGAGTCGAGTTTTTCGGTGAGCATGTCCTGGACGAAGCTGCGGTCGATCTTCAGTACGTCGATGGGGAAACGCTTGAGGTAGGCGAGGCTCGAATAGCCGGTGCCGAAGTCGTCGATGGACACGCGAATACCCAGTTCCTTGAGCGCCGCCAGGGTCTTGCGCGACTTGTCGACATCGCGGGCGAGCACACCTTCGGTAATCTCCAGCTCGAGCATCTGCGCGCGCATGCCGGTTATTTCCAGCACGTTCCTCACCGTTTCGAGGAAATTGTTCTCCTTGAACTGCACTGCGGAAATGTTCACGCTGACGCAGATCTCGTGGCCCTGTTCGCTCCAGACGCGGGCGTCCTTGCAGGCCTGCAACAGCACGTAGCGACCGATCGGGATGATCAGCCCGGTTTCCTCGGCGAGCGGAATGAAGTCGGAGGGCGGAATCAGCTTGCCATCCGCGTCGCGCCAGCGGATCAGCGCTTCCACACCGACGATGCAGCGCTGCAGCACGTTGATCTTGGCCTGGTAGAAGACCTCAAAAACGCCTTGTTCAAGGGCGTTGCGCATGTGTTGGTCGAGCCGGTAGCGCGCACGAATGCTGTCCTCGATGCGCGACGAGAAGAACCCGTAGCGATTGCGGCCGTCGCGCTTGGCCTGATACATCGCCGATTCCGCATGGCGGTACAGCGAATCCATGTCCTCGCTGTCGTCGGGGAACAGGCTGATACCGATGCTTGCCGTCAGGTTGTAGCGGCCGGACTGGATCTGGAAGGGTGCCGTGATCTCGCTCAGCAGCCGCGCGGCAAAGCCTCCAACCACCTCCAGGCTGCGAATGTCCGGCATCAGGATGATGAATTCGTCGCCACCGTTACGGCTGATCGTGTCCACCACGCGGGCGGATTTGCTGAGCCGCCGCGCCACTTCCTGCAGCACTGCGTCGCCCAGCGAGTGGCTGACCGAATCGTTGATCGATTTGAAATTGTCCAGGTCGAGCAACAGCATGGCGACACGACCCTTGCTGCCGATGGCCTGACGCAGCGCCTGGCCGACGCGATCCTGCAGCAGCAGGCGATTGGGCAGGTTGGTCAGTGCGTCGTGGTTGGCCAGACGCTTGGCTTCGTTGCGCAGGGTCAGATGAGCCCTGATCCGCGCACGCGCCACCAGCACGTTCAGCGGCTTGTGTAGAAAATCGACACCGCCGCAGCGCAGCGCGCGCAGCTCGTTTTCAACCTGCGCATGGGAGGTGACGAAAATCACCGAGGCATCGCATATTTCCGGATCGGCCTTCAACGCCGCACAGACCTCGTAGCCGTCCATGTCGGGCATCTCGATATCCAGCAGCACCAGATCCGGACGGCACTGGCGTGCGGTGTTCAAGGCACCCGGACCGTCGGTAGCGAAAAAAACCTGGCCAAGCCCGCGCACGGTTTCACTGAGCACCCGAACGCCACTGGCCGCATCGTCGACGATGAGAATTACCGGTTCCTGGCTGAACATTGTTTCTCCTGTGGCCGACCCTGGGGCGGAACGCTTACTCAATCAGGCTAGCCCAGCGTTGAATCTCGGCACGGAAGATTTGTGAGGAGCCGATGACCTGTGGGTGTAGGAGTGCCGTCGATTACGGTGGGAGAGCTCGAATACATGTCAAATCTGCTCGGCACTGGAAGACTCACAGCCACAATTACCCATAATGTATATTATGTTAAATTATGGAAATGTTCAGATATCCAAGTCATCCTCGGTGTTCCTCTCTCGACTCGCTTTCCAAGAACCCGCATCCGGTGCCCCGAAGTTCAAACAGCCATAGAATCAGCACCGACCCTGCCCGCTGGCGTGAGGCAAGCACCCAACACGTCGAGAAGCGCGCGAACCTTGGGAAGGCTATGCCGGCTTTTCAGCCAGACCAAGTTGGTCGGCGGTGCTGTTCGTTTAGCAGAACGCCGCCATCCCAATGGGGTTGCGGCGTTTTTTGTCCGCCTTTTCTATCCTGAGAGAACCGTTTCCGCAAATCGACTCAGCGCTGTCGAGCAGCAAGCAGGAGTAGGAAAACCCGGCAACTGTCGATGGGTTTCACCCATCCTACGTTTTAGCCAGATGTCCCTAGCGTCGGTTTTCCTGGTCCCCGCTCCGAGCCGAAATGCCTGAGTGAACGGCACCGTTTTATATCCCTGCTCGGTCCGCTACGCCTGCGCGTTGCCCTTCCCCATCAGCGCCTCCAGGCGCCGGCGCAGCCAGCGTTCCGCCGGATCGTTGTCGAGCACGCTGAGCCAGACCATGTCCAGCTCCAGCACCTGCGCCTCGAAAGGTAGCGGGTCGCACTGCAGCTGGCCCGAAGCGGCCATGGCTTCGGCGGCGTAATCGGGCAGGCTCGCGAGCATGTCGGTTCCGGCCAGCAGGGATGGCAATACGCTGAACTGCGGAACGGACAGAACCACCCGCCGCTGCTTGCCAGCCCTCTCCAGCCAGTCGTCGACCATGCCACTCGTATGTGCCGTGTGCGAAACCAGCACGTGCGGTCGGGAGCAGTATTCGTCGAGGGTCAGCGGCGGATTGCCGACGTCGGTCCTGAGCACCTTCGGATAGATCTCGCGTAAGCGTTTGCGCTTGGCATTCGCCGGCAGTTCGCGGGTCTGTGTGATCCCGACGGTAATCTCGCCCTTGGCCAGGAAGTCCGGAATCCGCCAGTAATCCACGTGCTGCACGATGATGACGATACCCGGCGCCTCCTCCCGCAACGCTTTCAGCACCGGCGGCAACAGTGCGAGTTCGACGTCGTCGGACAGGCCGATGCGGAACTGCATCGTGCTGATTGCCGGCTCGAACTCCTGGGTTCGACTCAAGGCGATGGAAAGACCATCGAGCGCAGGCAGCAGGTGCTGGTAGATCTGCTCGGCACGGGAAGTAGGCTCCATGCGATGGCCCACGCGAACGAACAGGGGGTCGTTGAGGAAGATGCGCATCCGGCTGAGCATGGAACTGATGGTCGACTGGCCCAGGTGCAGCTTCTCTGCCACCCGGGTCACGTTGCGCTCCTGCATCAGCGCCTCGAACACCACCATCATGTTGATATCGGCCTTGCGTAGCTCGTTACGGTTCATTGTTATACCTGCTGGTCCCTGGAAACTACGCTCCGCGCCATGCGCGGCACGGCACGGCACGGGGACGAATCCGCTACTGCCCTGCCCCTGGGTTAACTGCAGGTGTTCGGGTCTGTAACCACTCCCGAGGAAAAACATACCTCACTATTAATTAGAAGACTACCAATTAAACGCGGGGCGTCGTGAGCGGACACACAACGCCGCCAGCTATTCAAGAGACTTCGCTTGATTACCACTATCGCTGTTCATCGCTTTGGGCACGGACGCCATGGGCGGATCATGTGCCTCGAGGCTCGCTAGGCGGTGCGTTTGCTCCCCCCTCCACACCACTGGTGAAATCGCTTGATCGAATCGTACCCCGCGATTCGATCTTTTTTTTGCCCGCCGTTTTTGAGCGTTCCGGGGGCGGAGTTCACGTCTCCTACGGCCCGTGCTCGCACAGCCTCACCAGCTCATCGACCACATAACGCACCTTCGGCCGCAGGTGGGAAACCTTAGGCCACAACGCGTGAACCTTTACCGGGTCGGGCTCATGCTCTGCGAGCACCTCAATCAGCCGGCCCGCGTCGATATCCTCCCTGAACAGGCTGCGCGGCATCTGGCACAGCCCCACGCCCGCCACCGCGGCGAGGATCATCGCCTCGCCATCGCCTATCTGGTGCGTCGCCGGCGGCGCGAAGCGTACTGTTTCCGCACCTCGACGAACCCGCCAAGACAACGGCTGGCCACGCCGATAGCCGACGATGCAATGGTGATCCTTGAGCGCCTCCAGGCTGGTCGGCGTGCCAAACCGCGCCAGATAGTCCGGTGCGGCACAGATCGCCCAGCGCTGAACGGTGAGCCGACGCGCGACCAGCCCAGCGGCGTCCTTCAGGTCTCCGAAGCGGATCAGCAGGTCGATGCCCTCCTCGATCGGATCGACCAGATGATCGGAGAAGGTGATGTTGAGCTGCAGCGCCGGGTATTTCCTGGCGATCTCGAACAGCAGCGGCGCGACCACTCGGCGCCCGAACGCCACCGGCATGTCCACCCGCAGGCGCCCCAAAGGCTCGCGACTCCCTGGTCCCAGCCCGCTCTCGGCGGCGCCGATCTCCTCCAGCGCCAGGGCGCACGCGACGTAATAGGCCTCGCCATCGGCGGTCAGGGAGATGCGCCGCGTGGTCCGGTGGAACAGCTGCGTGCCCAGACGCGCCTCCAGCCGTGCGATCGACTTGCCGACCGCGGACTTGGAAACCGCCAGGTGTTCCGCCGCCTCGGTGAAGCTGCTCGAACGAGCGGCCACGACGAAGGTGATCACGCCTTGAAATGAGTCGATGGGAATCATGGAGAATCCGGAAATTGTAGAGCCCAAGGCTACTCATATGAGATAGCAGCGCTGTTTATCGGCATGAATATCGACACTAGCATGAATTCCCCAGAGATCGCCGCCAACACCGCGGGACATCCGCAGCAAGGCGGAGACTCACACAGCCCCATTCCAAGCCAAGAGGAACACCTCATGCCCGTCGTACGTGTCAGCTGGTTCGAAGGAAAAGACAGTGTCGCCAAGCAGGCGGTCGCCGAGGAAATCACCCAGAGCATCGTGAAGAACACCGGCACCGACCCGAACTACATCTACGTCATCTTCGAAGACGTCGCGCCTTCGAACTGGGCCGGCGCCGGCAAGCTGTTCGGCGAGGAACCGGAAAAATCCTGAGCGGCTCCAGCGACCGCACCGCCCTCCCCGCGGTGCGTCCTCTTCAAGTCATCCAAGAAGGAACAATCCGATGCATCCGACGATTTCCTGTCTGTTTTCCCTGGCGATCAAGACCGAGGACTTTCCCACGTTCAAGGCGCTGATCGCCGAAGTAGTTGCCGAAACGCGGAAAGAACCAGGCACGCTGGTTTACGAATACAGCGTCAATGAGGAGCACGACAGCGCGCACATCCTAGAGCGCTACAACGCCGACGCCGTCGTCAGCCACATGGACACCACCTTCGCACCCTTCGCCGAACGCTTCCTGGCGCTGTGCAGCATCACTGGGCTGACCGTCTACGGCACGCCGAACGCCGAAATCCGCAAACGCCTCGACCCTTTCGGTGCCGTCTACATGACTCCCTTCGACGGCTTCAGCCGCTGATCCTGCGGGCAGTACAGACCGAATCGTTTTCATCTCCATCGATCGCGCGCCTTGCCCTGGCATGTCGCGCGCACTCAAACTCTCCTCTTTGCCGAGTAACCCGGCCCACTCGAGGAGAAAGGCATGGATATTCAACACCGCAACAACGTGAGGGTCCTGGGTGAGGGGCGTTCGACGCTGGTCTTCTCCCACGGTTTCGGCTGCGATCAGACCATGTGGAACTACCTGTTCGAGCGTTTCACCGACCGCTTCCGGGTGGTGATGTACGACCTGGTGGGAGCAGGACAGTCCGACCTCCACGCGTACGAAAATGACAAATACGCCTCGCTGGCCGGATACGCCGCGGACCTGGACGAGGTGCTGGAGCGGTTCGCCCTCGGGCCGACGATAATCGTCGGCCACTCCGTCAGCGCGATGATCGGTGTCCTGGCCGATCGCCTGTCACCCGGCCGAATCGCAGCCCACGTCATGATCGGTCCCTCGCCCTGCTACATCGACGCCGAAGGATATGTCGGAGGCTTCACGCAGGCAGACGTCCATTCGTTGCTCGATACGCTCGACAGCAACTACCTCGGCTGGTCGAGCAACATGGCGCCGGTGATCATGGGCGCACCGGGGCAACCCGCCTTGGGCGAAGAACTCACCAACAGCTTCTGCCGTACCGAACCGGAGATCGCGAAGCGCTTCGCCCGGGTGACCTTTCTCTCCGACAACCGCAAGGACGTCGCCGGCCTGGCTACCCCGAGCCTCATCCTGCAATCCACCGACGACCTGATCGCCCCGGTTGCCGTGGGCGAGTATCTGCATGCCAGCTTGCCCAACAGCCGCCTGTGCTTGGTGAAGAACGTCGGCCACTGCCCGCACATGAGTGCTGCGGACGCCTGCGCGGATGCGATGAACGATTTCCTGCAGCCATGGGTGGACTGATGCCGACCGACGATCCGCCCCCGTTCGGCGCTCAGCTTCTGTTCCAGGGCGCGGCCTGTGGCCTGGTCGTGACCAGGGAGGACGGCACGATCCTGCGCGCCAACCAGACCTTCGCTGGCTGGATCGGCAGGCAACCCGCAGAGCTGCAAGGCCAGCGTTTCCAGGAACTGCTGACGATGGGCGGACGCATCTTCCATCAGACGCACTGGGCGCCACTCATGCAGATGCAGGGGTCGGTCGCCGAAGTGAAGCTGGAAGTCCGCCACCACGACCAAAGCACCATCACCATGTTGTTGAACGGGATACGACGCAAACACGGCGAGGAGATGCTTCACGAACTGGCGCTGTTCAGCACCACCGATCGAGACAAGTACGAGAAGGAGCTGCTCAGCGCCAGGAAGGTCGCGGAGAGGCTTCTTGAAGAGAAGACTGCAGCCGACCTCGCCCTCCGGCACGCCCAGGCAGAGTTGAATGTCGCCTACGAGAAGGCACAGCTCCGAGCGCTGTTCGCCGAGCAGATGGTCGCAATCGTCAGTCACGACCTGAAGAACCCGCTGACCGCCATCAAAATGGCCTCCGACATGATGGCGCGGGGCGAACGCAGCAGCAGGGACACCCAACTGCTCGGGCACATCAAGCAATCTTCCGAACGCGCTCAAAGGATGATCAACGACCTGCTGGACTTTGCTCAGGCCAGGGTGGGCGTTGGAATCGGTATCGCCGCGGCGGAGATCGATTTGCATCGGATCACCGCCCAGATCGTCGACGAGCTTCGCTTCACCTTTTCCCGGGCAGTCCTCGTGCACCAGCGCATGGGCAGCGGCATCGCCCGGCTCGATGCGGATCGCATGCAGCAGGTCATTGGCAATCTGGTGGGCAACAGCGTGGCCTATGGCGACCTCGGAAGGCCGATCACCATCACCTCGGCCTACGAGGAGGGCGTAGCCAGCGTGTCCGTGCACAACGAGGGACCGGTCATCCCCGCTTCGGTGATGGAGGGCCTTTTCGAGCCGATGACGCGTGGCAGCGAGAGCGAGAGCGATGTCCGCAGCGTCGGCCTCGGTCTGTTCATCGTCAGAGAAATCGCCAGAGCCCACGGCGGCGACGTCTCGGTCCGCTCCGACCCGGGCGGCACGACATTCACCGTCCGGGTGCCGCTGGCCTAGCACCGCAGACGATGGCTTGTTATCCGCATGCGCCGTCGAACCTGTGTGGCAGGCGGTTCCGAGCAGGGGGGACGGACGAGCGAGTCGACGCCTCTCACGTCTCGATAACCCACAGAGCGAAACGAGAAGACGCCGGCAACCGCCGGCGCCTTTCACCTGGCCGCGCTCAATGCGCCGAGGCGCCGCTCGCGCCCACACCCGTCTGGCCGCGCACGTACTGGTCCTCGAACGCCTCGCGTTCGGCCTTGGCGCGGGCGCTGTGGTCGAGTTTCGAGAAGACGTAGGCGGCGAGGAACGCCAGCGGCATGGAGAACAGCGCCGGCTGGGTGTAGGGAAACAGCGGTTCGGCGAAATGGAACACGTCGACCCACACCAGCTTCGACAGCACCACGAAGGTCATTGCGCTGAACAGCCCCAGGTAACCGCCCGCCAGCGCCCCGCGTGTGGTCAGGCCGCGCCAGAACATCGAGAGGAACAGCACCGGGAAGTTCGCCGAGGCGGCGATGCCGAAGGCCAGCGCGACCATGAACGCGACGTTGGTGTTCTCGAAGACGATGCCCAGGCCGATCGCCACCAGGCCCAGGCCCAGCGTGGCGAACTTGGTCACCCGCAGCTCCTGCACCTCGCTCGCCGTGCCCTTCTTGATCACCCGCGCGTACAGGTCGTGGGCGATCGCCGAAGCGCCGGCCAGGGCCAGCCCGGAGACCACGGCGAGGATGGTGGCGAAGGTCACCGCCGAGAGGAAGCCGAGCAGCATGTTGCCGCCCACCGCCTGCGCCAGGTGCATGGCGACCATGTTGCCGCCGCCGAGCAGCTTGCCACCCACCTGCCCGCCTTCGAAATACTGCGGTTCCTGGCTGACGATGACGATCGAAGCCAGGCCGAGCAGGAAGATCACGTTGAAGAAGTAGCCGATGAAGCCCGTGGCGTAGAGGACCGACTTGCGCGCTTCCTTGGCGTCGCTGACGGTGAAGAAGCGCATCAGGATGTGCGGTAGGCCGGCGGTACCGAAGACCAGACCGAGGCTCAGCGACAGCGCGGTCAGCGGGTCGGCGAGCAGGCTGCCGGGCGCCAGCAGGCGATCGCCGAGGCCGTGGATGCTCATCGCGCGGCTGACCAGGGTGTCGTAGCTGAAGTTGAACTCGTTCATCGCCAGCAGCATCACCAGGGTGCCGCCGACCAATAGCAGAAAGGCCTTGATGATCTGCACCCAGGTGGTCGCGACCATTCCGCCGAAGGTCACGTAGAGCATCATCAGCGCGCCGACGATGAGCAGCGCGATGTGGTAGTCCAGCCCGAACAGCAGCTTGATCAGCTGCCCGGCGCCGACCATCTGCGCCACCAGGTAGAAGCACACCACGGTCAGCGAACCGATCGCCGCCATGGTCCGCACCTTGCCCTGGTCGAGCCGGTACGAGGTGATGTCGGCGAAGGTGAAGCGGCCCAGGTTGCGCAGCCGCTCGGTCATCAGCAATAGCAGCACCGGCCAGCCGGCGAAGAACGCGATCAGGTAGATGTAGCCGTCCATTCCCGAGGTGTAGATCAGTGCGGTGATGCCCAGCAGGGTCGACGCGGACATGTAGTCGCCGGCCAGCGCCAGGCCGTTCTGGAAGCCGGTGATGCCGCCGCCGGCGCTGTAGAAGTCCGATGTCGAGCGGGTGCGTCGCGCCGCCCACCAGGTGATGCCCAGGGTGAAGACGACGAACACCAGGAACATGCCGATGGCGTGCAGGTTGAGCGGCTGGCGCGCGGCAGTCTCCATCGTCGGTGCGGCCAGCGCCGCGTCGGAACAGAACACGGCGCCGAGGGCGAGCGGGATGCGCGCGTTCATCGTGCCTCCTCCTGCTCGACCTGGGCGATCAGCTCGCGGGTCATGCGGTCGAATTCGCCGTTGGCGCGGTACACGTAGAAGCCGGACAGCGCGCAGAAGAACACGAACAGCGACACCCCGGCGACCACGCCGAAGGTCAGCGCCGAGCCTTCGGAGAGGCGCCGGCCGATCAGTTCCGGCCAGAACGACACCAGCCCCATGTAGGTGTAGAACACCGCCAGGATGACCACGAAGAGACCCAGCGTGAGCCGGTTGCGCCGAGCCACCAGCTCGGTGAATTGGGTATTGCGGCGTATGCGTGCATACAAGGGACTGGAACTGGGCATGGGACCACCTCTGACGAAAGCACTTGTTGTTATTGGAAAAGGCGTGCGACGGGTCGATCAGTGTTCGGTTTCGCTGGGCACCTCCTGTGGCCGCCTGGCCCATTCGCGCAGGACGAACTTCTGGATCTTGCCCGTTGCGGTCTTCGGCAGTTCCACCAGCGAGACATGCCGCGGCGCCTTGAAATGCGCCAGGCGCTCGCGGCACCAGAGGATCAGGTCGTCCCCGCAGACGTTCGCCACGGCATCCGCGCGCAGGGTGACGAAAGCGTGCGGCGTCTCGCCCCAGCGCTCGTCCGGGCGCGCCACCACCGCGGCCTCGATCACGCCGGGGTGCTGGTAGAGCACCTCCTCGATCTCCAGCGAGCTGATGTTCTCGCCGCCGGAAATGATGATGTCCTTGGAGCGGTCCTTGATCTCCACGTAGCCGTCCGCGTGCAGCACCGCCAGGTCGCCGGTGTGCAGCCAGCCATCGGCGAAGGCCGCGCGGGTCGCCTCGGGATTGTTCAGGTAGCCCTTCATCACCGTGTTGCCGCGCACTACCAGCTCGCCGAGGGTGGCGCCATCGGCTGGGACCGGCTGGCCGCTGTCGACATCCACAACCGTGGCTTCCTCCAGCATCGGATGGGCGACGCCCTGGCGGCTCATGAACTGCGCGCGGGCATCCAGCGGCTGTTCATCCAGGCCCGGCTGCCACAGGCAGAGCGTGCTCGGCCCGTAGCTTTCGGTCATGCCGTAGGCGTGGGTGATGCTGAAGCCGCGCGCCTCCATGGCGGAGATCACCGCACTGGGCGGCGCGGCGCCACCGGTGATCACCGCCACCGGCTGGTCGCTGCGCCACTCGAACTGCTGCTCGGCATGGATCAGCATCGACATCACCACCGGTGCCGCGCTCATGTGGGTCACGCCGTGCTCGGCGATGGCGGCGTAGATCGGCGCCGTCTGCACCTTGCGCAGGCAGACGTGGGTACCGCCGGAAAGCGTCACCGCCCAGGTGTGGCTCCAGCCGTTGCAATGGAACATCGGCAGCGTCCACAGGTACACGCTGCGCGGGCCGAGCTGGAAGATCAGCGCGCCGGCGCAGGCGTTAAGGTAGGCGCCGCGGTGATGCAGCACCACGCCCTTGGGATCGCCGGTGGTGCCGGAGGTGTAGTTGAGGGCGATCGACTGCCACTCGTTTTCCGGCAGCGACAACGCCCGCGTCGGGTCGCCCTGGGCAAGGAACGCCTCGTAGTCCAATTCGCCGATCAGCTCGCCGTCGCCGGCCTGGATGTCGTCGATATCCACCACCAGCGGACGCGTCTCCAGCAGCGCCAGCGCCTGGCGCGCGGTGGCGCCGAATTCGCGGTCGCAGATCAGCACCTTGGCCGCCGAATGGCGAAGGATGAAGGCGATGGTCTGCGCCTCCAGGCGAATGTTGATGCTGACCAGCACCGCGCCGGCACCAGGCACGCCATAGTGCGCTTCCAGCAGTTCCGGCACATTGGGCGCGAGCAGCGCGACGCGGTCGCCAGGCTGCACGCCGACGCGTTCCAGCGCGCTGGCCAGGCGCCGGCTGCGCTCGTGCAACTGGCGGTAGCTGTAGCGCCGCTCGCCGTGGATCACCGCATCGCGATCCGGGTAGATGTGCGCCGCGCGCTTGAGGAAGGACACCGGCGACAACGGCACGTAGTTGGCATCGTTCGGCGGCAGCTCCGCCTCGAACAGGGACGGCATCATGGCTGCCCGCCTGCCGCCACGCGGACGGTTTCGGGACGCGGGTTGGCCGCGGAACTGAGAGCTGGATACATACGATCCTCCTGACCTTTTCGGTCTGTTGTTCTTCTCGCGGAGCGGCGCTCCGGCTGTTCGATTCGCACGCAACGTGGCCTCACAGGCCGCTGCAGAGATGCCCTCCATCGACGACGATTTCCGCCCCGCTCATCGCCCGGCCGGCATCCGAGGCAAGCAGCAACAGGGCACCGTCGAGGTCGGCCGGCTGGCTGAAACAACGGCTGGGAATGCGCGCCCGGAGCTTTTCCCCGGCCTCGCTGCGCAGGAAGTCTTCGTTCAGCTCGGTCATCACGTAGCCGGGAGCCAGGGCGTTGACGCGGATGCCGTGGCGCGCCAGCTCCAGCGCCATGGCGCGGGTCAGCTGGGCCAGCCCGGCCTTCGCCGCGATGTACGGGCTCACCG
>DIEE01000280.1:0-166 GCA_002418465.1 Pseudomonas sp. UBA5782 | reverse complement strand
ACGTTGATCAGGCTGCCGCCGCGCTCGGCCCGCACCATCCGCCGCGCGGTTTCCTGGGCGACGATCCAGGCGCCCTTCAGGTTGGTGTCGAGGATGCGATCCCAGCCCTCGTCGTCGTAGGCCAGCAGCGTGCGGCTGTCGCTGACGCCGGCGTTGTTGACCAGGA
>DIEE01000171.1 GCA_002418465.1 Pseudomonas sp. UBA5782 | reverse complement strand
CTTCCTGCGCGCCATCGGCCCGCGGGGGGCCGCACGCCTCTCGATGGGCTGAAAAAGATGCTGGATAATAAAGCATGACCCGCGCAACGGCTAGCGCCGTCGGAGAGCCCTGCAATGCCCGATGAAGATGTACGTCTGCAACAAATAAGCGCCTGGCTGGATCAGTGCCTTCCAGATGCCTGTGCCCTGTTGGGCTGGGCTCCTGCGCCCGGAGGGCGGCTTACGCCAGCCAGCAGCGACGCCAGTTTCCGCCGTTATTTCCGCTGGGAGAACGAGGGTCGCAGCCTGATTCTGATGGACGCACCGCCGCCGCAGGAAGACTGCCGGCCCTTCGTGCGGATGGCGCACATGCTCGCCAGCGCCGGCGTCCATGTGCCGAAGATTCTCGCCGCCGACCTCGAGCGCGGCTTCCTGCTGCTGGACGATCTCGGCCGGCAGACCTACCTCGACGTGATCGACGCGGACAACGCCGACGACCTGTTCGAGGATGCCGTGCAGGCCCTTCTGGCGTTCCAGCGCCTGCCGCTCGATGCCGACCTGGCGCACTACGATGACGCCCTGTTGCGCCGCGAACTGCAGCTGTTCCCCGACTGGTACCTGCAGCGCGAGCTGGGCGTAAGCCTCGACGGCGAGCGCCTGGCCGCCTGGCAGCGCATCAGCACGCTGTTGATCGACAGCGCGCTGGCGCAGCCGCAGGTGCTGGTGCACCGCGATTTCATGCCGCGCAACCTGATGCTCAGCGCGCCCAACCCCGGCGTGCTGGATTTCCAGGACGCCGTCTACGGCCCGGTCACCTACGACATCACCTGCCTGTTCAAGGATGCCTTCCTCAGCTGGCCGGAAGCGCGCGTGCGCGGCTGGCTAGAGGGCTACTGGCAGCGTGCCCGCGACGCCGGCATTCCGGTGCAGGGCGAGCTGGAGGACTTCCTCCGCGCCAGCGACCTGATGGGCGTGCAGCGTCACCTCAAGGTGATCGGCATCTTCGCGCGCATCTGCCACCGCGACGGCAAGCCGCGCTACCTCGGCGATGTGCCGCGTTTCTTCCGCTACATCGAGGCGGTGATCGCGCGGCGCCCGGACCTTGCCGAACTTGGCGAACTGATCGCCAGCCTGCCGAACCCGGAGAAGCGCCAATGAAGGCAATGATCCTCGCCGCCGGCAAGGGCGAGCGGCTGCGCCCGCTGACGTTGCACACGCCCAAGCCGCTGGTGCGTGCCGGCGGGGTGCCGCTGATCGAGTACCACGTGCGCGCATTGGTGACCGCAGGTTTCAGCGAGCTGGTGATCAACCACGCCTGGCTCGGCCAGCAGATCGAGGACTACCTCGGCGACGGCTCCCGCTTCGGCGTGTCGATCCGCTATTCCGCCGAGGGCGAACCGCTGGAGACCGGCGGCGGCATCTTCCGCGCGCTGCCGTTGCTCGGCGAGCAGCCGTTCCTGCTGGTGAACGGCGATGTATGGGGCGATTTCGATTTCGCCGCGCTGCGCAAACCGCTCGACGGCCTCGCCCACCTGCTGCTGGTGGACAACCCGGCACATCACCCGCAGGGCGATTTCAGCCTTCACGACGGCCTGGTCGGCGACGCGCAGGGTGGCGAGAGCCTGACCTACAGCGGCATCGCGGTGATCGACCCGCAGCTGTTCCTCGGCTGCGAGGACGGCGCCTTCAAGCTGGCGCCGCTGTTGCGCCAGGCACTGCGCGAAGGGCTGGTCAGCGGCGAACGGCACGCCGGCACCTGGGTCGATGTCGGCACCCACGAGCGTCTGGCCGACGTCGAGCGCCTGCTCGCGGCGCGGAGCTGAGGGTGTTCTTCTGGCCGGTGACCTGGCTCGGCGCCGCCGCCGGCTGGGCCGTGGCGAGCATTCCCGGCGCGCTGCTCGGCGCGGTACTCGGCCAGGTGCTGGACCGGCGGTTGAAGATCGATTCCTGGGCCGGGCTGCGCGAACGCCTCGGCGGCGGCGCGCGGTTGTCGCGCGAGGAGCTGCTGTTCGTCCTGCTCGGGCGCCTGGCGAAGAGCGAAGGCCGCGTGCTCGAGGTGCATATCCAGCAGGCGCGCGCCGAGATGCGCCGACTGGGGCTGGATGACGCTGCGCTTAAGCAGGCGATCGCCGCGTTCTCGCGTGGCAAGCGCGACGAGCTGGGCCTGCGCAAACCGCTGATGCGCCTGCGTGGCGACAGCGAGCGGGTGCGCGAACTGCTGCGCGCTTGCTGGCGCATGGCCCTGGTGGACGGCAAGCTCGGTGAACGCGAGCGCGAGCTGATCCTGCTCTGGGGCCGCTGGCTCGGCTTGTCCGCCGCCGAGGTGGAGGACCTGCAGCCACCGCGCAAGAAACGCGCGCCGGGCGGAGTGTCGCCGCGCACCCTGAGCGCCTATGAAAACGCCCTGAAACTGCTCGGCATTCCCGCCGACAGCGAGCTGGCGGTGATCAAGCGCGCCTACCGCCGGCTGCTCAGCCAGCATCACCCGGACAAGCTGGCCGGCGCCGGCGCCAGTGAGGCCCAGGTTCGCCAGGCCACGGAGAAGACCCGCGAACTGCATGCGGCCTATGCGCTGGTTCGTGAGCGGCAGGGACTTCGTTAGGCGGGTTTCGCGCTGCTGCGATGTGGTGCGCGCGGCGCCCCCTACGGCTTGGTCGTTAGCGGAACCCGGGGTGCGCCATGCGCACCATCGAAAAGGCACGCCTCACTTCTTGGCTTCCCCGACATTGCGCGTCAGCCAGCCGCGCACGCGCCGGGCGAGCTGCTCCTGTTCGGCGTCGGGGTTGGCCGGTAGCGCGTCCAGCGCGACCAGGGCGTAGGCCGGATGCTGCAGGCGCTTGCTGGCCTGCTGCCGGGCGAGAGCTGCGTCGGCATAACGGTCCTTGTAATAGAAGTCGCCGGTGGCGAGCTTGAGCGGCGGCACCAGCTCGTCCAGCGGTGGCGCGTAGCCGGCCGGAACCGTGGCTTCCACCATCAGCAGGTCGTGGATCTGTTCCGGCTTGCGCTCGGCGAGGTAGCTCGCCGCCCACCAGGCGCCGCTGCCGTGGCCGAGCAGGACAACCGTCTTGGCCTGCTTCGCGACGGCGAAATCCAGGCCGGCCTGGACGCGCGCCATCACCCGTTCGCTGTGCGCCTTGCGCTGTTCCTCCGCGGAAGGAGCAGTCGGCGCTTCCACAGACGGGGCGGAGGGCGGCGTCTCGCTCTTCGCCCCGTCCTCCTTTTTCGCCGGCTCGGCGGTTTCCTTCGGGCGCGGCGGCAGCAGTTCGCCGAGCGGGTCGGGCGGGCTCAGGCTCAGGGTGTGCCAGCCGGCATCGGCCAGCTTGTTGCGCAGCGGGCCGACGACCCTTGGCCAGTCGGGGTGCTCGCCGTCGCCGGGCAGGATGACTACCAGCCCGCTCGGTTTCGGGCTGTTGGCCGGTTTCCACAGGGCGAGGAACTGCTCGTCGCCGGCCTGCAGCTGCTGCTGTTCGCCGGCCGGCAACTGCCGCTGCAGGCCGAGGGATTCGTCCTGGCTGCGTTCTTCCAGCGGCGCGCGCTCCACCGATGTGGCGGGCGCAGCCGGCGGGTCTTCCGCGTGGACGGCGCTGGCGCCGAGCAGCAGGGCAATGCACAACGGGGGCAGGAGCGAGCGCGACATCGGCGTTCCGGACGGGCAGGTGGGCGGTGTCCCAAGCCTACTGGCCTGTCCGTGATTTGTCAGGCGCAGCGGCCGCTGGAGTAATCTATGCCGGCGACCCGCACTGGTATTCCTCGCATGATCCGCCTGCTTTTGCTGCTCCTCGTCCTCTGCCTGCCATTTTCCGCTATCGCCGCG
>DIEE01000150.1:417-11929 GCA_002418465.1 Pseudomonas sp. UBA5782 | reverse complement strand
GCCGACCTGGTGATGCAGTCCTTCTGCCACACCGCGGCCTATCCGAAGCCGATCGACGTCACCACCCACCACACGCTGCCGGACTTCATCCGCAACCGTGGCGGCGTGTCGCTGCGTCCGGGTGACGGCATCATCCACAGCTGGCTGAACCGCATGCTGCTGCCCGACACCGTCGGCACCGGCGGCGACTCGCACACCCGCTTCCCGATCGGCATCTCCTTCCCGGCCGGTTCCGGCCTGGTGGCGTTCGCCGCGGCCACCGGCGTGATGCCGCTCGACATGCCGGAATCCGTGCTGGTGCGCTTCAAGGGCAAGCTGCAGCCCGGCATCACCCTGCGCGACCTGGTTCACGCAATCCCCTACTACGCGATCCAGAAAGGCCTGCTGACCGTCGAGAAGAAAGGCAAGAAGAACATCTTCTCCGGCCGCATCCTCGAGATCGAAGGCCTCAACGAGCTGACCGTCGAGCAGGCTTTCGAGCTGTCCGACGCCTCGGCCGAGCGTTCGGCTGCCGGTTGCACCATCAAGCTGCCGGAAGGCGCCATCGCCGAATACCTGAACTCCAACATCACCCTGCTGCGCTGGATGATCGGTGAAGGTTACGGCGACGCCCGCACCCTGGAGCGCCGCGCCAAGGCGATGGAAGCCTGGCTGGCCGATCCGAAGCTGATGGAAGCCGATGCCGACGCCGAATACGCCGAAGTCATCGAAATCGACCTGGCCGAGATCAAGGAGCCGGTACTCTGTGCGCCGAACGATCCGGACGACGCCCGTCTGCTCTCCAGCGTCGCTGGCGAGAAGATCGACGAAGTGTTCATTGGTTCGTGCATGACCAACATCGGTCACTTCCGCGCCGCCGGCAAACTGCTGGACAAGGTCAAGGGCTCGATTCCGACCCGCCTGTGGCTGTCGCCGCCGACCAAGATGGACCAGCACCAGCTGACCGAGGAAGGCTACTACGGCATCTACGGCAAGGCCGGCGCGCGCATGGAAATGCCGGGCTGCTCGCTGTGCATGGGCAACCAGGCGCGCGTGGCGTCGAACTCCACCGTGGTTTCCACCTCCACCCGCAACTTCCCCAACCGCCTCGGCGACGGTGCCAACGTGTACCTGGCTTCGGCGGAACTGGCGGCGGTCGCCTCGATCCTCGGCAAGCTGCCGAGCGTCGAGGAATACATGGGCTACGCGGCGAGCATCGACAGCATGGCTGCCGACGTCTACCGCTACCTGTCGTTCGACCAGATCGCCGAGTACCAGGAAGCGGCCGCCAGCGCCAATATCCCGGTCGTCCAGGCCTGATAGCGACGCTGCAGCGATGAAAGAGCCCCGCCCAGTGCGGGGCTTTTTCTTTTCTTACGGAGCATCCGCCGCGCTGGCTTGTCACAACCAGGGAACGCCTTCTGGCGAACCACGATCCCGTAAGGAGTTACACCATGAAACAGTGGATATTTGCCGCCTTCTGCGTACTGGGCCTGGCCGGCTGCGCGCACGACTACATCATCGCCACCAACGACGGACAGATGATCAGCAGCGACAGCAAACCGGAACTGGACGAGGACAGCGGCCTGCTGGAATTCGAGGACAGCGACGGTCGCAAGCAGCAGATCCCGCAGTCGCAGGTCAAGCAGATCATGGAGCGCTGAGTTCCCGAAGTACCCAAGCCCCGCCCTGGCGGGGCTTTTTTATGCCGGCGAGACTTGAAGCGCAGCGCGCTGCGGCGTATTTTCGCACCTGGCCACCGCAGTGGCCGACGTCGCTCGGACGGTTCCGGGCGCTCACGTTTTCGAGGCAAGCATGACTGAAGTCCGCACTGCGCGCCGCTTCGCGCGTATCGATCGTCTCCCCCCCTACGTTTTCAACATCACCGCCGAGCTGAAAATGGCCGCGCGCCGTCGTGGCGAGGACATCATCGACCTTTCGATGGGCAACCCCGATGGGCCGACCCCGCCGCACATCGTCGAGAAGCTCTGCAGCGTCGCCCAGCGCGAGGACACCCACGGTTACTCCACCTCGCGCGGCATTCCGCGTCTGCGCCGGGCGATCTCGCGCTGGTACGCCGAGCGCTACCAGGTGGAAATCGATCCGGAGGACGAGGCCATCGTCACCATCGGTTCGAAGGAAGGCCTGGCGCACCTGATGCTCGCCACGCTGGACCACGGCGATACCGTGCTGGTGCCCAACCCCAGCTACCCGATCCACATCTACGGCGCGGTGATCGCCGGCGCCCAGGTGCGCTCCGTGCCGCTGGTGCCGGGCATAGACTTCTTCACCGAACTGGAACGGGCGATTCGCGAGTCGATCCCCAAGCCGAAGATGATGATCCTCGGCTTCCCCTCCAACCCGACCGCGCAGTGCGTCGAGCTGGATTTCTTCGAGCGCGTGGTGGCGCTGGCCAAGCAGTACGACGTGCTGGTGGTACACGACCTGGCCTACGCCGACATCGTCTACGACGGCTGGAAGGCGCCGTCGATCATGCAGGTGCCGGGCGCCAAGGACATTGCGGTGGAGTTCTTCACCCTGTCCAAGAGCTACAACATGGCCGGCTGGCGGATCGGCTTCATGGTCGGCAACAAGCAGTTGGTGAACGCCCTGGCGCGGATCAAGAGCTACCACGACTACGGCACCTTCACGCCGCTGCAGGTCGCCGCCATCGCCGCGCTGGAAGGCGACCAGCAGTGCGTGCGGGACATCGCCGAGCAGTACCGGCAGCGCCGCAACGTGCTGGTCAAGGGACTGCACGAGGCCGGCTGGATGGTCGAGAATCCGAAGGCGTCGATGTACGTCTGGGCGAAGATTCCCGATGCCTACGCCGCGCTCGGCTCGCTGGAGTTCGCCAAGAAGCTGCTCACCGACGCCAAGGTCTGCGTCTCGCCCGGCGTCGGCTTCGGCGACTACGGCGACGATCACGTGCGCTTCGCCCTGATCGAGAACCAGGACCGCATCCGTCAGGCGGTGCGCGGCATCAAGCAGATGTTCCGCGCCGATGGCCTGGTCGCCTCGCCAGCCAAATCCCGTACGCCCAGCGAAAGCTGATACAACATCCCCGGCCTCGTTCGAGGCCGGGCTTTCCAGAAGATTTCCGGCGCTTCGACCGCCTGCCAAAGGGTTGCCGACATGGCCCGTCTGATTCTCGACTTTCCCGAAGACCAATACTGCTTCAGCACCCAGCTGACCGTGCGCATCACCGACATCAACGGCGCCAACCACCTGGGCAACGACTCGATGATCTCGATGATTTCCGAAGCGCGGGCGCGCTTCCTGTTCGACTTCGGAATCGGCGAATCGCGCGGCGATGGCAGCGGCATCATCGTCACCGACCTCGCCACCACCTACAAAGCCGAGGCCCACGCCCGCGACCTGTTGCTGTTCGAGGTGGGGGTGATGGATTTCAACCGCTACGGCGGCGACATCACCTTCCGTATCACGCGACCCGCCGATGGGCGACTGATCGCCATGGCCAAGTCCGGCTTCGTGTTCTTCGACTATCGCCAGTCGCGGGTGGTGGCGATGCCGGAAGCCTTCCGCGCGCTGTTCCCGAGGGTGAACTGGCTGGACTGAAGCGCAACGAAAAAGCCCGCTTTCGCGGGCTTTTTTTGGGCGTGGGCTCAACGCTTCGAACGCAGCATCTCGCTCGGCACGTACTTGCCGATCTCGTACTTGCCCACCGCCATGCGGTGCACTTCGTCCGGGCCGTCGGCCAGGCGCAGGGTGCGCTGCATTGCCCAGAAGTAGGCCAGCGGGGTGTCATTGGAGACCCCGGCGCCGCCGTGAATCTGGATCGCGCGGTCGATGACGTTCAGCGCAACGTTCGGTGCGACCACCTTGATCTGCGCGATCTCGCTTTGCGCCACCTTGTTGCCCACGGTATCCATCATGTACGCCGCGTTCAGGGTCAGCAGGCGCGCCTGGTTGATCTCGATTCGCGAATTGGCGATGTGGTCGATGTTGCCGCCCAGACGCGCCAGCGGCTTGCCGAACGCGGTACGACCGGCGGCGCGCTTGCACATCAGTTCCAGCGCGCGCTCGGCCATGCCGATCGAACGCATGCAGTGATGGATGCGGCCCGGACCAAGACGGCCCTGGGCGATCTCGAAGCCACGGCCTTCGCCCAGCAGCACGTTCTCGTAGGGCACGCGCACGTTCTCGAAGAGCACTTCGGCGTGGCCATGCGGAGCGTCGTCGTAGCCGAACACCGGCAGCGGGCGGAGGATCTTCACGCCGGGCGCATCGCTTGGCACCAGGATCATCGAGTGCTGCTGGTGACGCGGCGCGTCGGGGTTGGTCAGGCCCATGAAGATCATGATCTTGCAGCGCGGGTCGCAGGCGCCGGAGGTCCACCACTTGCGGCCATTGATCACCCACTCGTCACCGTCGCGCACGGCGTTGGCCTGCATGTTGGTGGCATCGGAGGAGGCCACGCCCGGCTCGGTCATGGCGAAGGCGGAGCGGATCTCGCCCCGCAGCAACGGCTCCAGCCACTGCGCCTTCTGCGCTTCGCTGGCGTAGCGCACCAGAGTTTCCATGTTGCCGGTGTCCGGCGCCGAGCAGTTGAAGGGCTCGGAGCCCATCAGCGAGCGGCCCATGATCTCCGCCAGCGGCGCATATTCCATGTTGGTCAGCCCGGCGCCGTACTCGGATTCCGGCAGGAACAGGTTCCACAACCCTTCGGCACGCGCCTTGGCCTTGAGCTCTTCCATGATCGCAGTGGGCTGCCAGCGGTCGCCCTCCGCTACCTGCCGCTCGAAAACCGGCTCGGCGGGATAGACGTGGGCTTCCATGAACGCGGACACGCGTTCGCGCAGTTCCTGAACCTTGGGAGAGTAGGAAAAATCCATCGCGGCAGACCTTATAGGACGGTTTTCGTTAAGTGATGGAGGGATGCTAGAGCAGGGATTTGGATTAATCGAAGCTATTTTTGTCGTGTATTAACATTCATAACTTATATATGATTGACCCATAACAAAGACAAAAGGACGCGTGACAATGAACCTCAGCAAGGTCGACCTCAATCTCTTCATCGTGTTCGACGCCATCTACAGCGAGGCCAACCTGACCCGTGCCGGGCAGATCGTCGGCATCACCCAGCCGGCGGTGTCCAACGCCCTCGCCCGCCTACGCGAAACCTTCAACGACCCGCTGTTCGTGCGCACCGCGCAGGGCATGGTGCCGACGCCAATGGCGCAGAACATCATCGGCCCGGTGCGCAATGCGCTGCAGTTGCTGCGCGTGTCGGTGCAGGAAAGCCGCATCTTCAACCCGCAGCAGGCGAACAAGACCTACCGGGTGAGCATGACCGACCTCACCGAGGCCGTGCTGCTGCCGCCGCTGTTCCAGCGCCTGCGCCGGTTGGCGCCGCAGGTGTGCATCGAAAGCATGCTCTCGCGGCGCCGCGAGATGACCAAGGAGCTGGCCGCCGGACGCCTGGACTTCGCCGTCGACGCGCCGTTGAATACCGACCCGCAGGTTCGCCACGTCAAGCTGCTCGACGACCGCTACGTCTGCGCGCTGCGTCGCGGCCATCCGCTGGCGAAGGAGAAGATCAGCCTGGACGACTACCTGTCGCTCAGCCACATCCACATCTCCAGCCGGCGCAGCGGCCTGGGCTACGTCGACCTGTCGCTGGGCAAGATGGGCATCCAGCGCAAGGTGGTGCTGCGCTCGCAGCATTACCTGATGGCTTCCACCGTGCTGCAGCAGACCGACATGGCGATGACCGTGCCCGAGCGCTTCGCCCGCCGGCACGATCTGCACTACATCGACCTGCCGGTCAACGACGTGCCGAACGTGGAGAGCCACCTGTACTGGCACGAAAGCACCGACCAGGACCCGGCCAATCGCTGGATGCGCGAGCAGCTGATCGAGATCGCGCAGAAGGTTTCGGCGAGCGAGCAGAAGCAGCTTTCCGCATCTTCGACATGAAGTTATCCCTGTAACCAATTGAATAATATGATTTATTAAAATCTAGAGTGAATTCTAGCTTCGCTCCTGCGGCCTTTTAGGCGCTCGCTGAAAAGGCCCATCCGGGATGATCGGCTAGGTTCGATCTCCCGGCTTTTCTCTCCCACCGAATCATCCCGAATCTACCCGTTTCAGCGTCCGACGACTTCTGGTTGACGTTAACGTCAGCCTTGCTTTACGTTAACGTCAAGCAAACATGAGCGGTCGTCATCGATGAGCAACTATTCCATTTCCGATCTCGCCCGCGAGCTGGACATCACCCCTCGCGCGATCCGCTTCTATGAGGAGCAAGGCATGCTGGCGCCGGAGCGCCGCGGCCAGGAGCGCGTCTATGGCAGCCGCGACAAGGTCGCCCTCAAGCTGATCCTGCGCGGCAAGCGCATCGGTTTCTCCCTGGCGGAGTGCAAGGAGCTGATCGAGCTCTACGATCCGGCCGAAGGCAATCGCGTTCAGTTGGACACCTTCATGCGCAAGATCGAGGAGCGCCGCGCGCAGCTCGACCAGCAGTTGCTCGACATCGAACAGATGAAGCTGGAACTGGACACCGCGGAGGAGCGCTGCCGGGCGGCCATGGCCGCCACCACTGCCTGACGCAACCCGCTGCACGATTCACCACAACAACAAGAAACAGGTGATACGCATGAGCTACCCCAGCCTCAATTTCGCCCTGGGCGAAACCATCGACATGCTCCGCGAGCAGACCCAGGCCTTCGTCGCCAGCGAGCTGGCGCCGCGCGCCACCGGGATCGACGCCAGCAACCAGTTCCCCACGGACATGTGGCGCAAGTTCGGCGACATGGGCCTGCTCGGCATCACCGTCGAGGAAGAGTACGGCGGCTCGGGCCTCGGTTACCTGGCCCACGTGATCGCGATGGAAGAAATCAGCCGCGGCTCGTCCTCGGTCGCTCTCTCCTACGGCGCCCACTCCAACCTGTGCGTCAACCAGATCAAGCGCAACGGCAGCGCCGAACAGAAGGCCAAGTACCTGCCGAAGCTGGTCAGCGGCGAGCACGTGGGCGCGCTGGCGATGAGCGAGCCGAACGCCGGCTCCGACGTGGTCAGCATGAAGCTGCGCGCTGACAAGCGCGGCGACCGCTACGTGCTCAACGGCAGCAAGACCTGGATCACCAACGGTCCGGACGCCAACACCTACGTGATCTACGCCAAGACCGACCCTGACAGGGGCGCGCACGGCATCAGCGCCTTCATCGTCGAGCGCGACTGGAAGGGCTTCAGTCGCGGTAGCAAGTTCGACAAGCTCGGCATGCGCGGCTCCAACACCGGCGAGCTGTTCTTCGACGATGTCGAGGTGCCGGAAGAAAACGTGCTCGGCCAGCTGAACGGCGGCGTGCGCGTGCTGATGAGCGGCCTCGACTACGAGCGCGTTGTGCTCTCCGGCGGCCCGACCGGGATCATGCAGGCCTGCATGGACGTGATCGTGCCGTACATCCACGAGCGCAAGCAGTTCGGCCAGAGCATCGGCGAGTTCCAGCTGATCCAGGGCAAGGTCGCCGACATGTACACCCAGCTCAACGCCAGCCGCGCCTACCTCTATGCCGTGGCCCAAGCCTGCGACCGCGGCGAGACCACGCGCAAGGATGCCGCCGGGGTGATCCTCTATACCGCCGAGCGCGCCACGCAGATGGCGCTGGACGCGATTCAGATCCTCGGCGGCAACGGCTACGTCAACGACTTCCCCACCGGCCGCCTGCTGCGCGACGCCAAGCTCTACGAGATCGGCGCCGGCACCAGCGAAATCCGCCGCATGCTGATCGGCCGCGAGCTGTTCAACGAGACCAGGTAACGCTCCGGCTGACGCCGCGGTAATCCCCTCTCCCATTCATGGGAGAGGGCTAGGGAGAGGGCAAATTGTGTGCACGCCCCAGACCTCCTCCCCGGCCCCTCTCCCACAAGTGGTAGAGGGGAGAAGAGCCAGAGCTATCAGGAGACCCCATGTCCATCCTGCACACCCAGATCAACCCGCGCTCGCCGGTGTTCGCCGCCAACAGCGCCGCGCTGCTCGGCCAGGTCAACGAGCTGCGCGAACTCCTCGCCCGTATCCACGAAGGCGGCGGCGCCAGGGCGCAGGAGCGTCATACCTCGCGTGGCAAGCTGCTGCCGCGTGAGCGCATCGGGCAGTTGCTCGACCTCGGCTCGCCGTTTCTCGAGATCGGCCAGTTGGCCGCCCATGAGGTCTACGGCGAAGACGTACCGGCCGCCGGCGTGGTCGCCGGCATCGGCCGCGTCGAGGGCGTGGAATGCATGATCGTCGCCAACGATGCCACGGTGAAAGGCGGCAGCTACTACCCGCTGAGCGTAAAGAAGCACCTGCGCGCTCAGGCCATCGCCCAGCAGAACCGCCTGCCGTGCATCTACCTGGTCGACTCCGGCGGCGCCAATCTGCCGCGCCAGGACGAGGTGTTCCCGGACCGCGAGCACTTCGGGCGAATCTTCTTCAACCAGGCCAACATGAGCGCCATGGGAATCCCGCAGATCGCTGTGGTCATGGGCTCCTGCACCGCCGGCGGCGCCTACGTGCCGGCCATGGCCGACGAAGCCATCATGGTGCGCAATCAGGCGACGATATTTCTCGCCGGCCCGCCGCTGGTGAAGGCCGCCACCGGCGAAGTGGTCAGCGCCGAGGACCTGGGCGGCGCCGACGTGCACTGCAAGACCTCCGGCGTTGCCGACCATTACGCCGAGAACGACGAGCACGCGCTGGCCCTGGCGCGCCGCTGCATCGCCAACCTCAACTGGCGCAAGCAGGGCGAGATCAACAGCCGTGCGCCGATTGCCCCCCGCTACGCAGCCGACGAGCTATACGGAGTGATCCCGGCCGACGCCAAGCAGCCCTTCGATGCGCGCGAGGTGATCGCGCGCCTGGTGGACGATTCGGCCTTCGACGAGTTCAAGGCGCTGTTTGGCACCACCCTTGTCTGCGGTTTCGCCCATCTGCAGGGCTATCCGCTGGCGATCCTGGCAAACAACGGCATCCTCTTCGCCGAGTCGGCGCAAAAAGGCGCGCACTTCATCGAGCTGGCCTGCCAGCGCGGCATTCCGCTGCTGTTCTTGCAGAACATCACCGGCTTCATGGTCGGCCAGAAATACGAGGCCGGCGGTATAGCCAAGCATGGCGCCAAGCTGGTCAACGCCGTGGCCTGCGCCAGGGTGCCGAAGTTCACCGTGATCATCGGCGGCAGCTTCGGCGCCGGTAACTACGGCATGTGCGGCCGCGCCTACGACCCGCGTTTTTTGTGGATGTGGCCTAACGCGCGGATCGGCGTAATGGGCGCGGAACAGGCTGCCGGCGTGCTGGTGCAGGTCAAGCGCGAACAAGGCGAACGCAGCGGTCAGGCGTTCTCCGCCGAGGACGAGCAACGCCTCAAGCAGCCCATCGTCGAGCAGTACGAGCGCCAGGCGCACGCCTACTACTCCAGCGCGCGGCTGTGGGACGACGGCGTCATCGACCCGGCGCAGACCCGCGAGGTGCTAGGCCTGGCGATCTCCGCCAGCCTCAACGCGCCGATCGAGCCGAGCCGGTTCGGCGTGTTTCGCATGTGAACCCGTAGGGTGCGCCGCGCGCACCGCAACCTGGCTCCAGTGCGCACGGCGCACCCTACAGGAACGACCATGACCGACTTCACCACCATCCAGCTCGAAACCGACCCGCGCGGCTTCGCCACCCTGTGGCTGAACCGCCCGGAGAAGAACAACGCCTTCAACGCCGAGATGATCCGCGAGCTGACCCTCGCCCTCGGCATCGTGAGCACCGACGAGCGCCTGCGCTTTCTCCTGCTGCGCGGCCGGGGCCGGCACTTCTGTGCAGGTGCCGATTTGGCCTGGATGCGCCACGCGGCGACGCTCGACTACACGGCCAATCTCGCCGACTCGCATGAGTTGGCCGAATTGATGTACAGCCTGCAGGCCCTGCCGATCCCGACCCTGTCCGTGGTCCAGGGGGCGGCATTCGGCGGCGCCGTCGGCCTGGTCAGTTGCTGCGACCTGGCTATTGGCGCGCTGGATGCGCAGTTCAGCCTGTCCGAGGTGCGCATCGGCCTGGCGCCTGCGGTGATCAGCCCCTTCGTCGTGCAGGCCATCGGCGAACGCGCTGCGCGCCGTTACGCGCTGACCGCCGAGCGCTTCGGCGGGGAACGCGCCCGTGAGCTGGGCCTGCTCTCCGAGTGCTATCCGGCAGCGGAACTGGACTCGCGTGTCGAGGAGTGGATTGCCGCGCTGCTGCTCAACGGCCCACAGGCGATGCGCGCCAGCAAGGCACTGCTGCTGGAAGTCGGCAGCGGGGTACTCGGTCCGGCGCTGCGCCAGTCCACCGAAAGCGCCATCGCGCGGATTCGCGTCAGCGCCGAGGGCCAGGAAGGGCTCAGCGCCTTTCTCGACAAACGCACGCCGGCCTGGCAGGAGCAGCACGCATGAGCGAACAGAACGGCATGAACCCCTCTTGCTCCGCGTCGGCTGGCGTCCCCGTGAGGAAGGATGGCTCGGCCCCTGCCGCCGCCCTCACCCCGGGCCAGGAGAAGAGCATCACCACCCTCCTCGTCGCCAACCGCGGCGAGATCGCCTGCCGGGTGATGCGCACGGCGAAATCCCTCGGCCTGATCACCGTCGCCGTGCACAGTGCCATCGACCGAAACGCGCGGCATGTCGCCGAGGCCGACTTCGCCGTCGACCTCGGCGGTGCGAAGCCGGCGGAAAGCTACCTGCTGATCGACAGGATCATCGCTGCCGCCCAGGCCAGCGGCGCCGAGGCGATCCATCCGGGCTACGGCTTTCTCTCGGAGAACGCCGCGTTCGCCCGCGCCGTCGAGGCCGCCGGGCTGGTCTTCCTCGGCCCGCCGGCCAGCGCCATCGAGGCCATGGGCAGTAAGTCGGCCGCCAAGTCGCTGATGGAGGCCGCCGAAGTGCCGCTGGTGCCCGGCTACCACGGCGAGGCACAGGACGTGCAGACCTTCCGCGAGGCCGCCGAACGCATCGGCTATCCGGTGTTGCTCAAGGCTGCCGCCGGTGGTGGCGGCAAGGGCATGAAGGTCGTGGAACGCGAGGCCGATCTCGCCGACGCCCTGCAGTCCGCCCAGCGCGAGGCGCAATCGGCGTTTGGCGACTCGCGCATGCTGGTGGAAAAGTACGTGCTCAAGCCGCGCCACGTGGAGATCCAGGTCTTCGCCGACACACACGGCAGCTGCCTGTACCTCAACGAGCGCGACTGCTCGATCCAGCGCCGCCACCAGAAGGTGGTCGAGGAAGCGCCGGCGCCTGGCATGTCGGTCGAGCTGCGCCGCGCCATGGGCGAGGCTGCGGTGAAGGCGGCGCAAGCCATCGGCTATGTCGGCGCCGGCACGGTGGAGTTTCTCCTCGATGCGCGCGGGCAGTTTTTCTTCATGGAGATGAACACTCGCCTGCAGGTCGAGCATCCGGTGACCGAGGCCATTACCGGGCTCGATCTGGTCGCCTGGCAGATTCGCGTGGCACGCGGCGAGCCGCTGCCGATCACCCAGGAGCAGGTGCCGTTGCTCGGTCATGCCATCGAGGTGCGCCTGTA
>DIEE01000150.1:0-209 GCA_002418465.1 Pseudomonas sp. UBA5782 | reverse complement strand
GCTGGATACCGGCTTCATCGAACGGCACCAGGCCGAGTTGCTGCCAGCGCCTGCCGCGCTGCCGGACGCCTTCTGGCAGGCCGCTGCCACAGCCTTCGTGGAAAGCGAAACCGCCCGCGTGCGCGGCGACGATCCGCACTCGCCGTGGAGCGCCCGGAGCGGATGGCGCAGCGTTCTTCCCGCGCCGCCCACCCTGCACCTGGCCTGCG
>DIEE01000107.1 GCA_002418465.1 Pseudomonas sp. UBA5782 | reverse complement strand
TAGGGCGGGTGAAACCCGCGGCGTTTTTTTGGGGGGCGGCTAGCGGTCGTCGGCGTCCTGGGCGTCCGCTTCGGCGTTGCGCTGGTGGACGCGGTCGAGTTGCTCCTTGGACAGCGGCACTTCCTTCGCCGTGTCGCGCAACATCATCAGGCCGCCGACGATGGAGCCGATGGCCACCAGCAGTATCAGCCAGGCATACCAGGGCATGGGGTTCTCCTTCTTGTCATTGGGTGTGTCCTTCACCTTACGACGCGCGGCGCCCCCTGTCAGTTCGGTATTCGCTTAGCCGGGCAGCACATCGTGCAGCGTGCTGTCGTCCTTCAGTGCCACGCCGGAGAGTTGCAGGCGCAGCGCGCCGCGTACCAGGTGGTCGAGCTTGTGGGCGGCGACGCCGTAGGGCAGGCCTTCGGGGCGCACGTTGGAGATGCAGTTGCGTTCGCTGTCCATCAGGCCGACCTTCGGCCGGAAGGTGACATAGAGGCCGAGGCTGTCCGGCGAGGTGAGGCCCGGCCGTTCGCCGATCAGTACGATCACCAGCCTGGCGCGCAGCGCCTCGCCGATGCCGTCGCCGATCGCCACGCGACCCTGTTCGGCGAGCACCACCGGGGTGTTCGCCCAGTCGGCCTCGAAGCGTTCGCGAAAGCGCTGCAGCAGCGGCAGGGCATGGTTCTGCACGGCGATGGAGGACAGCCCGTCGGCGATCACCACCGCCAGTTCCGGCGCCGGAGCTTCGGCGCACAGGCGTTCACGGCAGCCCTCGTCGAGGCTGCGGCCGTGATCCGGGCGCAGCAGGTAGATATGCCGGTCCGCCGCATCGCTCTTCACCCGCAGCGTGCGGAAGCCCGCGGCTTCGAGTTCAGCGCCGAGGGTTTCGAAATCCAGCGGGCGGTGTACCGCGTCGCGCGCCTGGGCGTGCGCCAGGCCGAACTTCAGCACCTCGCTGGTCGGCAGGCTGGAGCCGACCCGGCCGAGGGCGATGCGCGCCGAGGTGTGTGCGCGCAGTTCGTCCCAGGGGTTGCTTTGCGTGAGGGTCAGGTCGCTCATCAGGCGGCTCCGGAGAGGAAGGGCAGTTGCTTGAGCAGATGATGGCCGCGACCGATCTCGCGCAGGCGCCCGGAGGCTTCGGTGATCGCCATGCGCGTCAGCCAGGCATCGAATTCCGGCGCGCGTTTCAGGTCGAGCACGCTGCGCAGGTAGAGCGCGTCGTGGAACGAGGTGCTCTGGTAGTTGAGCATGATGTCGTCGNNNGTCTTCCAGCCCGGCGCGGATGATCTGCTTGCCGTCGTAGAGGTATTCCGGGCCGATGAAGCCGACCACGGTGTTGGTCAGCAGCGGCTTGAACTCGCGCGCCACGGCGTAGGCGCGCGCCTCGCAGGTCTGCTGGTCGACGCCATGATGGCCGCCCGCGGAAAGCGCCGCGCCCTGGCCGGTTTCGAAGTACATCAGGTTGTCGCCGACGGTGCCGCGCCTGAGGCTCTGCGCGGCGTCATGCGCCTCGCGCAGGATCGACAGGTTGACGCCGAAACTGGAGTTGGTCTTCTCGGTGCCGGCGATCGACTGGAACATCAGGTCCAGCGGCGCGCCGGCCTCGATCGCCTGGATCTGCGTGGTGACGTGGGTGAGCACGCAGCTCTGCATGGGGATGTCGAAATGCTGGCGGACTTCGTCGAGCATCTGCCACAGGCGCATCAGTGTCGGCAGCGAGTCGCTCGCCGGGTTGATGCCGACCACCGCATCGCCCGAGCCGTAGAGCAGGCCGTCGAGCATGCTCGCGGCGATGCCGCGCACGTCGTCGGTCGGGTGGTTCGGCTGCAGGCGCACGGAGAGGTGGCCAGGCAGGCCGATGGTGTTGCGAAAGCGCGTCACCACGCGGCATTTCTTCGCTGCCAGGATCAGGTCCTGGTTGCGCATCAGCTTGCTCACCGCAGCGGCCATTTCCGGGGTGATGCCCGGCGCCACGGCGCTGAGCATGGCGCTGTCGGTGGAGTCGAGCAGCAGCCAGTCGCGCAGGTCGCCGACGGTGAGGTGGGAAATCGGCGCGAAGGCCGCCAGGTCATGGCTATCGATGATCAGGCGGGTGACTTCATCGGCTTCGTAGGGGATCAGCGCCTCGTCGAGGAAGCGTTTGAGCGGCACGTCGGCGAGGGCGATCTTCGCCGCCATGCGTTCTTCGTAGGTGGCGGCGGCGAGGCCGGCCAGGTAGTCGCCGGAGCGCGCGGGGCTGGCTTTGGCCAGCAGGGTCTTGAGATCGGCGAAGCGGTAGGTCTGGCTGCCGACGGATGTGCTGTAGGGCATGACGGGACTCCGCTGGGACGGTCCGAGGCGAACCGCTGGTTCGCCTCAGGAGATCGGAAACGACGACGCCGGGCGCAAGCGTCCGGCGTCGGCACTCAGGGGTTACTAAACGTCAGGCGGCACCACCGGTCAACAGCGCGTCGGTACGTGCGTTGGCGCGCTGATGGCCGGTCAGCAGGAAGTAGACGAAGCCGATCGCCATGAAGCCGAGGAAGATCAGGCCGATGACGGCGTTGAACCAAGCCATCGCCACTAGGCAGACCACCGCCAGCACCAGGGCGATGCCCGGCACGATCGGGTAGCCCGGCGCGCGGAAGGTGCGCTCCAGGTTCGGCTCGCTCTTACGCAGCTTGAACAGGCTGAGCATGCTCATGATGTACATGACGATGGCGCCGAACACGCTCATGGTGATCATCGCCGCGGTCAGGGTCATGCCCTGCAGGTTGATCAGGCCGTCGCTGAAGATCGCCGCGATGCCCACCAGGCCGCCGGCGATGATCG
>DIEE01000264.1:288-40153 GCA_002418465.1 Pseudomonas sp. UBA5782 | reverse complement strand
GGGCCGATGGCGCGCAGGAAGCCTGGATTAATAAGATGGCAGTAAAGTCCCCCGCGTTTCGCAAGAAGTTTCCTCTGTTGGTGTCCGCAAGCTTGTTGGCCCTGCAGCCCGTCGCCACCCAATATGTTGTCGCCGCCGAGCAATACGATTGCCAGGCCTCCGCCGGCAGTTGGGCCTGCGCACCCAAAAGCGAGCCGGCGAACCTGCCTCCACGCCCGGTGCACAGCGACTCTGCCGTCAGCTCCAGCAGCGGCACGGCAGCGGCAACCGCCAACGCTGCCGCACAGCCCGAGAGCACTCGCCTGGTAACGGAGAGCAAGGGCAAGGTCCTCACCGCGCGCAGTGCAGACTACAGCCATATCGACTGGGTGCCGCGTGAAAAACTCACGCCGGCCCAGCTCGCCGAAGCCGGTCCCTACTGCGCCGGCGCCTATGTCGAGCCGCTGCGGCCGGGAATGGATGACAAGACGCCGCTCAGCGATGCGCCGCTGTTCGTCTCCGCCAAGGCCTCGCGCTACGAACAGACCGAGCAGGTCGCGACCCTCGCCGGCGATGTCGTGCTGCGCCAGAGCCACCTGCAGGTCGAGGCCGACGAAGCCAACCTGCGCCAGCTGGAAAACAAGGGTGAACTGGTCGGCAACGTCAGGCTGCGTGACAACGGCGCCCTGGTGGTCGGCGATCGCGCCGAGCTGCAGCTGGACAACGGCGAAGCGCAGATCGAGAACGCCGAATACGTGCTGCACAAGTCGCACATCCGCGGCAGCGCGCAGTACGCCAAGCGTGAGGAAACCGCCGTCATCCGCCTGAAGGACGGCACCTACACGCGCTGCGAACCGGGCGAGAACACCTGGTACCTGAAGGGCAACAACATCACCCTGAACCCGGCATCCGGTTTCGGCACGGCGACCAACGTGACCCTGCGGGTGAAAGACCTGCCGGTGTTCTACACGCCGTACATCCAGTTCCCGATCGACGACCGCCNNAACCTGGCGCCGAACTACGACGCCACGCTCTACCCGACCATGATGACCAAGCGCGGTCTGCAGATGGAAGGCGAGGTCCGTTACCTGACCAAGAGCACCGAAGGCCAGGTCGGCGCCTCCTTCCTCAACGACGACGAGGACGAGCGCAAGAATCAGTCGGAATACGAAGACACCCGCTGGATGTATAGCTGGCAGCACAAGGGTGGTCTGGATACCCGCCTGCTGAGCGAAGTCGATTACACCGAGATCAGCGACCCCTACTATTTCCAGGATCTGGAAACCCAGCTGGGCATCGACACCGGCGATTACCTCGACAAGCGCGGCACCCTGACCTGGCGCGGCGACAGCTACACCGCCAGGCTCAACGTTCAGGGTTACGAGCGTGCCACCGTTACCGACATCACCCCGTACGAGCGCCTGCCGCAAGTCACTCTCAATGGGGCCCTGCCGTTCCAACCGGGCGGCCTGAACTTCACCTACAACACCGAGCTGGTGCGCTTCGACCGCGACCTGCGCAGCGGCTTCTTCACCAACCGCGATGACCAGCTCGAATCCTGGTACGACAACAACCTGACTGGCCTCGCGCGTGCTGATGGCACCCGCCTGCATCTTGAGCCCGGTGTCAGCCTGCCGCTCAACTGGGCCTTCGGCTACCTCAAGCCGTCGGTCAAGTACGCCTACACGAAGTACGATCTGGATCTCGATGGGGAAGGCAAAGCCGACCTCGCCGCCGCCAACCAGAACTTCGACGACAGCGTCAGCCGCAGCGTGCCGATCTACAGCGTAGACAGCGGCCTCTACTTCGACCGCAACACGCAGCTGTTCGGCAATTCCTACCGTCAGACCCTGGAACCGCGCCTGTTCTACCTCTACGTACCCGAAGAAGACCAGACCGACATTCCGGTGTTCGACACCAGCGAAAGCACCTTCAACTACGCCTCGCTGTTCCGTGAAAACCGCTTCTCCGGCAGCGACCGCATCGGCGACGCCAACCAGCTGTCCCTTGGCGTGACCAACCGCTGGATCGAGCCGAACGGCTTCGAGCGGCAGCGCTTCAGCATCGGCCAGGCGATCTACTTCGAGGACCGCAAGGTTCAGATGCCGGGCATCGACTACCGCGACCGCGACGAGTCGCAGTCCTCGCTGTCGCCCTATGCGCTGGAGTACATGTACCGCTTCAACCGCGACTGGCGCCTGACCTCGGACTTCAACTGGGACCCGGATTCGCGCGAAACCCGCTCCGGCAGCGCGATGTTCCACTACCAGCCAGAAGACAACCCGAACAAGGTGATCAACGCCGGCTACCGCTACCGCGCCGACACCGTGCGCTTCGACCAGGCATCCGGAACCTGGGGTTATTCGCAGGACTTCGGCACGCCGACACTCCCAGATGGTTCGGCAAACCCGAACTACATCAAGGACTACTACAAGATCAGCCAGCATGACTTCTCGACCATCTGGCCGATCGTCCCGCAATGGAGCGTCATCGCGCGCTGGCAGTACGACTACAACCGCAACCGTACACTGGAGGCATTCGGCGGCTTCGAATACGACAGCTGCTGCTGGAAACTGCGCCTGGTCAATCGCTACTGGATCGACTACGACGAAGCCAGCCTGAACCCGGACCGCAACGACGAAGCGGACCGCGGCATCTTCCTCCAGATCGTGTTCAAGGGCCTCGGTGGGGTTCTTGGCAATGGTGTCGAGACTTTCCTCGACAAAGGCATCGAAGGTTATCGTGAACGTGAAGACCAAGCTTTCTGAGTGTCTGCGCCCGCTGCTGTTGGGCGCAGTGTTTGTCGGTACCGTGGCGCACGCCCAGGTACAGCCGCTGGACCGCGTGGTCGCCATCGTCGACAGCGACGTGATCATGAAGAGCCAGCTGGACCAGCGCGTGCGCGAGGTCGAGCAGACCATCACCAAGCGCGGCGGCCAGCTGCCGCCGGAAAACGTGCTGGACCCGCAGGTGCTCGATCGCCTGATCATCGAGAACCTGCAGCTGCAGATGGGCGACCGCTCCGGCATCCGCATCGGCGACGATGAGCTGAACGACGCCATCACCACCATCGCCCAGCGCAATGGCATGAGCGTCGACCAGTTCCGCGCCGCGCTGAACCAGGATGGCCTGTCCTTCGACGACGCCCGCGAGCAGGTCCGTCGCGAGATGGTCATCAGCCGCGTGCGCCAGCGTCGCGTGGCCGAGCGCATCCAGGTCACCGATCAGGAAGTGCAGAACTTCCTCGCCTCGGACATGGGCAAGATGCAGCTGTCCGAAGAATTCCACCTGGCCAACATCCTGATCGCGGTGCCCGACGCCGCGTCGGCGGAAGCCATCCAGGCGGCCGAACGCCAGGCCAAGGACCTGCACGAGCAACTGCTCAAGGGCGCCGATTTCGCCCAGCTGTCCATCGCCCACTCCGCCAGCGAGAACGCGCTGGAAGGCGGCGACATGGGCTGGCGCAAGGCCGCCCAGCTGCCGCAGCCGTTCGACAGCATGATCGGCGCGATGAGCCCGGGCGAAGTCACCGAGCCGCTGCGCACGCCGGGCGGTTTCATCATCCTCAAGCTGGTCGAGAAGCGCGGCGGCGACACCCAGGTACGTGACGAAGTGCATGTTCGCCACATCCTGATCAAGCCCAGCGAAATCCGCAGTGAAGCCGAGACCCAGCGCCTGGCCGAACGCCTCTACGAGCGCATCCGTGCCGGCGAGGACTTCGCCGAGCTGGCGAAGAGCTTCTCCGAAGATCCGGGCTCGGCGCTCAATGGCGGCGATCTGAACTGGGTCGACCCCAACGCACTGGTCCCGGAATTCCGTCAGGTGATGATGGATACCCCGAGTGGCCAGGTATCGAAGCCGTTCAAGAGCCCGTACGGCTGGCACGTACTGGAAGTGCTCGGCCGCCGCGCCACCGACAACAGCGCGCAGTTCCGAGAGCAGCAGGCGATGAACGCCCTGCGCAACCGCAAGTACGACGAGGAGCTGCAGGCCTGGCTGCGGCAGATCCGCGACGAGGCTTACGTCGAAATCAAACTCTGAGGGGCGACCCGCAGCGTTGAGAAAGCCCGGCAAGCGCCGGGCTTTTTCGTTTTCGCCGTTCGCACGGTTAAAGTAGAACCCTGTCACCCGAGAGACCTTCGATGAACACTCAGCCCGTTTTCGCGCTCACCCCCGGCGAACCCGCCGGCATCGGCCCGGACCTCTGCCTGCTGCTGGCCGCACAAGCGCAGCCGCATCCGGTAGTGGCGATCGCCAGCCTGGCCCTGCTTGGCGAACGCGCGAAGCGGATGGCGTCGAGCGTCGAGCTGATCGGCGTCGGCCCCGGTCACTGGCCGCAAACGGCGGCGCCAGCCGGCAGTCTCTACGTCTGGGATACGCCTTTGCACGCGCCGGTGAGCGCCGGTCATCTCGATACGGCGAATGCCGCATACGTGTTGGAAACCCTGACCCGCGCCGGCCAGGGCTGCCTGACCGGCGACTTCGCCGGAATGATCACCGCACCGGTACACAAGGGCGTGATCAACGACGCCGGCATCGCCTTCTCCGGGCACACCGAGTTCCTCGCCGACCTCACCGCCACCGAGCAGGTGGTAATGATGCTGGCGACGCGCGGCCTGCGGGTGGCGCTGGTGACCACCCACCTGCCGCTGAAGGACGTCGCCGCGGCGATCACCGGCGAGCGCCTGGCACGTGTCACCCGCATCCTGCACGCCGACCTGCGCGACAAGTTCGGCATCGCCCGCCCGCGTATCCTGGTCTGCGGCCTCAACCCGCACGCTGGCGAGGGCGGGCACCTGGGCCGTGAGGAAATCGAGGTGATCGAGCCGACGCTGGAAAGCCTGCGTGCCGAAGGCATTGATCTGATCGGCCCGCTGCCGGCCGACACCCTGTTCACCCCCAAGCACCTCGAGCACTGCGACGCGGTGCTCGCCATGTACCACGACCAGGGCCTGCCGGTGCTCAAGTACAAGGGTTTCGGCGCGGCGGTGAACGTCACCCTGGGTCTGCCGATCATCCGCACCTCGGTCGACCACGGCACGGCGCTGGACCTGGCCGGCAGCGGGCGAATCGACAGCGGCAGCCTGACGGTCGCACTAGAAACCGCCTATCAGATGGCCGCGGCGCGCGCTTCTCGCGACTGAGCCGACGCCAGTCACACCTCGGCGAAGGGCGCGCGCGCAATGCTGCTAAACTGCGCGCCTTCGTCGTATCGCTTCCGCCCTGGCCTGTCGCCCGCCGCGCGAAGCCTGGAGTCCTTCCGCAATGTCCGAGTACCAACACCGCGCCCGCAAACGCTTCGGCCAGAACTTTCTGCACGACGCCGGGGTAATCCACCGCATCCTGCGCGGCATCCATCCCCGTGAAGGCGAACGTCTGGTGGAAATCGGCCCCGGCCAGGGCGCCCTTACCGAAGGCCTGCTCGGCAGCGGCGCCCAACTCGACGTGGTCGAGCTGGACCTCGACCTGATCCCGATCCTGCGCGAGCGCTTCGGCAGCCTGCCGAACTTCAACCTGCACCAGGGCGATGCGCTGAAGTTCGACTTCGCCAGTCTCGGCGATCAGCCGCACAGCCTGCGGGTGGTCGGCAACCTGCCCTACAACATCTCCACGCCGCTGATCTTCCATCTGCTCGATCACGCCGGACTGATCCGCGACATGCACTTCATGCTGCAGAAGGAAGTGGTCGAACGCCTCGCCGCCGGACCTGGCGGCGGCGATTGGGGCCGGCTGTCGATCATGGTGCAGTACCACTGCCGCGTGGAGCACCTGTTCAACGTCGGCCCTGGCGCCTTCAATCCGCCACCGAAGGTCGATTCCGCCATCGTCCGCCTGGTGCCGCACGAAGTGCTGCCGTTCCCGGCGAAGGATCATCGCCAGCTCGAGCGCGTGGTCCGCGACGCCTTCAACCAGCGCCGCAAGACCCTGCGCAACACCCTCAAGGGCCTGCTCGATGCCCAGGCGATCGAGGCCGCCGGCGTGGATGGCAGCCTGCGTCCCGAGCAGCTCGACCTGGCAGCCTTCGTTCGTCTCGCCGACAAGCTCTGCGAGCAGACAAGCAACGACTAACGCCCTAGACTCGCCAGAGACACCTTCGAGTTCTTCCGCATGTCCGATCCGCTTTACCACATCGATGTCACGGTGATTTCGCGCTTCCTTCCCGAGCAGTCCCAGCCCGAGCAGGAGCGCTTTGCCTTCGCCTATACCGTCACCCTGAGCAACGCCGGTGAACAACCGGCCAAGCTCATCTCGCGGCACTGGGTGATCACCGACGGCAACGGCAATGTGCAGGAAGTGCGCGGCTCCGGGGTGATCGGCCAGCAGCCGCGCCTGGAGCCCGGCCAGAGCCACACCTACAGCAGCGGTACGATGATGACCACGCGCGTCGGCAGCATGCACGGCAGCTACCAGATGCTGGCCGACGACGGCACCCGCTTCGACGCCCCGATCGCGCCCTTCCGCCTGGCGGTGCCCGGAGCCCTGCACTGATGGCGGTGTACGCCGTCGGCGACCTGCAAGGCTGCCTCGATCCGCTGAAATGCCTGCTCGAACGGGTCGCCTTCGACCCGCTCAAGGACAAGCTGTGGCTGGCCGGCGACTTGGTCAACCGCGGCCCGCAATCGCTGGAAACGTTGCGCTACCTGTACGCCATGCGCGACGCACTGGTGGTCGTGCTGGGCAATCACGACCTGCACCTGCTGGCGGTCGCGCACAACGTCGAGCGGCTGAAGAAGCAGGACACCCTGCGCGAGATCCTCGACGCCCCCGATTGCCAGGAGCTGCTCGACTGGCTGCGCCGGCAGAAGCTCGTGCACCACGATGCGCAGCGCGATTTCGCCATGGTCCATGCCGGCATCCCGCCGCAGTGGACACTGAAGAAGGCACTCAAGCGCGCGGCGGAAGTCGAGGAAGTACTGTATGACGACCTGCGCCTGCCGCTGTTTCTCGACGGCATGTACGGCAACGAGCCGGCGAAATGGAGCAGCGAACTCGAAGGCGTCGCGCGCCTGCGCACCATCACCAACTACTTCACCCGCATGCGCTTCTGTACCGCGGACGGCACCCTGGACCTGCACAGCAAGGAAGGCGCGGACAATCCGCCGGCCGGCTTCGCCCCCTGGTTCAGCTTCGCCGAGCGCAAGACCCGCGGCCAGAAGCTGATCTTCGGTCATTGGGCGGCGCTCGAAGGCCGCTGCGACGAGCCCGGGGTGTTCGCCCTGGACACCGGCTGCGTGTGGGGTGGCAGTCTGACGCTACTCGACCTGGACAGCGGCCAGCGCCATCATTGCGACTGTCAGTCATCGCCAGCGAGGCCCACATGAGCGAGTTCAAACGCATTCCCCCGCAACAGGCGCAGGCCCTGCGCGAACAGGGCGCAGCGGTGGTCGACGTGCGCGATCCACAAAGCTTCGCGCTCGGCCACATCAGCGGTTCGCAGCACCTGGACAACTACTCCCTGGCCGATTTCATCGCCCAGGCCGACCTCGACCAGCCACTGATCGTCACCTGCTACCACGGCAACTCCAGCCAGGGCGCGGCAGCCTATCTGGTCAATCAGGGCTTCGCCGAGGTGTACAGCCTGGACGGCGGATTCGAGCTCTGGCGCGCCACCTATCCCGAGCAGACCTCCCAGACGCAAGCCGATTAATTTTTTTGCAATGAAAGCGTGCCTTGTCCCACCGGCTCTTCCGCTGTGTGGGGAAGGAGCGCAATATGCGGACAAGCTTCAGCGTTTCTTGATCATCGCGATATCGAACTATCCTTCACTGCAGGCCATCCAAACAGGGGAAAAGCCGGCCCACCGGCTACCGGGGCGGGAGCGACCTTTTAGGTGTACTGGGGGATTGATCGGCCGACTTGTCGACTGATTGCCAGCGCCCGCAAGAGCGAGCTCGCATCGGCTCCGAGCATCGAGCGAGGTGATGTAATGAGTATATTCAGCCACTTCCAGCAACGCTTCGAATCCACGCGCCAGGAGGAGCTGTCCCTCCAGGAATACCTCGACCTGTGCAAGCAGGACAAAAGTGCCTACGCCAGTGCCCCGGAACGGATGCTCATGGCCATCGGCGAACCGGAAGTCCTGGATACTTCGGTGGATTCGCGGATGTCGCGGATCTTCTCCAACAAGGTCATCCGTCGTTACCCGGCCTTCGCCGACTTCCACGGCATGGAAGACTGCATCGAGCAGATCGTTTCCTACTTCCGCCACGCCGCCCAGGGTCTGGAAGAGAAGAAACAGATCCTCTACCTCCTCGGCCCGGTCGGCGGCGGTAAATCCTCCCTCGCGGAAAAACTCAAGCAACTGATCGAGAAGGTGCCCTTCTACGCGATCAAGGGCTCACCGGTGTTCGAATCGCCCCTCGGCCTGTTCAACGCCACCGAGGACGGCGACATCCTCGAAGAGGACTACGGCATCCAGCGCCGCTACCTCTCGACCATCATGTCGCCCTGGGCGACCAAGCGCCTGCAGGAGTTCGGCGGCGACATCAGCCAGTTCCGCGTGGTCAAGCTCTACCCCTCGGTGCTCAACCAGATCGCCGTGGCCAAGACCGAGCCGGGCGATGAGAACAACCAGGACATCTCCGCGCTGGTGGGCAAGGTGGATATCCGCAAGCTCGAGGAGTTCCCGCAGAACGACGCCGATGCCTACAGCTACTCGGGCGCGCTGTGCCGGGCCAACCAGGGCCTGATGGAGTTCGTCGAGATGTTCAAGGCGCCGATCAAGGTGCTCCATCCGCTGCTGACCGCCACCCAGGAAGGCAACTACAACAGCACCGAAGGCCTGGGCGCGATCCCGTTCAACGGCATCCTGCTGGCGCACTCAAACGAATCCGAGTGGCACACCTTCCGCAACAACAAGAACAACGAGGCGTTCATCGACCGCATCTACATCGTCAAGGTGCCGTACTGCCTGCGCGTGTCCGATGAAATCAAGATCTACGACAAGCTGCTTTTCAACAGCTCGCTGTCCAAAGCCCATTGCGCGCCGGACACGTTGAAGATGCTGGCGCAGTTTTCCACCCTGTCGCGCCTGAAGGAGCCGGAAAACTCCAACATCTATTCGAAGATGCGGGTGTACGACGGCGAGAACCTCAAGGACACCGACCCCAAGGCCAAGTCGATCCAGGAGTACCGCGACAGCGCGGGCGTCGACGAAGGCATGACCGGCCTCTCCACCCGCTTCGCCTTCAAGATTCTCTCCAAGGTCTTCAACTTCGACCCCAACGAGGTGGCGGCCAACCCGGTGCACCTGCTCTATGTCCTCGAGCAGCAGATCGAGCAGGAGCAGTTCCCCGCCGAGGTGCGCGAGCGCTACCTGCGCTACCTCAAGGAGTACATGGCGCCGCGCTACATCGAGTTCATCGGCAAGGAAATCCAGACCGCCTACCTGGAGTCCTACAGCGAGTACGGGCAGAACATCTTCGACCGCTACGTGCTGTACGCGGACTTCTGGATTCAGGACCAGGAATACCGCGATCCGGAAACCGGCGAAATCCTCAACCGCGTCGCCCTCAACGAGGAACTGGAGAAGATCGAGAAGCCGGCTGGCATCAGCAATCCGAAGGATTTCCGCAACGAGATCGTCAACTTCGTGCTGCGCGCCCGCGCCAACAACAACGGCAAGAACCCGACCTGGCTGAGCTACGAGAAACTGCGGGTGGTGATCGAGAAGAAGATGTTCTCCAACACCGAGGACCTGCTGCCAGTCATCAGCTTCAACGCCAAGGCGAGCAAGGAGGATCAGCAGAAGCACAGCGACTTCGTCAAACGCATGGTCGAACGCGGCTATACCGAGAAGCAGGTGCGCCTGCTCTCCGAGTGGTATCTGCGGGTGCGCAAATCGCAGTAACCCGCCTCAAGCCATAAGCGCCTGGCTGCGCGCCATCGGGCAATGTCCGCTGGCGTGTAGCCGGAGCTTGCTCCTCGGAGGGGCCTATGAGTTACGTGATCGACCGACGCCTGAACGGTAAGAACAAGAGCACGGTAAACCGCCAGCGATTCCTCCGGCGCTACCGTGATCACATCAAGAAGGCGGTCGAAGAGGCCGTCGGTCGCCGCTCCATCACCGACATGGAGCACGGCGAGCACATCAGCATTCCTGGCCGCGATATCGACGAACCGGTGCTGCACCACGGGCGCGGCGGCAAGCAGTCGATCGTCCACCCGGGCAACAAGGAATTCACCGCCGGCGAACACATCCCGCGCCCTCAGGGTGGCGGCGGTGGCGGTGGCCAGGGCAAGGCGAGCAACTCCGGCGAAGGCATGGACGAGTTCGTCTTCCAGATCACCCAGGAAGAATTTCTCGAATTCATGTTCGAGGACCTGGAGCTGCCCAACCTGGTGAAACGCCACCTGGAAGGCAGCGACACCTTCAAGACCGTCCGCGCCGGCATCAGCAGCGAGGGCAACCCCTCGCGCATCAACATCATCCGCACGCTGCGCTCGGCCCACGCCCGGCGCATCGCGCTGTCCGGCAGCAGCCGCGCCAAGCTGCGCGCGGCGGAGATCGAACTGGAGCGGCTCAGGCTCGAGGAGCCGGACAACTTCAGCGACATCCAGGAAACCGAAGCGCTGATCGACAGGCTGCGCGGGCGCATCTCCCGGGTGCCCTTCCTCGATACGTTCGACCTCAAGTACAACCTGCTGACCAAGCAGCCAAATCCCAGCTCGAAGGCGGTGATGTTCTGCCTGATGGACGTCTCCGGCTCGATGACGCAGGCGACCAAGGACGTCGCCAAGCGCTTCTTCATCCTGCTCTACCTGTTCCTCAAGCGCAGCTACGACAAGATCGAAGTGGTGTTCATCCGCCACCACACCAGCGCGCGCGAGGTGGACGAGGAGGAATTCTTCTACTCGCGGGAAACCGGCGGCACCATCGTTTCCAGCGCGCTGAAGCTGATGCAGGAAATCATGGCGGAGCGCTACCCGGTCAACGAATGGAACATCTACGGCGCCCAGGCCTCGGATGGCGACAACTGGAACGACGATTCGCCGATCTGCCGCGACATCCTGATCAAGCAGATCATGCCCTTCGTCCAGTACTTCACCTATGTCGAAATCACCCCGCGCGAACACCAGGCGCTGTGGTACGAGTACGAAGCGGTGCGCGAGGCCTTCGACGACAGCTTCGCCCAGCAACAACTGGTCTCGGCCGGCGACATCTACCCGGTATTCCGCGAGTTGTTCCAACGGAGGCTCGCCTGATGAGCGTACGCGAACGCAGAGTGCAACCCCTTTCCACCGGTTCGGAATGGACCTTCGAGCTGATCCAGACCTACGACCGCGAGATCGGCCGCATCGCCGAGCGCTATGCGCTGGACACCTACCCGAACCAGATCGAGGTGATCACCGCCGAGCAGATGATGGATGCCTACGCCTCCGTCGGCATGCCGCTGGGCTATCACCACTGGTCCTACGGCAAGCACTTCCTCAGCACCGAGAAATCCTACAGCCGCGGGCAGATGGGCCTGGCCTACGAGATCGTGATCAACTCCGATCCGTGCATCGCCTACCTGATGGAAGAAAACACCATCTGCATGCAGGCGCTGGTGATCGCCCATGCCTGCTACGGCCACAACAGCTTCTTCAAGGGCAACTACCTGTTCCGCACCTGGACCGATGCCAGCTCGATCATCGACTACCTGGTGTTCGCCAAGCAGTACATCATGCAGTGCGAGGAACGCCACGGCATCGACGCGGTGGAAGACCTGCTGGACTCCTGCCACGCGCTGATGAACTACGGCGTCGACCGTTACAAGCGGCCCTACCCGATCTCCGCCGAGGAGGAACGGCGCCGGCAGAAGGATCGCGAGGAGCATCTGCAGAAGCAGATCAACGACCTCTGGCGGACCATCCCCAAAGGCGCCGGCAAGGACGACGCCCAGGACAGCAAGCGTTTCCCCTCCGAGCCGCAGGAGAACATCCTCTATTTCATCGAGAAGCACGCACCGCTGCTGGAACCCTGGCAGCGCGAGGTGGTACGCATCGTGCGGAAGATCGCGCAGTACTTCTATCCGCAGCGGCAGACCCAGGTGATGAACGAAGGCTGGGCGACCTTCTGGCACTACACGCTGATGAACGACCTTTACGACGAAGGGCTGGTCGGCGACGGATTCATGATGGAGTTCCTCCAGTCGCACACCAGCGTGGTCTTCCAGCCCGGCTTCGACAGCCCCTATTACAGCGGCATCAACCCCTACACTCTGGGTTTCGCCATGTACAGCGACATCCGCCGTATGTGTGAGAACCCCACCGACGAGGACCGCCGCTGGTTCCCCGACATCGCCGGCAGCGACTGGCTGACCACGGTGAAATTCGCCATGAGCAGCTTCAAGGACGAGAGCTTCATCCTGCAGTTCCTCTCGCCCAAGGTGATCCGCGACCTCAAGCTGTTCGGCATTCTCGACGACGACCAGAAGGACGAACTGCTGGTCCCGGCGATCCACGACGAAAGCGGCTACCGGACCATCCGCGAGCTGCTCGCCGCGCAGTACAACCTGGGCAACCGCGAACCCAACGTGCAGATCTGGAACGTCGACCGCCGCGGTGATCGCTCGCTGACCCTGCGCCACACCCAGCACGACCGCAAACCGCTGGGCGAATCCACCGACGAGGTGCTCAAGCACCTGCACCGGTTGTGGGGCTTCGACGTGCACCTGGAAACGGTGCAGGGCGACAAGGTCATGCACACCCATCACGTCCCGGCGAAGGGCGAGCACGACAACGACAGTGGCTATCCGCGCCTCGACCTGGCCTTGCCGCCGATCTGAACCACTCCGCGACGGGCGCACCTGGGTACCCGCTCGCCGTCTTCGCACCGCGACGCAGGTGTGTCGCCGGCCGCCAACCGCTATCCTCCGCGACTCGGAGGTGAACATGCAGATTTACAAGGTAGGTGGCGCGGTGCGTGACCGGCTGCTCGGGCGGCCGGTCACCGAAGTCGACTGGGTGGTGGTTGGCTCCACGGCAGAAGAGATGCAGGCGCGCGGCTTTCGCCCGGTGGGCGCCGATTTCCCGGTGTTTCTGCACCCGCAGACCGGCGAGGAGTACGCCCTGGCGCGCACCGAACGCAAGAGCGGGCGCGGCTATGGCGGCTTCACCTTCTATGCCGATCCGGAGGTTACCCTGGAGGACGACCTGATCCGCCGCGACCTGACCATCAACGCGATGGCCGAGGACGACCACGGCCAGGTCATCGACCCCTACCACGGCCAGCAGGACCTGCAGGCCAGGCTGCTGCGCCACGTTTCCCCGGCGTTCGCCGAAGATCCACTGCGCGTGTTGCGCGTGGCCCGTTTCGCCGCGCGCTATGCACCGCTAGGCTTTCGCGTCGCCGAAGAAACCCAGGCGTTGATGCGCCAGCTCAGTGAATCCGGCGAATTGCAGGCGCTGACGCCCGAACGCAGCTGGAAGGAAATCTCCCGCGCGCTGATGGAGCCGCGCCCCGACGTCTTCGTACAGGTGCTGCGTGACTGCGGCGCGCTGGCAGAGCTGCTGCCGGAAGTCGACGCGCTTTTCGGCGTGCCGCAACCGGCGCAGCACCACCCCGAGATCGACACCGGCGCTCACGTGCTGGCCGTGCTGCGCCAGTGCGCCGAGCACGATCAGCCACTCGCCGTGCGCTGGGCCTGCCTGCTGCACGACCTCGGCAAGGGCCTGACGCCGACGGAGGAATGGCCACGCCACATCGCCCACGAACACAAGGGCCGCAAACCGATCAACGCAGTGAACGCGCGTTGCAAGGTGCCGCGCGAGTGCGCCGAACTGGCGCTGCTGGTCGGCGAGTACCACACCCACGCCCACCGGGCGCTGGAGCTGCGCCCCTCAACGCTGTTCGAGCTTTTGCAGCATTTCGACATCTACCGCCGCCCACAGCGCTTCGAGGAGTTCATCGCAGCCAGCGAGATGGATGCGCGCGGACGCCTTGGCCTGGAGCGGCGCGACTATCCGCAGGCGGCCTACCTGCGCGGCGCGGCCGATGCGGCGCGAGCGGTCAGCGTGAAACCGCTGCTGGAGAAAGGTTTCAAGGGCGCGGAACTGGGCGAGGCGCTGAAACGCGAACGCCTGGCGGCGCTGAAAGCCTACAAACAGAGCCGCGAGTAATGAGTCAGACCGGGCGCGGGTGGCGCTCGATCAGGCTGGCCGGGGTCAGCTCGGCGCCGCGCCATTCGAAGGCCACCGGCCACAGCGCCTGCTCGATCTGCGCGTCGCGCCACAGCGCAGCGAAACTGTTCCCGTTGCCGGGATGCAGCCCCTCCGGCACCAGCAGCGCCAGCGGCCAGAGCACGAAGGCGTTCTTCAGGATTTCCCCGCGCGGCAGGATAAGGCCGTCGAAGTTGCCGGTCATCTGGCCGTAGGTCAGCACGTCGATGTCCAGCGGCAGGCCACGCCGATCCGGCGCGTAGCGACCGTTGTCGGCCTCGATGAATTTCAGCCGGCGATCCAGCTCGCCCAGCGGCAGATCGGTCTGCGCCGCCACCACTAGGTTGTAGAAGGGGCCGCTCTTGATGCCCACCGGCAGGCTCTCGAACACCGGCGAGCAGGCGATGTCCTGCAGGAACGCATCCAGCGCCTCGAGGCCGGCGGTGATGTGCGCAGTGCGCTCGGTGTTGCTGCCAAGGCCCAGCAGGATCGGCGTCACAGGCTACCCCGGCGAATTTCCACGCCGACGCCGCGCGCACTGGGCACCGCGCCGGGCTTGGTCACCCTAAGGTGCAGACCGGGCATGCCGAACTCCGCCATCAGGCAAGCGGCGAGCCGTTCGGCGAAGGTTTCCACCAGTTCGTAGCGCGCCTCGGCGGCAAAGGCGGCGATCCGCTCGGAGACCTTGGCATAGTCCAGCGCCTTGCTCAGGTCGTCGTGCTCGGCGGGCGCGCGGTTGTTCCAGGCGAACGCCAGGTCGAGCCGCAGGCACTGGCGGATCTCCCGCTCCCAGTCGTAGGCACCGATTACGGTGTCGACCTCCAGCCCGTCGATAAACACTCTGTCCACTTCGCTCTCCGCGGCACGACAAGGGGCCTGCGCCCCGCTAGAATCGGGACTCTCTCGCCCCGGGATGGATACCATGTTTTGGCTGTTGGCGGCCCTCGCCTACCTGCTCGGCTCGCTGTCCTTCGCCATTCTGCTCAGCCGCCTGGCCGGCGGCCCGGACCCTCGCGCCAGCGGCTCGGGCAACCCCGGCGCCACCAACATGCTACGCGTTGCCGGCAAACGCCTGGCCATCCTCACCCTGCTCGGCGATCTGCTCAAGGGCTGCCTGCCGGTATTGATCGTCAAATTGCTCGGCTTTTCCGTTCAGCAGCAGGCCTGGGTCGGCCTGGCGGCGGTGGTCGGCCATCTGTATCCGCTGTACTTCGGTTTCCGCGGCGGCAAGGGCGTCGCTACCGCCGCCGGCATGCTGCTCGGTCTCTATCCGCCGGCGGCGCTGCTCGCCGCGGCGGCCTGGCTGCTGACCTTCGGCCTGACCCGCACCAGCTCGCTGGCCGCCCTGGTCGCCACGCCGCTGACGCTGCCGCTGCTGGCCTGGCAGCAACCCGGCGCGCTGCTGCCGATGAGCCTGCTCTGCGCGCTGATCGTCTGGCGTCATCGCGGCAACCTGCGCGATCTGTTCGGCGGGCGCGAACGGCACTTCTGAGCGACGCGAAAAACGCCGCTCAGATCGCCGGCAGCGATTCCATCGGCCAGCGCGCGTGCACCTTGATCGCCGGGCCGTCCTGCTGGCCGGCGAGCAGCCGCTGGCAGCCGGCGTAGGCGATCATCGCGCCGTTGTCGGTACAGAAGCGCGGGCGGGCGTAGAACACCTGTCCAGCGAATTCGCCGAGCATGCTTTCCAGCGACTCGCGCAGCGCCTGGTTGGCGCTGACGCCACCGGCGATCACCAGGCTTTTCAGGCCGGTCTGCTTGAGCGCACGGCGGCACTTGATGGTCAGCGTATCGACCACCGCCTGCTGGAACGCCAGGGCGACATCGGCACGCGCCTGCTCGCCCTGGTCATCCGCGGCGCCGCAGTTCTGCCAGGTATTCAGGGCGAAGGTCTTCAACCCGCTGAAGCTGAAATCCAGCCCTGGGCGGTCGGTCATCGGTCGCGGGAAGGTGAAGCGCCCCGGCGTGCCGGACTCGGCCAGCCGGGCGATTTCCGGGCCACCGGGATAATTAAGGCCCATCAGCTTGGCAGTCTTGTCGAAGGCTTCGCCCGCGGCGTCATCGAGGGATTCGCCAAGCAACTGATAACGGCCGATGCCGTCGACGCGAACCAGCTGGGTGTGACCACCGGAAACCAGCAGGGCGACGAACGGGAATTCAGGCGGCTGCTCCTCCAGCATCGGCGCCAGCAGGTGACCTTCCATGTGATGCACGCCCAGCGCCGGGATACCCCAGGCGAACGCTAGTGCCTGCGCGCAGGAGGCGCCGACCAGCAGCGCGCCGACCAGGCCGGGACCGGCGGTGTAGGCGATGGCATCGATCTGCTCGGCGCCGCAGTCGGCCTCGGCGAGCACCTGGCGGATCAGCGGCAGCATGCGCTTGACGTGGTCGCGCGAGGCCAGCTCGGGAACCACGCCCCCGTAGACGCGGTGCAGGTCGATCTGGCTGAACAGCGCGTCGGCCAGCAGGCCGCGCTCGCTGTCGTAGAGCGCGACGCCGGTCTCGTCGCAAGAGGTTTCCAATCCCAGCACGCGCATGGGCAATGAGCTTCCAGCTAGGCAAATTCGAAGGCGCGCATGATAATCGCCGCCCCGAGGGCAGACCAGCGCTTTTCGACTGAAGGGCTTTGCATTCTGCGGCACGAGACGTTAATATCCGCAACCCTTGAAAACCGACGTACTCCCAGAGCCGATTGCCGGGAGAGCGTTCCACCACCGGTATTAATGAAGGTACGACCTGGATGCCCGCCGTCAAAGTTAAAGAGAACGAACCCTTCGACGTAGCCCTGCGTCGTTTCAAGCGCTCCTGCGAAAAAGCCGGCGTACTGGCCGAAGTCCGCAGCCGCGAGTTTTACGAGAAGCCCACTTCCGAGCGCAAGCGCAAGGCTGCTGCTGCAGTCAAGCGTCACGCCAAGAAAGTGCAGCGCGAACAGCGCCGCCGCGAGCGCCTGTACTGAGTTACAGCCCGCGCCGCTGACGCTCGCATTGCCCGGCTCTCGCCGGGCTTTGCTTTTCAAGCGCCGACAGACTCCGCTTCGCCGATTGGCGATGGTCGGAGTTTTTTCGTTTTCGCCCACCGCTGACAGCGAGCGCCCGACGCACCCATGGCCGGCCTGATTCCCCAGTCGTTCATCGATGATCTGCTCAACCGCTCCGACATCGTCGAAGTGGTGAGTTCGCGCATCTCGCTGAAGAAGGCCGGGAAGAATTACAGCGCCTGCTGTCCGTTCCACAAGGAAAAGACGCCGTCCTTCACGGTCAGCCCGGACAAGCAGTTCTACTACTGCTTCGGTTGCGGCGCCGGCGGCAATGCCCTGGGCTTCGTCATGGACCACGATCACCTGGACTTCGTCCAGGCGGTCGAGGACCTGGCCAAGCGCGCGGGCATGGAAGTACCGCGCGAGGACGGCGGCCGCGGCCAGAAGGCCCGGCAGCCCACCGACTCGCCGCTCTACCCGCTGCTCACCGCCGCGGCGGAGTTCTATCGCCAGGCACTGAAAAGCCACCCGACACGCAAAGCCGCGGTCACCTACCTGAAGGGCCGCGGACTGACCGGCGAGATCGCCCGCGACTTCGGCTTGGGCTTCGCCCCACCCGGCTGGGACAACCTGTTCAAGCACTTCGGTGGCGATGCACTGCAGCAGAAGACCATGATCGATGCCGGCCTTCTGATCGAGAACGCCGAAACCGGCAAACGCTACGACCGCTTCCGCGACCGCGTGATGTTCCCCATCCGCGACAGCCGCGGACGGGTGATCGCCTTCGGCGGCCGGGTACTCGGCGACGACAAGCCCAAATACCTGAACTCCCCGGAAACGCCGGTGTTCCACAAGGGCCAGGAACTCTACGGCCTCTACGAAGCACGCCAGAACAACCGCGACCTGCACGAGATCATGGTGGTCGAGGGCTACATGGACGTCATCGCACTGGCCCAGCAGGGCCTGCGCAACGCCGTCGCCACCCTTGGCACCGCAACCAGCGAAGAGCATATCAAGCGCCTGTTTCGCCTGGTGCCCAACGTGCTGTTCTGCTTCGACGGGGACTCCGCGGGGCGCAAGGCAGCCTGGCGCGCGCTCGAATCTGCACTGCCGAGCCTGCAGGACGGGCGCCGCGCGCGCTTCCTGTTCCTCCCCGAGGGCGAGGACCCGGACAGCCTGGTGCGCGCCGAAGGCACCGACGCCTTCCACGCACGTATCAATCAGCACGCACAGCCACTGGCGGATTACTTCTTCCAGCAACTGACCGACGAAGCGGACCCGCGCTCGCTCGAAGGCAAGGCGCACCTGGCCACGCTGGCAGCACCGCTCATCGAAAAGATTCCCGGCGCCAACCTGCGCGCACTGATGCGCCAGCGCCTGAGCGAGATCACCGGCCTGCAAGGCGACACCCTGCAGCACATGGCGCACGCCGCGCCTGCCGTCGACAGCCCGCCGCCGCTGGATGACGGCAGCTTCTATTACGAGGCCATGCCGGCGCATGAACAGGATTACCAGCCAGCCAGCTTCGAAAGACCCGGCCAGGCTTCAGGCGAAAAGAAGAAGTGGGACGGCAAGAAGGATTGGAAGAAGGACGGGCGCAGGGGCGAGACCAAACCGCGCGGCCCGCGCATTCCGACCGCCGTCGAGTCACCGACGCTGACCGCGCTGCGCACCTTGCTGCATCATCCGCAGCTGGCGCATAAGGTCGAAGATGCCAGCCATTTCGCCGCGGAAGACGACACTTACGCGCAGTTGCTGGTCTCTCTGCTCGAAGCGATGCAGAAGAATCCGAAGCTGCGCTCGCTGCAATTGATCGCGCGCTGGCACGGCACCGAACAGGGCCGATTGCTACGTGCACTGGCCGAGAAGGAATGGCTGATTTCGGCCGATAACCTTGAACAACAGTTTTTCGACACTATAACTAGGCTTGCAGCCCGCCAACGCGAGCGGAGCCTCGAACACCTGCTTCGTAAAGCACGTCAAAGTGAGTTGAGCGCCGAAGAGAAAGACCAGCTTCGCGACCTGCTCAGTCGAAATGCATCTCCCGTCTCCCCGACCTCAACTGGCGCGTGAGGTCAAGGCTCAGCTATAATGCTCAGCTTATTTTTTGCCCGCCAAGACCTAAGTGGATAGGGTGTTATGTCCGGAAAAGCGCAACAGCAGTCTCGTTTGAAAGAGTTGATCGCACGCGGTCGTGAGCAGGGCTACCTGACTTACGCGGAGGTCAACGACCACCTGCCGGAGGATATTTCCGATCCGGAACAGGTGGAAGACATCATCCGCATGATCAACGACATGGGGATCAACGTATTCGAGAGTGCTCCGGATGCGGATGCCCTGTTGTTGGCCGAAGCCGACACCGACGAAGCCGCTGCTGAAGAAGCCGCTGCCGCTCTCGCTGCCGTGGAAACCGACATCGGTCGTACCACCGACCCGGTGCGCATGTACATGCGCGAAATGGGCACCGTGGAACTGCTGACCCGCGAAGGCGAGATCGAAATCGCCAAACGCATCGAGGAAGGCATCCGCGAAGTCATGGGCGCCATCGCCCATTTCCCCGGCACCGTCGACTACATCCTGAGCGAATACCAGCGCGTCACCAGCGAAGGTGGCCGCCTGTCCGACGTCCTCAGTGGCTATATCGACCCCGATGACGGCAGCGCGCCGGCCGAAGAAGTCGAGCCCGTGCAGCCGCAGACCGATGCCGCTGCCGCCAAGGACGACGAGGAAGAAGACGACAGCGACAGCGAAGACGAGGAAGAAGGCGACGGCGGCCCGGACCCGGAAGAAGCGCTGCGCCGTTTCACCGCCGTCTCCGAGCAGCTCGACAAGGCCAAGAAGGCCCTGAAGAAGCATGGTCGCGCGAGCAAACAGGCCATCGCCGAACTGCAGGCGCTGGCCGAGCTGTTCATGCCGATCAAGGTCATTCCGAAGCAGTTCGAAGTGCTGGTCAGCCGAGTGCGTGGCGCCCTGGATCTGGTTCGCCAGCAGGAACGCGCGATCATGCAGCTGTGCGTCCGCGATGCGCGCATGCCGCGTGCTGATTTCCTGCGCCAGTTCCCCGGCCATGAAACCGACGAAGCCTGGGCCGCCGGCCTGGCCAAGGGCAAGGGCAAGTACGCCGAAGCCATCGGCCGCCTGCAGGACGACATCGTCCGAGCCCAGCGCAAGCTGGCCACGCTGCAGGACGAAGCCGAGCTGACCGTCGCCGAGATCAAGGACGTCAACCGTCGCATGTCGATCGGCGAGGCCAAGGCCCGTCGCGCGAAGAAAGAGATGGTTGAAGCCAACCTGCGTCTGGTGATCTCGATCGCCAAGAAGTACACCAACCGCGGCCTGCAATTCCTCGATCTGATCCAGGAAGGCAACATCGGCCTGATGAAGGCGGTGGACAAGTTCGAATACCGTCGCGGCTACAAGTTCTCGACCTATGCCACCTGGTGGATCCGTCAGGCGATCACCCGCTCCATTGCCGACCAGGCCCGCACCATCCGTATTCCGGTGCACATGATCGAGACGATCAACAAGCTCAACCGTATCTCCCGGCAGATGCTCCAGGAGATGGGCCGCGAGCCGACGCCGGAAGAGCTGGGCGAGCGCATGGAGATGCCGGAGGACAAGATCCGCAAGGTATTGAAGATCGCCAAAGAGCCGATCTCCATGGAAACGCCGATCGGCGACGACGAAGATTCGCACCTCGGCGACTTCATCGAGGATTCCAGCATGCAGTCGCCGATCGACGTGGCGACCGTGGAAAGCCTCAAGGAAGCCACCCGCGAAGTGCTTTCCGGGCTCACCGCTCGTGAAGCCAAGGTGCTGCGCATGCGCTTCGGCATCGACATGAATACCGACCACACCCTCGAGGAAGTCGGCAAGCAGTTCGATGTCACCCGCGAGCGTATCCGCCAAATCGAAGCCAAGGCGCTGCGCAAGCTGCGCCACCCGTCGCGAAGCGAGCACCTGCGCTCGTTCCTCGACGAGTAAACTCAGAACCCCAGCCGCAAGCTGGGGTTTTGCTTTGTGCTCAATGGCTTGGCTTGGCGCGCAGCGATGCGCGCCCTATAATCCGCCGGCCTTCACGGGCAACCTGCAACACCGCCGCGCGGCCATCGTCGCCGGCATCGCTACACGGGCCTTTAGCTCAGTTGGTTAGAGCGCGCGACTCATAATCGCTCGGTCCCCGGTTCGAGCCCGGGAAGGCCCACCATTTTCCCCAGCGCCCCTTCGAAATCGCAACCCCGCGCTTTTTGCGCTCCGCCGGTTACGTGTTAAATTATGACCACAATCTAAGCGGAGGCATGTCCGTGCGGTATTCCGAAGATCACAAGGCGCGCACTCACCAGCGCATCATCGACGAGGCCTCCGAGCGCTTTCGTCGCGACGGCATTGGCGCTACCGGTCTGCAGCCGCTGATGAAGGCGCTGGGGCTGACCCATGGCGGCTTCTACGCGCATTTCAAGTCGAAGGACGAACTGGTGGAGGAGGCGCTGCGAGCGGCGTCCAGCAATCTGGCGAATGCGCAGAACAGCATCCTGCGCGGCGATCTGCGCACGCTGATCACCGGCTACCTGTCCACGGCGCACCGTGACAATCCCGGCAAGGGCTGCCCGCTGCCGACCATGTCCTCTGAGCTTGGCCAGCGCGGCCAGCCCAGCCCGACGACGGACGAGATGGTGCTCAACCGCCTGGCGAATCTCGAAAGCAAAATTGGCGGCACACAGCCCGAACGCGACAGCGTCGGCACCTTTTGCGCACTGCTCGGCGCGCTGATGATTTCGCGCAGCGTGGTCGACCCCGAACTGTCCGAGCGCATCCTCGAGACCACCCGCGACTGGCTCCTCGAAAAGACCGGCGAGCCGGAATCCTGAACAATCCGCCCCACCCTCGGGGCAAACCCTTGCGCCGCAACAGGTTGACCGCCATATAAATCCAACAAAGGAGTAGTCATGAACGAAGCCGAACGCAACCGCAAACTCGAGGAATGGATCGCCGCGGAGGCCGCCGTGCGCGCTCGCCTCGCCGCGCCAGGAACCACCAGCATCCAGCAGGTCATCGAACTCGAGCCCCTGGATTACCTGGCCGGCATCGGCAACGGCGAATTCCCCAGCCCAGCCATCGGCGACCTGGTCGGTTTCTTCCCCATCGAATGGTCGGAAGGCCGCTTTCTCTTCCAGGGCACGCCAGAGAAACGCCACTACAACCCGCTCGGCAGCGTGCACGGTGGCTACGCCGCGACGCTGCTGGACTCCGCGATGGGCTGCGCGGTGCATACCGGACTCAAGAAAGGCCAGGCCTACACCACCGTCGACCTGCGCATCAGCTACATACGCGCGCTGACCAGCGACACCGGCCCGGTGCGCGCGGAAGGCAAGGTCGTGCACATCGGCCGCTCCATCGCCCTCGCCGAAGGGCGCATCTACGACGTGGATGACCGCCTCTACGCCACCGGCACCACCACCTGCATGATCCTCGGCCCGCGCGGCTGAGCGCAGCGGAGCAGGCGCCGATCGACAGCGGCTGCTCCGCCCGGATCAACCCGCCCAGCGCTTGAACAACACGCTGGCATTCACCCCGCCAAAACCGAAGCCGTTGGACAGCGCATGCTCGATGCTCATCGGGCGCGCTTCCCCGCGAACGATATCGACGCCCTCCGCCGCCTCGTCGGCGTGCTCCAGGTTGAGCGTCGCCGGCACGATCTGATCGCGCAACGCCAACGCGGTGAAGATCGCCTCGATGCCGCCAGCGGCGCCGAGCAGGTGGCCGGTGGCGGACTTGGTCGAGGTCACCGCCACCCGATTTTCCGCGCCGAACAGCGCCTTGATCGCCGCCAGCTCGCCCTTGTCGCCGACCGGCGTCGAAGTGGCGTGGGCATTGAGGTGCTGCACCTGCGCCGGCTTGATGTCTGCCTGGCGCAGCGCCAGCTCCATCGAACGGCGCGCGCCGTTGCCATCCTCGGGCCCGGCGGTGAGGTGATAGGCGTCGGCACTGGTGCCGTAGCCGATCAGTTCGACGATCGGCGCGGCACCGCGGGCCAGCGCATGCTCCAGCGATTCGATCACCAGTACGCCGGCGCCCTCGCCCATGACAAAGCCGTCGCGATCGCGGTCGAAGGGCCGCGAGGCGCGCTCCGGAGTGTCGTTGAAGGCGCTGGACAGCGCCCGCGCCGCGGCGAAGCCGGCCAGGCTGACGCGGTCGATGGCCGCCTCGGCGCCACCGCAGACGGCGATGTCCACCTCGCCGGCGCGAATCATCCGCGCCGCATCGCCAATCGCCTGCACGCCGGCGGCGCAGGCCGTCACCGGCGCCCCCAACGGCCCCTTGAAGCCGTGCTGGATGGACACGTGACCCGCCGCCAGGTTGACCAGGAAGGACGGAATGGTGAACGGCGACAGCCGGCGCGGACCTCGGCTATCGGTGGTCCTCACCGCCTCGGCAATGGCGCCGAAACCGCCGATCCCCGAAGCGATGATGGTTGCCGTGCGCTCCTGCTGCGTGGCGCTCTGCGCAACCCAGCCAGCCTGTTCCAGCGCCTCGCGAGCGGCGGCCAGGGCGAAGAGGATGAAGCGATCCATCTTCTTGCGCTCCTTGGCCGGCGCGCCGCGCTCGGGATCGAAGCCCGCCTCGGAGTCTTCCTCCAGCGTGAGCACCCCGCCACCAATCGCCGTAGGCAGGTCGGCGATAACGTCATCAGGCAGCCGGCGGATGCCCGACTGCCCGGCCAGCAAACGGCGCCAGACCGCTTCCACCCCGCAGCCCAGCGGCGATACCAGGCCCATGCCGGTCACCACGATTCTCATTGCAGTCATATGTCGCCTCCTCGGCACCCGGAAAACCGGCCGCCGGATAATAAAAAGCCCGCCGCAAAGCTTCGCGGCGGGCGTAAAGGTGCTGCGCAATGCGCAGCGACCGGGGGAACTTCAGGCGGCGTTTTCGCCCGCCGACTTGTAGCGCGCGGCGGCCTGGCTCAACGACAGATTGGGCATCAGTTTCAGCCGCGCCGCGCTGAAGGCCTCCCAGTCGGCGACCTCCGGCAGCGCGGGGATGGTGACGTTCTCGCCGAGATCCAGGCCGACCAGGGCGGCATCGACCATCTCCAGGGTTTCCATGACCATGCTCGCCGGGAAGCCGTCGACATCCAGCCCGGCACGCTCCCAGATTTCCGTGCGCGTGGCGCCCGGCAGCACCGCCTGCACCCTTACGCCCAGCGGCACCAGTTCGTTCTGCAGGCTCTGGGTGAGGCTGAGCACGTAGGCCTTGGTGGCGTTGTACGGGCCGTTGAACAGCTCCGGCGCCAGCGCCAGCACCGAGGCGATGTTGATCAACGTGCCGCCGGCACTGGCGCTGAAACGCGCACCGGCGGCCATAGCCAGGCGCGTCAGTGCGACCACGTTGAGCTGGACCATCCGCTCGAAGGCGTCCAGGTCGGTTTCCAGCGTGGTGCCTTTCACCGCGATACCGGCATTGTTGAGCAGCAGACTGATCGAGTCATCGCTGCGCAGGCGCTGCTCCACGCGCAGCAGGTCGGCCTTGTCGGTGAGATCGGCGCGCAACACCTCGACCCTCACCCCGCTCTCGCCGCCCAGGCGCTGCGCCAGGGCATTCAGGCGCTGCTCGTCGCGCGCCACCAGCAGCAGGTCATAGCCGCGCTGGGCGAGGCGCTGCGCATAGGCGGCGCCGATACCGCTGGAAGCTCCGGTGACCAGGGCCACGCCTTTCCGTGAAGGGACGTTCATGTTCGCTGCTCCGCAAGTGAGGAATCGTGTTCTTATATTAATACCATAATCTAAAGACCGCCAAGCCCTCGATGATCACCAGCGAAGGGCATGAGCGACTCTTGAAAACCCAGAGTCCAGAAAAGAAAAAGGCGCCATAAGGCGCCTTCTTCGTCAATCGTGAGCGGTATCAGTTTTTGCTGGCACGCTTGCGATCGTTTTCGTTGAGGAACTTCTTGCGCAGGCGGATCGACTTCGGCGTTACTTCGACCAGTTCGTCGTCGTCGATGAATTCCAGAGCCTGTTCCAGGGTGAACTTGATCGGCGGAACCAGGGCGATGGTTTCGTCCTTGCCCGAAGCGCGCATGTTGTCGAGCTTCTTGCCCTTGGTTGGGTTGATCACCAGGTCATTGTCACGGCTGTTGATACCGCAGAGCTGGCCTTCGTAGATGTCCTGGCCCGGCTCAAGGAACAGCTTGCCGCGATCCTGCAGGGTTTCCAGCGAGTAGGTCAGCGCCTTGCCGGTGGCCATGGAGACCAGCACGCCGTTGAGGCGGTGGCCGACGTCGCCGACCTTGATCGGACCGTAGTGGCTGAAGGTGCTGGTGAGCACGCCGCTGCCGGAGGTCATGGTCAGGAAGGCGTTACGGAAACCGATCAGGCCACGGGCCGGCACGGTGTATTCCAGGCGGATACGACCCTTGCCATCCGGAACCATGTTGGTCAGGTCGGCCTTGCGCAGGCCCATCTGCTCCATGATCGGGCCCTGGTGCGTCTCTTCGATGTCGATGATGACGTTTTCGTAGGGTTCCTGCTTCTCGCCATTCACTTCCTTGATCACCACTTCCGGGCGACCCACGGCAAGCTCGAAGCCTTCACGGCGCATGGTTTCGATCAGTACGGAGAGGTGCAGCTCGCCACGCCCGGAGACCTTGAACTTGTCGGCCGAGTCGCCTTCTTCGACGCGCAGGGCGACGTTGTGCAGCAGCTCCTTCTCCAGACGCTCCTTGATGTTGCGGCTGGTGACGAACTTGCCTTCCTTGCCGCAGAACGGCGAATCGTTGACCTGGAAGGTCATGGAAACGGTCGGCTCGTCGACGGACAGCGGCGGCAGGGCCTCGACGTTGTTCATGTCGCAGAGGGTGTCGGAGATGTACAGCTCGTCCATGCCGCTGACACAGACGATGTCGCCCGCCTGGGCTTCGGCGACTTCGACGCGGTGCAGGCCCGAGTGACCCATGATCTTCAGGATGCGGCCCTGACGCTTCTTGCCGTCGGCGCCGATGGCGACCACCGGGGTGTTGGTCTTGACCTTGCCGCGAGCGATACGGCCGATGCCGATGACGCCGAGGAAGCTGTTGTAGTCCAGCTGCGAGATCTGCATCTGGAACGGGCCGTCGATATCGACCTTCGGCGGCGGAACGTGGTCGACGATGGCCTGGAACAGGGCATCCATGTGGTCGTCCATCTTCTCGTGGTCGAGGCCGGCGATGCCGTTCAGGGCGCTGGCGTAGACGATCGGGAAGTCGAGCTGCTCGTCGGTGGCGCCGAGGTTGTCGAAGAGGTCGAAGATCTGGTCAATGACCCAGTCAGGACGCGCGCCCGGACGGTCGATCTTGTTCACCACGAGGATCGGACGCAGGCCGGCCTTGAACGCCTTCTGGGTCACGAAACGGGTCTGCGGCATGGGGCCGTCCTGGGCGTCGACCACCAGCAGCACGGAGTCGACCATCGACATCACGCGCTCGACTTCACCGCCGAAGTCGGCGTGGCCGGGGGTGTCGACGATGTTGATGTCGTAGCCGTTCCACTTCAGCGCGGTGTTCTTCGCGAGGATGGTGATGCCACGCTCTTTTTCCTGGTCGTTGGAGTCCATCACGCGCTCGCTTTCGAGCTCTTTGCGGTCCAGGGTGCCGGACAGGCGCAGGAGTTTGTCCACCAGGGTGGTCTTGCCATGGTCGACGTGGGCGATGATGGCGATGTTGCGGAGATTCTCGATCACAGTTCTATCTCGTTTGTGGCACCGGGCTGAAGGTCCGGGCTGGAAGCTTGCTTTCCCCGTCGCCGATCTCGGAAACAGGGCCTGAAACGGTCGGGCTCAGACGTCGGGAGGGCGATGGCGGATACTGCCGCCGAACAGCCCGGGCTGCTTAAGACGGGCGATAAACACGTACATTCGCATGCCCCTCGCTGAGCAGGTGGTGAGCGTGCAGACGGCTCATCACGCCTTTGTCGCAGTACAGCAGGTACTGGCGATTTTCATCCAGTTCCTTGAACTTGCTGTTAACGGCATAGAACGGCAGGTTCCGTACTTCGATGCCGGAGAGTTCGAGCGGCGCCTCTTCCTGGTCGTCGGGGTGACGGATGTCGATCACCACCTGCCCCGGCAGCGCCTGGCTGATTTCCTCGACCTGGATGTCCTGCCCCAGTTCGTCGATCACCCGGTCCACGGTCATCCGCCGCGAGCGTTGCAGCGCCCGCTCGAGAATGGACATGTCGAACTGCTTTTCCTCGTATTCGATGCGCGGACGCTTGGCGCGGGTGGTCGGGTTCACCGAGATCACCCCGCAGTACTCCGGCATGTGCTTGGCGAACTCGGCGGTGCCGATCGCGTAGGCGGTATCGATGATGTCCTGCTTGTGCGCCGCCACCAGCGGGCGCAGCACCAGCATGTCGGTGGCCGAGTCGATTACCGAAAGGTTCGGCAGGGTCTGACTGGACACCTGGGAAATCGCCTCGCCGGTCACCAGCGCATCGATTTGCAAATCTTCGGCCAGGCGCGTGGCGGCGCGCAGCATCATGCGCTTCAACACCACACCCATCTGGCTATTGTCGACCTTTTCCAGGATTTCGCCGAGAACTTCCTCGAACGGCACGCTGATGAACAGCACCCGATGTGACTTGCCGAACTTGTCCCACAGGTAATGGGCGACTTCCATCACCCCCAGCTCGTGGGCACGACCGCCCAAGTTGAAGAAGCAGAAGTGCGTGAGCAGACCGCGACGCATCATCTGGTAGGCCGCCACGGTGGAGTCGAAGCCACCGGACATCAGCACCAGGGTCTGCTCCAGCGAGCCCAGCGGATAGCCGCCGATGCCATTGTGCTGGTGATGGATGACGAACAGACGCTCGTGCCGAATCTCCATGCGCACTTCGACTTCCGGCTGCTTCAGCGAGATGCCGGCGGCGCCGCACTGCTGACGCAGCTGGCTGCCGACGTAGCGCTCGATCTCCATCGAGGTGAAGCTATGCTTACCGGCGCGCTTGCAGCGCACAGCGAAGATCTTGCCCGGCAACTGATCGCCGAAGTGCAGCTTGCACTTCTCCAGCACGTCGTCGAAATCGCCCAGCGGGTATTCGTGCACTTCCAGGAAATGCGTGATGCCCGGCACACAGGTCAGGCGCTCGATCATCTGCCGCAGGACCTTAGGGTCCTCCATGCGAGTCTGCAGTTCGAGGTTGTCCCACACGCCTTCCACGCTCAGATCGGCATCCAGGTCGCGCAGAACCGTGCGCACATTCTTCGCCAGCTGGCGGATGAACTGCTTGCGCACCGGCCGGCTTTTGATGGTGATTTCCGGGAAGACCTTGACGATGAGTTTCATGGAAACAGCGCGTGCGCGAAGCAGCCAAAAAAGAGGGGGGCGGATTATAGCGGAAAACTGCTCAAGGTTTAATCAGTGATTATCACGCGACCCGGTGGCGCACCAAGACAATGCAAAGCAAAAACAAGGCGCACCAATATAGACCGAAGGCGTTCATTGAATTGCCTTTGACACCGCGCAAACACACGTGTTTCGGCCTCGTTACCATTTCGGGGCGCTGGCATGCTAATTGCTCCCTTGTGAGGCAGGTTGCCCTGGCGGAGTATCCCTGCCCCGGCATCAACTGATACTGGGAGTATGCCAACCGCTCCCAGCCTTTCACCTGGAGGACAACATGTCGAAGTCGCTTCAACTGATCAAAGATAACGATGTGAAGTGGATTGATCTGCGCTTCACCGACACCAAGGGCAAGCAGCAACACGTCACCATGCCGGCACGCGATGCGGACGACGATTTCTTCGAGTACGGCAAGATGTTCGATGGCTCCTCCATCGCCGGCTGGAAAGGCATCGAAGCCTCCGACATGATCCTGATGCCCGATGACAGCACCGCCGTGCTCGATCCGTTCACCGAAGAACCGACCCTGATCCTGGTCTGCGACATCATCGAGCCGAGCACCATGCAGGGCTACGACCGCGACCCGCGCGCCATCGCCCGCCGCGCCGAGGAATACCTCAAGTCCACCGGTATCGGCGACAAGGTATTCGTTGGTCCGGAGCCGGAATTCTTCGTATTCGACGAAGTGAAGTTTAAGTCGGACATCTCCGGCTCGATGTTCAAGATCTTCTCCGAGCAAGCTTCCTGGAATACCGACGGCGACTTCGAAAGCGGCAACAAGGGTCACCGCCCGGGCGTCAAGGGCGGCTACTTCCCGGTACCGCCGGTCGACCACGACCACGAAATCCGTACCGCCATGTGCAACGCACTGGAAGAGATGGGTCTGAAGGTCGAAGTTCACCACCACGAAGTGGCGACTGCCGGCCAGAACGAAATCGGCGTGCTGTTCAACACCCTGGTCGCCAAGGCCGACGAAGTGCAGACCCTGAAGTACTGCGTGCACAACGTCGCCGACGCCTACGGCAAGACCGCTACCTTCATGCCGAAGCCGCTGTACGGCGACAACGGCTCGGGTATGCACGTCCACCTGTCGATCTCCAAAGAAGGCAAGAACACCTTCGCTGGCGAAGGCTATGCCGGCCTGTCCGATACCGCCCTGTTCTTCATCGGCGGCATCATCAAGCACGGCAAGGCGCTGAACGGCTTCACCAACCCGTCGACCAACTCCTACAAGCGTCTGGTCCCGGGCTTCGAAGCACCGGTCATGCTGGCCTACTCGGCCCGTAACCGTTCCGCCTCGATCCGCATCCCGTACGTCAACAGCCCGAAAGCCCGTCGTATCGAAGCGCGCTTCCCGGATCCGGCTGCCAACCCGTACCTGGCCTTCGCAGCCCTGCTGATGGCCGGTCTGGACGGTATCCAGAACAAGATCCACCCCGGCGATGCCGCCGACAAGAACCTGTACGACCTGCCGCCGGAAGAGGCGAGCCAGATCCCGCAGGTCTGCGGCAGCCTGAAGGAAGCCCTGGAAGAGCTGGACAAGGGCCGCGCGTTCCTGACCAAGGGCGGCGTGTTCTCCGACGACTTCATCGATGCCTACATCGAGCTGAAATCGGAAGAAGAAATCAAGGTGCGCACCTTCGTGCACCCGCTGGAATACGACCTGTACTACAGCGTTTAAGCCGGTAGCGTCAGCGAAAGGCCTCCCTCGGGAGGCCTTTTTCATGGGCGCTGGAAAATCCTTCGCGCCACCCTCCGCGGCTCAGGCCGGCTCATCCGCCTTGCAAGCCGGGCGCCGGGGTGCAAGGCTTAGGACGTCCACCTACGGAGCCGCGCCGATGCGCCTGCTGATTGCCTGCCTCCTCTGCCTGCTGACCCTGCCGGCAACCGCGCAGATCTACAAATACCTCGATGCCGATGGCAAGACGGTGTTCACCAACCAGCCGCCGGATGGCACCCAGGCGGAAACCATCCAGCTGCCGCCGACCAACACCGTGGACATCCAGGCACCGGCCAATCCACCGCCGAGCCAGGATTCCGGCCAGTCCGGCCAGGCCGACCAGCCGCCGTATGCGGTGCTGCAACTGAACGTGCCCAACGCCGAGGCGATACGTGCCAACGACGGCAGTTTCAGCGTCGACGTGATCCTGCAGCCGATGCTGGCCGCCGGGCACACGCTGCGCCTGCTACTGGACGGCAGCCCCTACGGAGTGCCCTACTCCTCGCTGCGCCTGCCGCTGAGCAACATCGATCGCGGCGAGCACAGCCTGGCCGTCGAAGTCCTCAGCGGTGGCCAGTCGATCCAGCAGAGCACGCCCATCACCTTCAGCGTGCAGCGCGTCAACACCCAGAGCCCGGCGCTGCGCCCGGCACCGCCGAGACCGAGCAACTAGTGCCGAAACCCGCCCTGCTACTCGCCCTGCTGCTGGTCACGCTGCCCGCGGCGGCCGAGGTCTACACCTACGTCGACGAATCCGGCAACCGAGTGTTCACCGACCAGCCGCGCTCGGGCAACGACGCCAAGCGGGTCGAACTGGCGCCGTCCAACGCGATGTCCGCAGGACCGGTGGCGATCCGCGCCGAGCCGCCCGCCGCGCCGACCGTGGCCGTGCCCCACTACAGCCTGCTGCGAATTCTCGTGCCGGAGCCGGACGCGACCATCCGCGATGGCGACGGCAACCTGATCGTCACCGTGACCAGCGAACCGAACCTGCTGCCCGGCCACAACTACCGCCTCTATCTGGACGGCAAACTGGTCGGCGCGCCGACCCGCAGCCCGGTGTTCCCGCTGGCCACGCTGGACCGTGGCACGCATCAGTTGTCCGTGGAGATCATCGACGCCGGCAATGCCGTGCTCGAACGTACGCCGAGCCAGCCATTCCACGTACAGCGGCCGAGTCTGGCGCAGAAACGCAATGTCCGCCCCTGCTTGGAGGCCGACTGGGGTGTGCGCCCGGAATGCCCACTGAAGGACAAGCCTCCGGAAAAAAGCGACATCCCCTTCATTCCCTTCATCTGATCGCAAGCTGCGCACCAATAAAGAGCGCAGCAGTGCACTGATTTTTATACCATCGCCAAATTAGCCCACGACCCCACTGTTTTTTGCGCCGAAAAACAGCCTGTCGGACGATTTCGGCGATAAAAGCGCGTCTTTTCAGGGCTTGGTTTGCTTTTTGCATTTTTCCAGCATCCTTTGAGACCTGCGCAGTCATGACCTACGATTCTCCCCTGCACCGGCTGTTGCTCGACAATCTCACCACCGCGACCCTGCTGCTCAACGCCGAACTGCGGCTCGAGTACATGAACCCGGCGGCGGAGATGCTGCTGGCTGTCAGCGGCCAGCGCAGCCACGGTCAGTTCATCAGCGAACTGTTCACCGAGTCGCCCGAGGCGCTGCATTCGCTGCGCCAGGCGGTCGAGCAGGCGCATCCGTTCACCAAGCGCGAAGCCACCCTCACCTCGCTCACCGGCCAGGTGCAGACGGTCGACTACGCGGTGACGCCGATCATCACCCGCAGCGAAACCCTGCTGCTACTGGAAGTCCACCCGCGTGACCGCCTGCTGCGGATCACCAAGGAAGAGGCGCAGCTGTCCAAGCAGGAAACCACCAAGCTGCTGGTGCGCGGCCTGGCCCACGAGATCAAGAACCCGCTGGGCGGTATCCGCGGCGCAGCGCAGCTGCTCGCCCGCGAGCTGCCGGAAGAACACCTGAAGGACTACACCAACGTCATCATCGAGGAAGCGGACCGCCTGCGTAATCTGGTCGACCGCATGCTCGGCTCGAACAAGCTGCCATCGCTGTCGATGACCAACGTCCACGAAGTGCTGGAGCGCGTCAGCAGCCTGGTGGAGGCGGAAAGCCAGGGGCGCATCACCCTGGTTCGCGACTACGATCCCAGCATTCCCGAGGTGCTGATCGACCGCGAACAGATGATCCAGGCTGTACTCAACATCGTGCGCAACGCGATGCAGGCGCTCTCGGCGCAGAACGACCTGCAGCTGGGACGGATTTCCCTGCGCACCCGCACCCTGCGCCAGTTCACCATCGGCCACATCCGTCATCGCCTGGTGGCCAAGCTGGAGATCATCGACAACGGGCCGGGCATCCCCGCCGACATGCAGGACACCATCTTCTATCCCATGGTCAGTGGCCGCCCGGACGGTACCGGGCTGGGCCTCGCGATCACCCAGAACATCATCAGTCAGCACCAGGGGCTGATCGAATGCGAGAGCCATCCCGGCCACACCGTGTTCTCGATCTTCCTGCCGCTGGAACAAGGAGCAGCGTCACATGAGCCGTAGCGAAACCGTCTGGATCGTCGACGACGACCGTTCCATCCGCTGGGTCCTGGAAAAAGCGTTGCAGCAGGAGGGGATGAACGTCCAGAGCTTCGACAACGCCGACAGCGTGCTCAACCGGCTGACCCGCCAGCAGCCGGACGTGATCATTTCCGACATCCGCATGCCCGGCTCCAGCGGCCTCGAGCTGCTGGCGCAGATCCGCGAGCTGTACCCGCGCCTGCCGGTGATCATCATGACCGCGCATTCCGACCTGGACAGCGCCGTGGCCTCCTACCAGGGCGGTGCCTTCGAGTACCTGCCCAAGCCATTCGACGTCGACGAAGCCGTCTCGCTGGTCAAGCGCGCCTTCCTCCACGCCCAGGAGCAACAGGGCCTGGAAGCGCCGGCGAGCATCGCCCGGACCCCGGAAATCATCGGCGAAGCGCCGGCGATGCAGGAGGTGTTCCGCGCCATCGGCCGCCTGTCCCACTCCAACATCACCGTGCTGATCAACGGCGAATCGGGCACCGGCAAGGAGCTGGTCGCCCACGCCCTGCACCGCCACAGCCCGCGCGCCGCGGCACCCTTCATCGCGCTGAACATGGCGGCGATTCCCAAGGACCTGATGGAGTCCGAGCTGTTCGGCCACGAAAAAGGCGCCTTCACCGGCGCGGCCAACCAGCGCCGCGGGCGTTTCGAGCAGGCCGACGGTGGCACCCTGTTCCTCGACGAGATCGGCGACATGCCGGCCGACACCCAGACCCGCCTGCTGCGCGTGCTGGCCGACGGCGAGTTCTACCGGGTCGGCGGTCACACGCCGGTCAAGGTCGACGTGCGGATCATCGCCGCGACCCACCAGAACCTGGAAAACCTGGTGCAGGCCGGCAAGTTCCGCGAAGACCTGTTCCACCGCCTCAATGTCATCCGCATCCACATCCCGCGGATGTCCGATCGCCGCGAGGACATCCCCGCGCTGGCCCGCCACTTCCTCGCCCGCGCCGCGCTGGAGCTGGCGGTCGAGCCGAAGCTGCTGAAGCCGGAAACCGAGGACTACCTGCAGAACCTGCACTGGCCGGGCAACGTGCGCCAGCTGGAGAACACCTGCCGCTGGATCACGGTGATGGCGTCGGGCCGCGAAGTGCACATCGACGATCTGCCGCCGGAACTGCTCACCCAGCCGCAGGACGCCGCACCGGTGACCAACTGGGAACAGGCGCTGCGCCAGTGGGCCGACCAGGCCCTGGCACGCGGCCAGTCGAGCCTGCTCGACAGTGCCGTGCCGACCTTCGAGCGGATCATGATTGAGACCGCGCTCAAGCACACCGCCGGCCGCCGCCGCGATGCCGCGGTCCTGCTCGGCTGGGGTCGCAACACCCTGACACGCAAGATCAAGGAACTGGGCATGAAGATCGACGGCGGCGACGACGACGAAAGCGAAGAAAGCTGAGTCGCGACGCACTGAAAAAAGCAGACCTCGGTCTGCTTTTTTATTGCCTGCACGAAGATCAATGCACCGCGCGCAGCCCCTTAGGGTGGCGCGGACGATGATCCGCGCGATTCGGCGGTGACAGTGGCCTGAAGCGGATCGCCGCCCGGCCCACCCCGACGCTGATCCGACGTAGGGCAGGGGCAACCCGCGTGATCCCGGTGCTGAAGCCTGTCCCTCCCGGATGAGCCGCTTCAGCCCGGCAGGCGAGGACCGCGAGGCCTTCTCAGTCCCTGCTCAACCAGCAACTCAGCGCGCAGTGATCGGAGACGCCGGTGCTCAGGGTGACGTCCTCCAGACGGTAGCCCGGCGTGTGGAACAGCCCGTCGACCATGAACGGGATATCACCGGCGCGGTGCAGCGAGCCGTCGATGCTGGTGGTGTGCTGCGCCGGGATGCCGTCGATGAAGTGCTCGGCGATCAGGTCGAAGGTGGCGCGGCCACGCGGCGCGTTGAAGTCACCCACCAGCAGCAGGTCGCCGGCCTCCCGCGCCTGCGCTTCGGCGAGGCCGATCAGCTTGCCGGCGCTCTCGCGCTGGTAAGGCGTGGAGGTCCCGAACGGGGTCACGTTGAGGTGGGTGACGGCGATACGGAAGCCGCCGAGACTGGCGCTGAGCATGACTTCGGCGATGCTCAGCGGGTCGGCGCCACGCTGGCCGTCCGCGGTGAGAAAACCCATCTCGCGAATGCTCGCGGCGCTGCCGGAGTAATACTCGGCGGTCACGTCCTCCAGCGCCGCCTCGCGGGCGATCATGCCGACGCCGACCACGTTATCCGGCCCTTCCCCCGGATAACGTGCCATCGCCGCGAAGCGCATGCGGCCGCCCATCAGCGCCTCGAAGAACGGGATGTCGCGCTCGCACAGCTCCTGCAGGCAGAGCACGTGCGGACGCGCAGCACGAACGAAGGCCTCGACGCGCGGCAGGTGTTTGGAGCGTTCGATGTTGACGGAGACGAGTTTGAGCGACATGGGATCGACGGACGGTGGCGGCATGGAATGAGGCGCGGAGCCCGCACGCAGCGCATTTCGCCAGCGCTGAAAAGCGCTGCAACGGGGATGCCGAAGTGTACCAGCCCCCCGCCGCAGACGGCCCGCGCCAGAGCGGGCAGTCGTCGCCCAACAGCGCACCGGCGACGCGGTCAATCCAGCTTGACGACCTTGGCGAGGACGATCTTCGGACCTTTCATCTTCTTCACGATGATCCGCAGCTGGTCGGTTTCCAGCACGTCCTCTTCTTCCGGGACCCGTTTCAGGGTGTCGTAGATCAGCCCGGCGAGGGTTTCCGCCTCGACGTGGTCGAGGTCGACGCCGAGCAGGCGCTCGACCTTGAACAGCGGCGTGTCGCCACGCACCAGCAGCTTGCCCGGCTGGTAGGCGAGGATGCCGCGCTCGGCCTTGCGGTGTTCGTCCTGGATGTCGCCTACCAGCACTTCGAGCACGTCTTCCATGGTCAGGAAGCCGACCACCTTGTGGTCCGCCTCCTCGACCAGGGCGAAGTGCGAGCCACCCTGGCGGAACTGCTCGAGCAGCGCGGAGAGCGGCATGTGCCGGGAAATCCGGTCGATCGGATGGATCAGGTCGTCGAGCTTGAGCGCCGAGGGCAGCATCTCCAGCAGCGACAGTTCCAGCAGCAGGTCCTTGATGTGCAGCACGCCGACGAAGGTCTCGGCGGCCTCGTCGTACACCGGGTAGCGGCTGTACTTGTGCCGGCGGAATACCTCGAAGACTTCCTCAAGCGGAGCCTGGCGCTCCAGGTAGACCAAATCCTCGCGGGAGTTGGCCCAGTCCACCACTTCCAGCTCACCCAGTTCCACCGCCGAGGCCAGCACGCGCATGTCCTGGTCGCTAGGGTCGTGGGCGCGGCTCGAGTGCAGGATCAGCTTGAGTTCGTCGCGGCTGTAGGCGTGCTCGTGGTGCGGCCCCGGCTCGCCCTGCCCGGCGATACGCAGGATGCCGTTGGCACTGGCGTTGAGCAGGTAGATGGCCGGGTACATCAGCCAGTAGAACAGGTACAGCGGCACCGCCGTCCACAGCGACAGCAGCTCGGGCTGGCGGATCGCCCAGGACTTGGGCGCCAGCTCGCCGACCACGATGTGCAGGTAGGAAATGATGAAGAACGCGCTGAAGAAGGCGATGCCGTGGACCAGCGCCGGCGAATCGATATCGAAGTAGTGCAGCAGCGGCGTGAGCAGGTGGGCGAAGGCCGGTTCGCCGACCCAGCCGAGGCCGAGGGAGGCCAGGGTAATGCCCAGTTGGCAGGCCGACAGGTAGGCGTCCAGCTGGTTGTGCACGGTGCGCAGGATCTGCCCGCGCCAGCCGCTTTTCTTGGCGATGGCTTCGACCCGGGTGGCGCGCAGCTTGACCATGGCGAACTCGGCGGCGACGAAGAAGCCGTTGAGCAGCACGAGAAACAGGGCGAACAGCACGAGGCCGAAGTCGGCGAAATAGGTGTAGAGGGAGCTAGGGGAAGGGTCCATGGGGGGTTCGTAGGGCTGATGACAGCTCAAGGTTGAGGGTTGAATTCGGGCTTTGCAACACTTTCGGCGGCGAGTGGCCGAGCGGCAGGCCTGCTGCCGCCGGCCATGGCCACCCAGGGCGCGAGGGGCGCGCCGTTCAGTCGTCCGCTGTGGACGCCGGCAGGGCCGTCGGCAGGACCACCTGGGCCGGCGCGAAATGACAGGTGAAGACGCTGCCCTTGCCCGGCACGCTGGTGATCTCCAGCTTGCCGCGATGGCGCAGCAGCACGTGCTTGACGATGGCCAGGCCGAGGCCGGTGCCGCCGGTGCTCAGTGCGCGGCTGGAGTCGACGCGATAGAAACGTTCGGTGAGACGCGGCAGGTGCTTGGCCTCGATGCCGACGCCGCTATCGGCCACCGCCAGGTGTGCGCCGTTGGCGTCGCTCCACCAGCGGATGCGCACGTCGCCGCCGGCCGGGGTGTATTTCACCGCGTTGAACACCAGGTTGGAGAAGGCGCTGCGCAGCTCCGTCTCGCTGCCCTTGAGGCGTATGCCCACCTCGATGTCCAGTTGCACGCGATGGCCACGCTCGCCGGACAGCACCAGGGCGTCGGCGCGAATCGACTGCAGCATCGGCTCCACCGTCACCGGCTGGTTGTCCGACGGGTAATCGGTGGCCTCCAGGCGTGCCAGCAGCAGCAGGTCGTTGAGCAGGTTCTGCATGCGCCCGGCCTGCTCCTGCATCTGCTGCATGGCGCGGCGCCAGCGCGGGCTGGCACCGGCGTCGTTGTCGAGCAGGGTTTCCAGGTAGCCGGCGATCACCGTCAGCGGCGTGCGCAGTTCGTGGGAGACGTTGGCGACGAAGTCCTTGCGCATCTGTTCCAGCTGATGGACGCGGGTCACGTCGCGCACCAGCATCAGGTGCTCGCGCTTGCCGTAGCGGGTGATCAGGAACTGCAGGCGCAGGTCCTCGTTGACCGGCGAGGGAATCTCCAGCGGGTCGGCATGCTGCTCCTGCTCGAAGTATTCCTTGAAGCGCGGATGGCGCACCAGGTTGCCCACCGGCTGGCCTTCGTCCTGGCGCCCCTTGAGGCCGAGAAGGGTTTCCGCCGCCGGGTTCCACCATTCCAGGTTGCCGCTGCTGTCGAGCATGATCACCGCGTCGCGCAGCGCACCGGTGGATTCCTGGGCGCGGTCGATGACCGCCTGCAGGCGCTCGCGGGCCTGGCGATTGCGCCGTTGCAGGTGGTAGATGCGGTCGAACAGCTCTTCCCACAGACCGCGTGCCTCAGGCACCTCGGACTGCCCGTCGGCACTCTCCAGCCAGCGCCGCAGACGCAGCAGGTCGCGCAGCAGCCAGCCAAGGTAGACCGCCAGGCAGAGCGCGAAACTCCAGCCATAGGCGTCGCTGATGAAGCCGAGCAGTAGCCCGCCGCCGGTCAGCGCGAGCAGGTGGCGGAGCAGAATGCGGCGCCAATCGGTGTTCAAGGCGAGGTCAGGTCCTGTGCGAGAGGGAGTCGGCGGTCGGTGGTGTGCAGTTTACCGGTTCAGCGCCGGCGAACGCCCTCAGCTCTTGGTGGAGAAGCGGTAACCGGTGCCGCGCACCGTCTGCACCAGGTTCTCGTGTACCTCGCCCAGCGCCTTGCGCAGGCGGCGGATGTGCACGTCGACGGTACGCTCCTCGACGTAGACGTTGCCGCCCCAGACCTGGTCGAGCAACTGACCGCGGCTGTAGGCGCGCTCCTGGTGGGTCATGAAGAATTGCAGCAGGCGGTATTCCGTGGGGCCCATCTCGGCCGGCTTGCCGTCGATGGTGACGCGGTGGCTGATCGGATCGAGCAGCAGGCTGCCGACTTCGATCGGTGCCTCGTTGTCCACCGGGCCGGCGCGGCGCAGCACGGCCTTGAGGCGGGCGACCAGTTCGCGCGGCGAGAACGGCTTGGTGATGTAGTCGTCGGCGCCGACTTCCAGGCCCTGGATCTTGTTGTCCTCTTCGCCCTTGGCGGTGAGCATGATGATCGGCACTTCGGCGGTCATCTCGTCGCGCTTGAGGCGGCGCGCCAGCTCGATGCCGGTGGTGCCGGGGAGCATCCAGTCGAGCAGGATCAGGTCCGGCTGGCGGTCGACGATCAGCGCGTGCGCCTGCTGGGTGTTTTCCGCCTCCAGGCATTCGTAGCCGGCCATCTCCAGGGCCACCGCGATCATCTCGCGGATCGGCGCTTCGTCGTCCACGATGAGGATTGTTCTACCTGCCATGTCCATTCCTGCCCAATTCATCTATGCGACGCATTAGATAACGGAAATGTTTCAGCGATGTGACAGGTGCGCTGCCGCCTAGAGCGCGTAGTCAAGAACGATGCCGATGAAGATCGCCAGCCCGGCCCAGTGGTTGTGCAAAAAGGCCCTGAAGCACACCAGCGGTTCGCGCCGGCGGGTGATCCAGAACTCCCAGGCGAAGCACGCCGCAGCTACGCCCAGGCCGAGCAGGAACCAGCCGCCGAGTTCGAAGCGCCCGCCGGCCAGGGCCAGGCACAGCAACGCCAGCAACTGCAGGCAGAGGATGATCGCGCGGTCGGCGTCGCCGAAGAGGATGGCGGTGGATTTGACCCCGATCTTCAGGTCGTCCTCGCGGTCGGCCATGGCGTAGTAGGTGTCGTAAGCCACCGTCCACAGCAGGTTGGCGATGTACAGCAGCCAGGCCGTCGCCGGCAGGCTGTCGGTCTCGGCGGTGAACGCCATCGGCATGCCCCAGGAGAACGCGGCGCCGAGCACCACCTGCGGATAGAAGGTGTAGCGCTTCATGAACGGATAGCTGGCCGCCAGCAGCACGCCGCCGAACGACAGCCAGAGGGTCGTGGCGTTGGTGAACAACACCAGCGCGAAGCTCGCCAGCAGCAGCACGGCGAACAGCACCAGCGCCTCGCGCGGCTTGACCTTGCCACTGGCCAGCGGGCGCAACTGGGTACGGCTGACATGGCCGTCGAAGTTGCGGTCGGCGTAATCGTTGATCACGCAGCCGGCGGCGCGCATCAGCAGCACGCCGACAACGAAGATGAACAGGTTCTTCGCGCTCGGCACGCCCTTGGCCGCCACCCACAGCGCCCACAGCGTCGGCCACAGCAGCAGGTAGATGCCGATCGGCTTGTCCAGGCGCATCAGCTGGATGAA
>DIEE01000264.1:0-257 GCA_002418465.1 Pseudomonas sp. UBA5782 | reverse complement strand
ATCAGCCCTCGGCGGCCCGCCACAGCGTCGGCAGGAACACCTCGGCGACCAGCACGCCCAGCGCGCCGCGCGTGAAGCACGAACGCCGCGCCCAGAGCCCGGCAGTGGCCTGTTCGCCCGGCAGCCACGCGGCCGGATAGACACAGGCCTGCAGCTCGCCGCGGGCGAAGGCCTGGTCGCTGAACAGCAACTCGCCCAGCGAGCGACTGCCCAGCGCATCCAGCCCCAGCCCGGAACCCTCCAGCGCCGCACGCGCG
>DIEE01000073.1:7562-20708 GCA_002418465.1 Pseudomonas sp. UBA5782 | reverse complement strand
GATCGCTCCGATCGCCATGGAAGACGGCCTGCGCTTCGCGATTCGCGAAGGTGGTCGCACCGTTGGCGCCGGCGTGGTTGCCAAGATCATCGAGTAATCGAAGATCGCTGTGAAAAGGCCCCTTCGGGGGCCTTTTCTATTTGTTGATCATTTATTGACACCCCGGGGGCGCATCCGTACAATTGCGCCTCCTTTTATCGGGCGTATTGCGCTCGGTGGGGAAGGCAACTTGGAGTCTGAGGTCAAAATGCAAAACCAACAAATCCGTATTCGGTTGAAGGCTTTTGACCATCGCCTGATCGATCAATCTACCCAGGAAATCGTGGAAACCGCGAAACGTACTGGTGCTCAGGTGCGTGGTCCGATTCCTCTGCCTACCCGCAAGGAGCGGTACACCGTTCTGGTTTCTCCGCACGTCAACAAGGACGCGCGCGACCAGTATGAAATTCGTACCCATAAGCGTGTGCTGGACATCGTTCAGCCGACGGACAAAACCGTCGACGCGCTGATGAAGCTCGATCTTGCGGCTGGCGTTGAAGTGCAGATCAGCCTCGGCTAACTCCCCTCGGAGCTAGTCGTGTAACGCTCTGAAATGGGCGGCCATAGCGGGTGAAAGCCCCGTACACTCATGAGGTTACAACATGACTATTGGTGTAATCGGTCGTAAGTGCGGCATGACCCGCATTTTCACCGAAGATGGTGTCTCCATTCCGGTCACGGTCATCGAGATCGAGCCGAATCGCGTCACCCAATTCAAAAATGAAGAGAGCGATGGCTATCGCGCTGTGCAGGTAACTGTCGGCGAGCGTCGTGCCTCTCGCGTGACCAAAGCGCAAGCCGGTCACTTCGCCAAAGCGAACGTCGCTGCTGGTCGTGGCGTCTGGGAGTTCCGTCTTGAAGAAGGCGACTACCAGGCTGGCGATCAGATCAACGCTGAGATTTTCCAAGCGGGTCAGCTGGTGGATGTCACCGGCCAGTCCAAGGGTAAAGGCTTTGCCGGTACCATCAAGCGCTGGAATTTCCGCGGTCAGGACAACACTCACGGTAACTCCGTATCCCACCGCGTCCCGGGCTCCATTGGCCAGTGCCAGACTCCTGGTCGTGTATTCAAGGGCAAGAAAATGTCCGGTCACATGGGCGCTGAGCGCGTGACTGTACAGTCCCTGGAAGTTGTGCGTGTCGATGCTGAACGTAATCTGCTGCTGGTCAAGGGTGCCGTTCCTGGCGCTACCGGCGGTGATGTCGTCGTGCGTCCGGCTGCCAAGGCTCGCGGTTAAGGGGGAATGCTGAGATGCAATTGAATGTAAATGGCGCTCAGGCGATCGAAGTTTCCGAAAGCACTTTCGGCGGCGAGTTCAACGAGACCCTGGTTCACCAGGCTGTCGTTGCCTACATGGCTGGTGGCCGTCAAGGCACTCGCGCACAGAAGACCCGCTCCGAAGTTCGTGGCGGTGGCAAGAAGCCGTGGCGTCAGAAGGGCACCGGTCGTGCTCGTGCTGGCACCATCCGCAGCCCCATCTGGCGCTCCGGTGGTACCACCTTCGCAGCCAAGCCGCAGGATCACTCGCAGAAGCTCAACAAGAAGATGTACCGCGCAGCTCTGCGTTCCATCCTCTCCGAGCTGGTGCGCTCCGAGCGTCTGGTCGTGGTGCAGGACTTCGCCGTCGACGCCCCGAAAACCAAAGGCCTGCTGAGCAAGCTGGACGGTCTGGGTCTGAACGACGTGCTGATCGTTACCGATGCGCTCGACCAGAACCTGTACCTGGCTGCCCGCAACCTGCCGCACGTTGATGTACGTGATGTCCAGGGTTCCGATCCGGTCAGCCTCATCGCCTACGACAAGGTGCTGATCACCGTGTCGGCCGTGAAGAAATTCGAGGAGCTGCTGGGATGAACCAGGAACGCGTATTCAAAGTGCTGCTTGGTCCGCACGTCTCCGAGAAAGCCACCGGGCTGGCGGACAGCAAGAGCCAATTCGTTTTCAAGGTTGCCACTGATGCAACCAAGCTGGAAATCAAGAAGGCCGTCGAAAGCCTGTTCAGCGTGAAAGTCGCTAAGGTCAGCACCCTGAATGTTCAGGGCAAGACCAAGCGTACTGCTCGCGGTCTGGGCAAGCGTAACGACTGGAAGAAGGCGTACATCGCTCTTCAGCCGGGCCAGGATCTCGATTTCGCCAACAGCGCTGAGTAAAGGGGTGCATCATGGCAATCGTTAAATGCAAACCGACTTCCGCTGGCCGCCGTTTCGTGGTCAAGGTTGTCAACCAAGACCTGCACAAAGGCGCGCCTTACGCTCCCCTGCTGGAGAAGAAGTCGAAGTCCGGCGGCCGTAACAACAACGGCCGTATCACCACCCGTCATATCGGTGGTGGTCACAAACAGCATTATCGCCTGGTCGATTTTCGTCGCAACAAGGATGGCATTCCTGCCACCGTCGAGCGTATTGAATATGACCCGAACCGTACCGCGCACATCGCTCTGCTGCTTTACGCAGACGGCGAGCGTCGTTACATCATCGCGCCGAAAGGCGTGAGCGCTGGTGACCAGCTGATCTCCGGCACCCACGCGCCGATCAAGGCTGGCAACACCCTGCAGCTGCGCAACATTCCGGTCGGTTCGACCGTTCACGGTATCGAGCTGAAGCCGGGCAAAGGTGCTCAGATCGCGCGTTCCGCTGGTGCTTCGGCTCAGCTGGTCGCTCGTGAAGGTGTCTACGTGACCCTGCGTCTTCGCTCCGGCGAAATGCGCAAAGTGCTGTCGGAATGCCGTGCGACCCTGGGCGAAGTCTCGAACTCCGAGCACAGCCTGCGTTCGCTGGGTAAAGCGGGTGCCAAGCGCTGGCGTGGTGTTCGCCCGACCGTTCGCGGCGTGGCAATGAACCCGGTAGACCACCCGCACGGTGGTGGTGAAGGTCGTACCTCTGGTGGCCGTCATCCGGTGTCTCCATGGGGCTTCCCGACCAAGGGCGCGAAGACTCGTGCGAACAAGCGCACCGACAAAATGATCGTCCGCCGCCGCAAGTAAATAGAGGTATACGACTGTGCCACGTTCTCTGAAAAAAGGTCCTTTCATCGACCTTCACCTGTTGAAGAAAGTCGAAGTGGCGGCGGAAAAGAACGATCGCAAGCCGGTTAAAACCTGGTCGCGTCGCTCTATCATCCTGCCGCAAATGGTCGGTCTGACCATTGCTGTGCATAACGGTCGTCAACATGTCCCCGTTCTCGTGAACGAAGACATGGTCGGCCACAAACTGGGCGAGTTCGCCGGTACCCGCACCTATCGTGGGCACGCGGCTGACAAGAAAGCCAAGCGATAAGGGGTAAGGAACGATGGAAGTAGCCGCTAAGCTGTCGGGCGCTCGAATCTCCGCCCAGAAAGCCCGCTTGGTCGCCGACCAGATCCGCGGGAAGAAGGTGGGCGAAGCGCTCAACCTCCTGGCTTTCAGTAGTAAGAAAGCTGCCGAGATCATGAAGAAAGTGCTGGAGTCGGCCGTAGCCAACGCCGAGCACAACGAAGGCGCTGACGTGGACGACCTCAAAGTCTCCACGGTCTTCGTCAACGAGGGGCGTTCGCTGAAGCGCATCATGCCGCGTGCCAAAGGCCGCGCTGATCGCATCGTCAAGCGGTCTTGCCATATCACTGTCAAGGTTGCGGACAAGTAACGGAGTCGTTCAGATGGGTCAGAAAGTACATCCCACTGGCATTCGCCTGGGAATCGTCAAGGAGCACACCTCCGTTTGGTATGCCGATAAGCGCACTTATGCCGATTATCTGTTTGCCGACCTGAAGGTTCGTGAGTACCTCCAAGACAAACTAAAAAGCGCGTCCGTAAGCCGTATCGATATCCATCGTCCGGCACAAACCGCACGTATCACCATCCACACCGCTCGTCCCGGCATCGTGATCGGCAAGAAAGGTGAAGATGTTGAGAAGCTGCGTCAGGACCTGACCAAGCAAATGGGTGTGCCGGTGCACATCAACATCGAAGAGATCCGCAAGCCGGAGCTCGACGGTATGCTGGTTGCACAGAGCGTTGCTCAGCAGCTGGAGCGTCGTGTGATGTTCCGTCGCGCCATGAAGCGCGCTGTACAGAACGCCATGCGTATTGGTGCCAAGGGCATCAAAATCCAAGTGAGCGGTCGTCTGGGCGGTGCAGAAATTGCCCGTACCGAATGGTATCGCGAAGGTCGTGTGCCTCTGCACACCCTGCGTGCCGACATCGACTATGCCACGTACGAAGCGCACACCACTTATGGTGTGATCGGTGTGAAGGTTTGGATCTTCAAAGGCGAAGTGATTGGTGGTCGCCAGGAAGAACTGAAACCGCAAGCGCCTGCGCCTCGTAAAAAAGCCGCTAAGTAAGGAGTACGCCAAATGTTGCAACCAAAGCGTACGAAGTTCCGCAAGCAGATGACCGGCCACAACCGTGGTCTGGCTCAGCGCGGCAGTAAAGTCAGCTTCGGCGAGTTTGCTCTGAAGTCCGTAGCCCGTGGTCGTCTCACCGCTCGCCAGATCGAGGCCGCTCGCCGTGCCTTGACCCGTCACGTAAAGCGTGGCGGCAAAATCTGGATCCGCGTTTTCCCCGATAAACCTGTCACCAAGAAGCCCCTCGAAGTTCGTATGGGTAAAGGGAAGGGTAACGTCGAGTACTGGGTAGCCCAGATTCAGCCGGGCAAGGTGCTCTACGAGATCGAGGGTGTTTCCGAAGAGCTGGCGCGCGAGGCATTCGCCCTGGCTGCTGCAAAGCTGCCGCTCGCCACCTCCTTTGTTAAGCGGACGGTGATGTGATGAAAGCGAATGAACTTCGTGAACAATCGGTTCAGCAGCTGAACGAGCAACTGCTCGGCCTGCTGCGCGACCAGTTCAATCTGCGTATGCAGAAGGCAACTGGCCAGTTGGGGCAGTCTCACCTGCTCTCGCAAGTGAAGCGCGACATTGCTCGCGTGAAAACTGTGCTCAACCAGCAAGCAGGTAAGTGATCATGGCTGAAGCTCAGAAAACCGTCCGTACGCTGACCGGTCGTGTCGTCAGCGACAAGATGGACAAAACCATCACCGTCCTGATCGAGCGCCGCGTAAAGCACCCGATCTACGGTAAGTACGTCAAGCGTTCGACCAAGTTGCACGCTCACGATGAAACCAACCAGTGCCGTATCGGCGACAAGGTCACCATTCGCGAGACCCGTCCGCTGGCCAAGACTAAGTCTTGGATGCTGGTGGAAGTCGTCGAGCGCGCGGTGGAAGTCTAAGAGACTAAGGGTCGGAGAAAGGTATGATTCAGACTCAATCCATGCTCGATGTCGCCGATAACAGCGGCGCACGTCGCGTTATGTGCATCAAGGTGCTCGGCGGCTCGCATCGTCGCTACGCTGGCATCGGTGACATCATCAAGGTAACCGTCAAGGAAGCAATTCCGCGCGGCAAGGTGAAAAAAGGCCAAGTGATGACCGCTGTCGTGGTCCGCACTCGTCACGGCGTTCGTCGTCCGGATGGTTCCATCATCCGCTTCGATGGCAACGCGGCTGTTCTGCTGAACAACAAGCAGGAGCCGATCGGCACCCGTATCTTCGGGCCGGTGACTCGTGAACTTCGCTCTGAGAAGTTCATGAAGATCGTCTCGCTCGCCCCCGAAGTGCTGTAAGGAGAAGCCGTCATGCAAAAGATTCGTCGTGACGACGAGATCATCGTCATCGCCGGCAAAGACAAGGGCAAGCGTGGCAAGGTGCTCAAGGTTCTCGCTGGCGACCGTCTGGTCGTTGGTGGGATCAACCTGGTGAAGCGCCATACCAAGCCGAACCCGATGTCGGGCGTACAAGGCGGTATCGTCGAGAAGGAGGCGCCTCTGCACGTCTCCAACGTCGCCATCTTCAATGCCGAAACCAACAAGGCTGATCGCGTTGGTTTCAAGGTAGAAGAAGGCAAGAAAATTCGTGTCTTCAAGTCGACCCAAAAAGCGGTCGATGCTTGAGCATCGCTAGGTAAATCACCATGGCACGACTAAAAGAGATTTATCGGAAGGAAATCGCTCCCAAGCTGAAAGAACAGCTTCAGCTGGCGAACGTGATGGAAGTTCCGCGCGTTACCAAAATCACCCTGAACATGGGTCTTGGCGAAGCGATCGGCGACAAGAAAGTCATCGAGCACGCTGTTGCCGACCTGGAGAAGATCACCGGCCAGAAAGCCATTGTCACCTACGCTCGCAAGTCGATCGCTGGTTTCAAGGTGCGTGAAGGTTGGCCGATCGGTATCAAGGTCACCCTGCGTCGCGATCGGATGTACGAATTCCTCGATCGTCTGCTCGCTATCTCCCTGCCGCGCGTGCGTGACTTCCGCGGCCTGAATGCCAAGTCCTTCGACGGTCGCGGCAACTACAGCATGGGCGTGAAAGAGCAGATCATCTTCCCGGAAATCGATTACGACAAAATCGATGCACTGCGCGGTCTGGATATCACCCTGACCACCACTGCCCGTACCGATGATGAAGGTCGTGCGCTGCTGCGCGCCTTCAACTTCCCGTTCCGCAACTGATTGGAGTAGGAAATGGCCAAACAGAGCATGAAAAACCGTGAGCTGAAGCGTCAGCAAACGGTAGCCAAGTACGCCAAAAAGCGTGCCGAGCTGAAAGCTACCATCGCCAATCCGAACACCAGTCCGGAAGCGCGTTGGGAAGCCCAGGTCGCCCTGCAGAAGCAGCCGCGTGACGCCAGCGCTTCGCGCCTGCGTAACCGCTGCCGCCTGACCGGTCGTCCGCATGGCGTGTATCGCAAGTTCGGCCTCGGCCGTAACATGCTGCGCCAGGCCGCCATGCGCGGTGACGTACCGGGTCTGGTCAAGGCCAGCTGGTAATCAAGCGGGGAATAAATCAGCGGGGCTGGTGAAGTTCGCTGTTTATTTGGTCGCTTATCGAATCAAGCCCCTTTTGGGGCTTGATTCGTTTATGGACAGTCTCTAGAATTGCCGGCTCGCCAGAGCCAGGGCTTTTGAATTGCCCTTCGATTCTTGGTGACTAGTGAGCCGCAAGGCCGTTTTTCTTGTATTAGGAGCAACTAGCCCATGAGTATGCAGGACCCGTTAGCGGACATGCTAACTCGTATCCGTAATGCCCAGATGGCTGAGAAGACCGTCGTAAGCATGCCGTCTTCCACGCTGAAGGTGGCGGTAGCCAACGTTCTGAAGAGCGAAGGTTACATCACGGGTTTCCAGATCAGCAGCGATATCAAGCCGCAGCTGTCTATCGAGCTGAAGTACTTCGAAGGCCGTCCGGTCATCGAGGAGCTGAAGCGCGTCAGCCGTCCTGGCCTGCGCCAGTACAAATCCGTCGACCAACTGCCGAAAGTTCGTGGCGGTCTGGGCGTTTCGATCGTCTCCACCAACAAAGGTGTGATGACTGATCGCGCTGCTCGCGCCGCTGGCGTTGGCGGCGAAGTGCTTTGCACTGTGTTTTAAGGGGGGATAAGCATGTCTCGCGTTGCTAAGAACCCCGTCAAGCTGCCCGCTGGTGTTGAGATCAATCTCGCCGGTCAACAGCTTTCGGTAAAGGGTGCCAAGGGCGCTCTCGAACTGAATGTGCATCCGTCCGTGGAAGTGCTGCAGGAATCCGGTGAGCTGCGTTTCGCTGCTCGCAACGGCGATCTGCAGAACAAAGCCATGGCCGGTACCACCCGTGCGTTGGTCAACAACATGGTAATCGGCGTCAGCCAGGGCTTCGAGCGCAAGCTCCAGCTGGTTGGTGTTGGTTACAAGGCGCAAGCCAAAGGTCAAGTGCTGTCCCTGGCTCTCGGCTTCTCGCACCCGGTGGATTATGAGCTGCCGCAAGGCATCACCGCTGAAACCCCCAGCCAGACCGATATCCTGATCAAGGGCATCGACAAGCAGCTGGTCGGTCAGGTGGCTGCAGAGATCCGCGACTTCCGTCCGCCAGAGCCGTACAAGGGCAAAGGCGTGCGTTACTCGGACGAAGTCGTCCGTCGTAAAGAAGCTAAGAAGAAGTAGGGCATAGCAAATGAGCGTAAAGAAAGAAACTCGTCTGCGTCGCGCTCGCAAGGCACGCCTGAAGATGCGCGAGCTGGAAACCGTACGCCTTTGTGTGTACCGCTCTTCCCAGCACATCTACGCCCAGGTCCTTTCGGCCGACGGCGGCAAGGTCCTGGCCAGCGCTTCGACCTTGGACAAAGAACTGCGTGACACTGCTACCGGCAATGTCGACGCGGCCAAAAAGGTCGGTCTGTTGGTTGCCGAGCGTGCGAAAGCCGCTGGCGTCACCCAGGTAGCGTTCGATCGTTCTGGCTTCAAGTACCACGGCCGCGTCAAGGCGCTGGCTGATGCTGCTCGTGAAGGCGGGCTGGAGTTCTAAGTTATGGCAAATAACGAGCAAAGACGCGATCGCGATAATCGTGACGACAGTCGCGACGAAGGCTACGTCGAAAAACTGGTTCAGGTTAACCGCGTCGCCAAGACCGTGAAGGGTGGTCGTATCTTCACCTTCACCGCTCTGACCGTCGTTGGTGATGGCAAGGGTCGTGTCGGCTTCGGTCGTGGCAAGTCCCGTGAAGTACCTGCCGCGATCCAGAAAGCGATGGAAGCTGCACGTCGTAACATGATCCAGGTCGATCTGAACGGCACCACCCTGCAGTACGCGATCAAGTCCGCGCATGGCGCCTCCAAGGTGTTCATGCAGCCGGCTTCGGAAGGTACCGGGATCATCGCCGGTGGCGCCATGCGCGCCGTTCTGGAAGTGGCTGGTGTACAGAACGTTCTGGCCAAGTGCTACGGTTCGACCAACCCGGTGAACGTGGTTCATGCCACCTTCAAGGGTCTGAAGACCATGCAGTCCCCGTCGTCCATTGCCGCCAAGCGCGGCAAGAGCGTTGAGGAGATCTTCTGATCATGGCTACCGTCAAAGTTACGCTGATCAAAAGCATGACCGGCCGCATCCCTAACCACAAACTGTGCGTTAAGGGTCTGGGTCTGCGTCGTATCGGTCACACTGTAGAGGTCCTGGATACTCCCGAGAATCGCGGGATGATCAACAAGGCCTACTACATGCTGCGCGTCGAGGGTTAATCGATGAAACTCAATGATCTGAGTCCAGCACCGGGTTCCCGTCGCGAGAAGCATCGCCCGGGCCGCGGTATCGGTAGCGGTCTGGGTAAGACCGGTGGCCGTGGTCACAAAGGTCTGACCTCCCGCTCCGGCGGCAAGGTCGCTCCGGGCTTCGAGGGTGGTCAACAGCCGTTGCATCGCCGTCTGCCGAAGTTCGGCTTCGTCTCCCTGAAGGCCATGGATCGCGCAGAAGTGCGTACTTCCGAGCTGGCTAAAGTGGACGGCGACGTGGTGACTCTGCAGTCGCTCAAGGATGCCAACGTGATCAACCAAAGCGTTCAGCGTGTGAAAATCATGTTGTCCGGTGACGTTACTCGCGCTGTCACCCTGAAAGGTATCGCCGCCACCAAAGGTGCGCGTGCGGCCATCGAAGCAGCTGGCGGCAAATTCGAGGACTAAATGGCTAAGCAAGGTGCTCTCTCAGCGCTCAGCAATGGCGGGTTGTCCGAACTCTGGGCTCGGCTGCGCTTCCTGTTCCTGGCGATCATCGTCTATCGGATAGGTGCGCACATCCCAGTGCCGGGTATCAATCCGGACCGGCTGGCGGATCTGTTTCGGCAGAATGAGGGGACCATTCTTAGCTTGTTCAACATGTTTTCCGGCGGCGCGCTGGAACGGATGAGCATCTTTGCACTGGGGATCATGCCGTACATCTCGGCATCGATCATCATGCAGCTGATGACCGCCGTCAGCCCGCAGCTGGAGCAGTTGAAGAAGGAAGGTGAGGCTGGTCGTCGCAAGATCAGCCAATACACCCGCTACGGCGCTCTGGTGCTGGCGATTGTTCAGGCCATCGGCATGTCCGTTGGCCTTGCCAGTCAGGGCGTAGCGTTCTCGATTGATTTCGGCTTCTACTTCGTGGCTGTCTCCACCTTCGTGGCGGGGGCGATGTTCATGATGTGGCTGGGTGAGCAGATCACCGAGCGTGGCGTGGGTAATGGTATTTCGATGCTGATTTTTTCGGGCATCGTAGCCGGCCTGCCGCGAGCGATCGGGCAATCCTTCGAGTCGGCCAGGCAGGGTGATATCAACATCATCGCGCTGCTTGCCGTCGGTTTGTTAGCGGTAGCGATCATCGGTTTCGTGGTGTTCATTGAGCGTGGCCAGCGTCGCATTGCGGTGCACTACGCCAAGCGTCAGCAGGGCCGTAAGGTCTTCGCTGCGCAGACCAGCCACCTGCCTCTGAAAGTGAACATGGCGGGTGTGATTCCGGCCATTTTCGCCAGCAGTATCCTGTTGTTCCCGGCTTCGCTGGGGCAGTGGTTCGGCCAGTCAAGCAACATGAGCTGGCTGCAGGATATCTCGCAGGCGATCGCTCCCGGTCAGCCGTTGAACATTCTGCTGTTTAGTGCAGGGATCATCTTCTTCTGCTTCTTCTATACGGCATTGATGTTCAACCCGAAAGACGTAGCGGAAAACCTGAAGAAGTCCGGTGCCTTTATTCCGGGTATCCGTCCGGGTGAGCAGTCGGCGCGCTATATCGATGGCGTTCTGACCCGCTTGACCATGTTCGGTGCTCTGTACATGACGGCCGTATGCCTGTTGCCCCAGTTCCTGGTGGTGGCTGCCAACGTACCGTTCTATCTTGGCGGGACTTCGTTGCTGATCGTTGTTGTGGTTGTCATGGACTTTATGGCCCAGGTGCAATCCCACCTCGTTTCGCACCAGTACGAGTCTCTGATGAAGAAAGCCAACCTGAAGGGCTATGGCGGCGGAATGCTCCGCTGATACGTCCGTAAGGTTCGAGGAGTTGGTAATGAAAGTTCGTGCATCGGTGAAGAAGCTGTGCCGTAACTGCAAAATCATCCGTCGCGACGGTGTCGTGCGCGTGATCTGCAGCGCGGAGCCGCGTCACAAACAGCGCCAAGGCTGAGTGACCTGAGCGTCGATAACCCGGCAGCTAGTGCGCTGTCGGGTTGCTTATTTGTTATTACAGCGCTAATATCTCGCGCCCTTTTCTTGGCTTCCGGGGCGTAGGTAGCTGTCAATTGGAGTTCCACTGAATGGCCCGTATTGCAGGCGTCAACATTCCAGATAACAAGCATACTGTTATCTCGCTGACCTACATCTACGGTGTTGGTCGCACCACGGCGCAAACCATTTGCGCCACCACCGGGGTCAACCCGGCGGCGAAGATCAAGGATCTGTCCGACGAGCAGATCGAACAGCTGCGTGGCGAAGTTGCAAAGCTCACCACTGAAGGTGACCTGCGCCGCGAAATCAACATGAACATCAAGCGTCTGATGGACCTGGGTTGCTACCGCGGCCTGCGTCACCGTCGCGGCTTGCCGGTTCGTGGTCAGCGTACCAAGACCAACGCCCGTACCCGTAAGGGTCCGCGTAAGCCGATCCGCAAGTAATTGCGCCCGCGAATCGACAGGAATTAAGTCATGGCTAAGCCAGCTGCTCGTCCTCGTAAAAAAGTCAAAAAGACAGTGGTTGATGGGATCGCCCACATCCACGCGTCTTTCAACAACACCATCGTTACCATCACTGACCGTCAGGGCAACGCATTGTCCTGGGCTACTTCCGGGGGTTCGGGTTTCCGTGGCTCGCGTAAGAGCACTCCGTTCGCCGCCCAGGTGGCTGCCGAGCGTGCAGGTCAAGCTGCTCTGGAATACGGTCTGAAAAACCTTGACGTCAACGTCAAAGGCCCTGGCCCTGGTCGTGAGTCCGCCGTGCGCGCACTCAATGGCTGCGGTTACAAAATCGCCAGCATCACCGACGTGACGCCCATCCCGCATAACGGGTGCCGTCCGCCGAAGAAGCGTCGCGTGTAATAGGAGACAGTGAGAAATGGCTCGTTACATTGGTCCCAAATGCAAACTGTCCCGTCGTGAAGGCACCGATCTCTTCCTGAAGAGCGGTTCGCGCGCGCTTGAATCGAAATGCAACATCGAGCAGCCGCCGGGTGTGCACGGTCAGCGCCGTGGTCGCCTGTCCGATTACGGTACCCAGCTGCGCGAAAAGCAGAAAGTCCGTCGTATCTATGGCGTGCTCGAGCGCCAGTTCAGTGGTTACTACAAGGAAGCTGCCGGTCGTAAAGGCGCTACCGGCGAGAACCTGCTGCAACTGCTCGAATGCCGTCTGGACAACGTCGTCTATCGCATGGGCTTCGGTTCCACCCGTTCCGAATCCCGCCAGCTGGTTTCGCACAAAGCGATCAGCATCAATGGCAAAACGGTAAACATTCCGTCCTTCCAGGTTCGCCCGGGTGATGTGGTTGCCGTTCGCGAGAAGTCGAAGAATCAGCTGCGCATCGTCCAAGCGCTCGATCTGTGCGCTCAGCGCGGTCGCGTCGAGTGGGTCGAAGTGGACACCGAGAAAAAGACTGGCGTGTTCAAGAATGTGCCGGCCCGTAGTGATCTGTCCGCCGACATCAACGAAAACCTGATTGTCGAGCTCTACTCCAAGTAAGGGCTAGAAAATAGGTGTATCCATGCAGAGTTCGGTAAATGAGTTCCTGACCCCCCGCCATATCGATGTGCAGGTGGTCAGTTCGACCCGCGCCAAGATCACGCTCGAGCCCCTCGAGCGCGGTTTCGGCCACACCCTGGGCAATGCGCTGCGTCGCATCCTGTTGTCCTCCATGCCCGGCTGTGCAGTCGTCGAGGCCGAGATCGATGGCGTACTCCACGAGTACAGCGCGATCGAAGGTGTGCAGGAAGATGTCATCGAGATCCTGCTCAACCTGAAAGGCCTGGCCATCAAGCTTCACGGCCGTGACGAAGTCACGCTGAACCTGAGCAAGAAAGGTTCGGGCGCGGTCACCGCTGCCGATATTCAGCTGGATCATGATGTCGAGATCGTCAATGGCGACCACGTGATCGCCAACCTGGCGTCCAATGGCGCACTGAACATGAAGCTGAAAATCGCTCGTGGTCGCGGCTATGAGCCGGCCGACTCGCGTCAGAGCGATGAAGACGAAAGCCGCAGCATTGGTCGCTTGCAGCTCGATTCTTCGTTCAGCCCGGTTCGCCGTGTTGCCTACGTTGTGGAAAACGCTCGCGTCGAGCAGCGTACCAACCTGGACAAGCTGGTCATCG
>DIEE01000073.1:0-7539 GCA_002418465.1 Pseudomonas sp. UBA5782 | reverse complement strand
TTCGGCCAACTGCCTGAAGGCGGAGAACATCTACTACATCGGCGATCTGATTCAGCGCACCGAAGTAGAGCTGTTGAAAACTCCGAACCTGGGCAAGAAGTCCCTGACCGAGATCAAGGACGTTCTGGCATCCCGCGGTCTGTCCCTCGGCATGCGCCTCGATAACTGGCCGCCGGCAAGTCTGAAGAAGGACGACAAGGCTACTGCCTGATCGTCCGTAATCACCGAACCGAAAGTTTGGTAAGGAATTTCAATCATGCGTCATCGTAAAAGTGGCCGTCACCTGAGCCGCACCAGCGCCCACCGCAAGGCCATGTTCCAGAACATGGCGGTGTCGCTGTTCGAGCACGAACTGATCAAAACCACCCTGCCGAAAGCCAAGGAGCTGCGTCGCGTTGCCGAGCCGCTGATCACCCTGGCCAAGGAAGACAGCGTGGCCAACCGCCGCCTGGCCTTCGACCGTACTCGTTCGAAAGCCATCGTCGGTAAACTGTTCAATGATCTGGGCAAGCGCTACGCCAACCGTCAAGGTGGCTACCTGCGCATCCTCAAGTGCGGTTTCCGCGCCGGAGACAACGCTCCGATGGCCTACGTCGAACTGGTGGACCGTCAGTCCGCTGGTGAAGCCGTAGCTGCCGAGTAAGCAGTAGCCCCATCGATTCGGTGAGCCGCACCAGCGGTTCGCGGATTCAGGAAACGCCTCGACTTGTCGGGGCGTTTTCTTTTGTGTGGAAAAAAGCTTCCAAGCATGCCCGTCATTGGCTGAGTCTATTGGCCTTAGTCAGTCAATGAATTTGAGCCTAATTCGGGTCTCATCCCATACTTCTCTCCAAGCCGGATTGCGGCCTTTAAGACGCTTGAGACATGGAGATGAGCATGACCCAGAAGATCATCCTGACCACCGCCAGTGGCGCGCCGGTTGCCGATAACCAGAACTCGCGCTCCGCAGGCCCGCGTGGCCCGTTGCTGCTGGACGACTTCCATCTGGTCGAGAAGCTCGCGCACTTCAATCGTGAGGTGATCCCCGAGCGGCGCGTGCACGCAAAAGGTTCCGCAGCTTACGGCACCTTCACGGTGACGCAGGACATCAGCCGCTACAGCAGCGCCAGGCTGTTCGACGCCGTCGGCAAGCAGACTCCGATGTTCCTGCGCTTTTCCACTGTCGGTGGCGAGCGCGGTTCCGCGGATACCGAGCGCGATCCGCGCGGGTTCGCGCTGCGCTTCTATACCGAAGAGGGCAACTGGGACGTGGTCGGCAACAACACCCCGGTGTTCTTCATTCGCGATCCGCTGAAGTTTCCCGATTTCATCCATACCCAAAAGCGCCTGGCGCAGAGCAACCTGAAGAGCCCGCAGGCGATGTGGGACTTCTGGTCGCTGTCCCCGGAGTCGCTGCACCAGGTCACCATCCTGTTTTCCGATCGCGGCATTCCGGATGGCTACCGCTTCATGCACGGCTTCGGCAGCCACACGTTCAGCCTGATCAACGCCGGCGGCGAGCGTCACTGGGTGAAGTGGCACTACAAGTCGCAGCAGGGCATCCGCAATCTGCATCCCAGCGACGCCACGCGCCTGGCTGGTAGCGATCCGGATTACGCGCAGCGCGATCTGTTCGAGGCCATCGAGCGCGGCGAGTATCCGAAATGGCGGGTGTGCATGCAGGTGATGAGCGAGGAACAGGCAGCCGGTCGCGCGGTTAATCCGTTCGATGTGACCAAGGTCTGGTCGCAGAAGGAGTTTCCGCTGATCGAGGTGGGCGAGTTCGAGCTCAACCGCAATCCGGCTAACTATTTCGCCGAGGTCGAGCAGGTCGCCCTGGCGCCGAGCAACGTGGTGCCCGGTGTCGGCCTGTCGCCCGATCGCATGCTGCAGGGGCGGGTGTTCGCCTATGCCGATGCGCAGCGTCATCGCGTCGGTACCAACTACCAGCAACTGCCGGTGAACTTGCCTCTGAGCGGCTACAGCAACTACCAGCGCGACGGCGCCATGCGCTTCGACGGCAATGGTGGTGCGCGGCCGAACTACGAGCCGAACAGCTACAGCGAGGCGCCGAAGCAGGCACCGGAGTACCGCGAGCCGGCGTTGGCACTCAGCGGCGCCGCCGATCGTTACGATCACCGCTGCGATGAGGATTACTTCAGCCAGGCCGGTGATCTGTTCCGCCTGATGGACTCCGAGCAGAAGGCACTGCTGATCGGCAACATCGTTGGTGCCATGGGTTCGGTCACGCGTGACGTGCAGCTGCGCCAGATCGCGCATTTCCTCCAGGCCGATCCAGCCTACGGCGCCGGTGTGGCCGCCGGGCTCGGGATCGAACTCAGCCAGGTGATGTGACCCGCCGAGGTGTTCGGCAAGCCGCCGGCAGCGATGCCTGCGGCTTTTTTCGTGTCCTGTCGCCTGCGTTGCTCTGGGTCAGCGTCTTTTGGGGGATAATCCACCACCTTGGCGTTTTTCCTGGAGGACTCGACATGCGCGGCGAAGCGGAAGTCATCAACTATTTCATCGGTCTGCTCAAAGGCGAGCTGGCCGCTCGCGACCAGTACTTTCTGCACTCGCGGATGTACGCGGATTGGGGGCTCACCGAGCTCTACGAGCGGATCAACCACGAAATGGAGGAGGAGACCCAGCACGCCGACGCCCTGCTCAAGCGCATCCTGTTCCTCGAAGGCGTCCCGGACATGACCCCGGAGCCGCTCAACACCGGCACCAGCGTCCCCGAGATGCTGCGTGCCGACCTCGCCCTGGAGTATCAGGTGCGCGCGGCGCTGGCCCAGGGCATCGAGCTGTGCGAGAAGCATGGCGACTACGAGAGCCGCGAGATCCTCGAGCTGCAACTCAAGGACACCGAGGAAGACCACGCCTACTGGCTGGAGCAGCAGCTGGGCCTGATCGATCGCATCGGTCTGCAGAACTACCTGCAATCGAAGATGTAAGGTCTGCCGATCGGAAAAAGCCCCGCTGATGCGGGGCTTTTTTGTTTTCGCGAGGTCCGGTCAGGCCTTGTCGCGCTCCAGCAGCGGCTTGAGGAAGTGTCCGGTGTAGGACTGCGGCATCGCGGCCAATTCCTCCGGCGTGCCGCTGCCGATGATCTGGCCACCCTTCGAGCCGCCTTCGGGGCCGAGGTCGACCAGCCAGTCGGCAGTCTTGATCACGTCCAGGTTGTGCTCGATGACCACCACGGTGTTGCCGTGGTCGCGCAGCCGGTGCAGCACGTCGAGCAGCTGCTGGATGTCGGCGAAGTGCAGGCCGGTGGTGGGCTCGTCGAGGATGTACAGGGTCTTGCCGGTGTCGCGCTTCGACAGCTCGCGTGACAGCTTGACGCGCTGCGCCTCGCCGCCGGACAGCGTCGTCGCGCTCTGCCCCAGCTTGATGTAGGACAGGCCCACGTCGATCAGCGTCTGCAGCTTGCGCGACAGCGCCGGAACCGCCTCGAAGAATTCGCGTGCCTCCTCGATGGTCATCTCCAGCACCTCGTGGATATTCTTGCCCTTGTACTTCACTTCCAGGGTTTCGCGGTTGTAGCGCTTGCCCTTGCACACATCGCAGGGCACGTAGATGTCCGGCAGGAAGTGCATCTCCACCTTGATCACGCCGTCGCCCTGGCAGGCCTCGCAGCGCCCGCCCTTTACGTTGAAGGAGAAGCGCCCCGGGCTGTAGCCGCGCGAGCGGGCTTCCGGCACGCCGGAGAACAGCTCGCGGATCGGCGTGAACAGGCCGGTATAGGTCGCCGGGTTGGAGCGTGGCGTGCGGCCGATCGGGCTCTGGTCGATGTCGACCACCTTGTCCAGGTGCTGCAGGCCATCGAAGCTGTCGTGCGCCGCCGCTTCCAGGGTAGTGGCGCCGTTCAGCGCGGTGGCGGCGAGCGGGAACAGGGTGTTGTTAATCAGCGTCGACTTGCCCGAGCCAGATACGCCGGTCACGCAGGTGAGCAGGCCGACCGGGATTTCCAGGTTGACGTTCTGCAGGTTGTTGCCACGTGCACCCTTGAGCTTGAGCAGTTTTTTCTTGTCGCGCGGGGTGCGTTGCGCCGGCACGGCGATCTTCACCCGCCCGGAAAGGTACTTGCCGGTCAGCGAGTCGGGGTGCTCCATGATCTCCTGCGGCGTGCCCTCGGCGACGATCTGCCCGCCATGCACGCCGGCACCGGGGCCGATGTCGACGACGTAGTCGGCGAGGCGGATGGCGTCCTCGTCGTGCTCCACCACGATCACCGTGTTGCCCAGGTTGCGCAGGTGATTGAGTGTGCCGAGCAGGCGCTCGTTGTCGCGCTGGTGCAAGCCGATGGAGGGCTCGTCGAGGATGTACATCACGCCGACCAGGCCGGCACCGATCTGGCTGGCCAGGCGGATGCGCTGCGCTTCGCCGCCGGAGAGGGTGTCGGCGCTACGGTCGAGGGTCAGGTAGTCCAGACCGACGTTGACCAGGAATTCCAGGCGCTGACGGATCTCCTTGAGGATCTTGTCGGCGATCTGGCCCTTCTGCCCGGTCAGCTCGAGCCCGCCGAAGTAGTCGCTGGCGTCGCCGACCGGCAGGCGTGTCACCGCCGGCAGGGTCTTCTCGCCGACCCACACATGGCGCGACTCGCGGCGCAGGCGCGTGCCGTGGCAGTCCGGGCAGGGCTGGGTGCTGAGGAACTTGGCCAGCTCCTCGCGCACGGTCTGCGATTCGGTTTCTCGGTAGCGCCGCTCGAGGTTGGGGATGATCCCCTCGAAGGGGTGCGAGCGCTTGACGATGTCGCCGCGGTCGTTGAGGTAGCGGAAGTCGACGTTCTCGCGGCCGGAGCCGAACAGGATGGCCTTCTGGTCGTCGGCACCGATCTGCCCGAACGGTGTTTCCAGGCTGAAGCCGTAGTGGCTGGCCAGCGAGCCGAGCATCTGGAAGTAGTACACGTTGCGCCGGTCCCAGCCGCGGATCGCGCCCTCGGCGAGAGTCAACTCGCCGTTGACCAGGCGCTTGGCGTCGAAGAACTGCTTCACCCCGAGGCCGTCGCAGGTCGGACAGGCACCGGCCGGGTTGTTGAAGGAGAATACCTTGGGTTCCAGTTCGCTGATCGAGTGCCCGCAGACCGGGCAGGCGAAGCGCGCCGAGAAGATGGTTTCCTCGCCGGTTTCGCCTTCCATCGGTGCTACCAGGGCGATGCCGTCGGCCAGGCCGAGCGCGGTCTCGAAGGATTCGGCCAGGCGTTGCTGGAGGTCGGCGCGCACCTTAAAACGGTCGACGACGATCTCGATGGTGTGCTTCTTCTGCTTGTCCAGCTTGGGCAGGTCGTCGAGCTCGTGGAGCTTGCCGTTGACCCGCGCGCGGACGAAACCCTGGGCGCGCATTTCCTCGAACACCGAGAGGTGCTCGCCCTTGCGCTCACGAATGATCGGCGCCAGCAGCATCAGCTTAGCGCCCTCGGGCATCGCCAGCACCTGGTCGACCATCTGGCTGACGGTTTGCGCCTCCAGCGGGATGTCGTGATCCGGGCAGCGCGGCGTACCGACGCGGGCGTAGAGCAGGCGCAGGTAGTCGTAGATCTCGGTGATGGTGCCGACGGTGGAGCGCGGGTTGTGCGAGGTGGACTTCTGTTCGATGGAAATCGCCGGGGAGAGCCCTTCGATGGTGTCCACGTCGGGCTTTTCCATCATCGAGAGGAACTGTCGGGCGTAGGCGGAGAGCGACTCCACGTAGCGGCGCTGGCCCTCTGCGTAGAGCGTGTCGAAGGCCAGTGACGATTTTCCGGAGCCGGACAGGCCGGTGATCACGATGAGTTTGTCGCGGGGGAGGGTGAGGTCGATGTTCTTCAGGTTGTGGGTACGAGCCCCACGGATCAGGATCTTGTCCAAAACAGCCTCGCATGGCGGGCGAAAACCCATGAGTATACGGATCGGCGAGCCGGCGCGTCAGAGCGCCGCGGTCTTTCTCTGACCGGCAGGGCGCGCGAGGGTTTAGCCGCGCGGCGCTGCTTTTGCGCGGGCTCTTCGGGGTGCGGGCTGGTAGAATCGCCGCCGGTTTGTAATAGGGGTGGCAGAGTCAAATGCACGATCCGTACAGCGATCGCATGAGCGGCAGCGAGACCCGCGCTGCCGGTGGCCTGGCGCTGGTGTTCGCCTTCCGCATGCTCGGCATGTTCATGGTGCTGCCGGTGCTGGCGACCTACGGGCAGGACCTGGCCGGCGCCACGCCGGCGCTGATCGGCCTGGCCATCGGTGCCTACGGCCTGACCCAGGCGGTGCTGCAGATTCCCTTCGGCATCATCTCCGACCGCATCGGCCGGCTTCCGGTGATCTACATCGGCCTGCTGATCTTCGCCGCCGGCAGCGTGCTCGCGGCCAACGGCGATTCGATCTGGGGCGTGATCGCCGGCCGCGTGCTGCAGGGCGCCGGGGCGATTTCCGCGGCCGTCATGGCGCTGCTCTCCGACCTCACCCGCGAGCAGCACCGGACCAAGGCGATGGCCGCGATCGGCATGAGCATCGGCCTGTCATTCGCCGTGGCGATGGTAGTCGGCCCGCTGCTGACCCGCGCCTTCGGCCTGTCCGGGCTGTTCTGGGTCACCGCCGGGATGGCCATCGTCGGCATCCTGATCATCGCCTTCATCGTTCCGCGCGCCGACACCCGGCTGCAGCACCGCGAATCCGGGGTGGCCAAACAGGCACTCGGCGCCACCCTGCGCAACGGCCAGTTGCTACGTCTGGACTTCGGCATCCTGGCGCTGCACGCGGTGTTGATGTCGAGCTTCGTCGCCTTGCCGCTGGCGCTGGTCGAACGTGCCGGGCTGCCCAAGGAAGAGCACTGGTGGGTGTATCTCACCGCGCTGCTGATCGGCTTCTTCGCCATGGTGCCGTTCATCATCTACGCCGAAAAGAAGCGCAAGATGAAGCGCGTGCTGCTCGGTGCGATCAGCGTGCTGCTGATCTGCGAGTTGTTCTTCTGGGCGTTCGGCAGCAGCCTGACCGCGCTGGTGATCGGCACCGTGGTGTTCTTCACCGCCTTCAATCTGCTCGAGGCGAGCATGCCCTCGCTGATCAGCAAGGTCTCGCCGGCCGGCGGCAAGGGCACCGCGATGGGCGTCTATTCGACCAGCCAGTTCCTCGGCGCGGCGCTCGGCGGCATCCTTGGCGGCTGGTTCTACCAGCACGGCGGACTGGCCACCGTGTTCATCGGCTGCGCCGTGCTCTGTGCGATTTGGCTGGCGTTTGCTGTTACCATGCGCGAACCGCCTTATGTCACCAGCCTGCGCCTGCCGTTGTCGCCCGAGGCGGCAGCGGACGCGGGTTTGGCCGAGCGTTTACTGGCAGTGCCCGGAGTGGCGGATGCCATGGTGGTGGTCGAAGAGGCCGCCGCCTACGTCAAAGTGGATACCGAACAATTGGACCGCACGTCCCTCGAGCGCCTGGTCGATCCGGCGCCGCGGCGTGCCGAAGCCTAGGAGAACGTCATGGCCCGTGGGGTTAACAAAGTCATTCTGATCGGCAACGTGGGCGGCGACCCGGAAACCCGCTACCTGCCCAACGGCAACGCTGTCACTATCAATGATCCGGCGACCACCGAGAG
>DIEE01000271.1:3476-3767 GCA_002418465.1 Pseudomonas sp. UBA5782 | reverse complement strand
AATTCGCTGGGCGCGGCCTCGATCACCCGGACTACGCCGGCCGCCTGCTCCAGCAGCCCGGTCTGCGCCAGCGGCGGCCGCGCCCAAACCCCGGCGACTTCGACGAACAGCGCATTCAGCGCCAGCGAGATGAGCATCGCCAGGGCGATGGTCAGGGCAATCCAGCGCACCAGGGTGTCGCGCGGCCGCGCCGGGCGCGTCACAGCCGGCTGACCGATGGGATGAACAGGTAGCCGCCGTTGCGCACCGTGCGGATCACCACCGGGCGCTTGGCGTCGGCCTCCAGCTTGC
>DIEE01000271.1:0-3337 GCA_002418465.1 Pseudomonas sp. UBA5782 | reverse complement strand
CTGCTCGCGGCTGAGGATGCGTTGCGGGTGCTCGACGAATACCAGCAGCAGGTCGAATTCGCCACCGGAGAGCGGAATCATCACGCCGTCCGGCGAACGCAGTTCGCGCCGGGTGACGTCCAGCTGCCAGCCGGAGAAGGCCAGCAGCGGCCGCGCCTCGTCACGCGGCGGTAGCGCTTCGCCGGCACGCCGCAGCACCGCGCGCACCCGTGCCAGCAGCTCGCGGGCGTCGAAGGGTTTGCTCAGGTAGTCGTCGGCGCCGAGTTCCAGGCCGACGATGCGGTCGCTCAGCTCGCCCATCGCGGTGAGCATGAGGATCGCCACGCGCTGTTCCGCGCGCAGCCGCTGGCACAGCGACAGGCCGTCCTCGCCGGGCAGCATCAGGTCGAGGATCACCAGCTCCGGCAACTGCCGTTCGATGGCTTTCCACATGGCCGCGCCGTCGTTCGCCACGTCGACCTCGTAGCCGTGGCGGCAGAAGAACTTCTGCAGCAGGTCGAGGATTTCCACGTCATCGTCGACGATCAGGATTCTGCTCACGATCACTCTGTCCGGTGCCTGTTTCGAGCCGCCAATCTAAGGGCAAAGGGAGGCGCCGGTCATATATTTCAATCGGGTAACAATCCGTCCGCAGCGACATCAACGGGACATCTTCGAGCAAGAATCGCCACGCACTCTGCGCCGATCAAACAGCGGGAGGGTGCAGGATGAAGGCAGTACGCAACGGTGTTCCCAATGTCTCGTGCGAGGCGATTTCCCAGCCATCGAAGCGGCGCTGCCGGGTGTTGCCGCAACTGGCCGGCCTGGCGCTGCTGTGCCTTGCGGGCTGTGCCCAGGTGCAGGTGGCGCCCGGCGACTGCGCGGCGACGGCGAACGCCAGCGATCCGGCCGAATCGGTCAACCGGCGGCTGTTCGCCTTCAACCGGGTGCTGGACGACTACGCGCTGAAGCCGGTGGCGCGCGGCTATGAAAAGCTGCCCGAGCCGGTGCAGAGCGGCGTGCACAGCTTCGTCGACAACTTCGGCGAGCCCAAGGTGTTCGTCAACGACCTGCTGCAGGGCAACTTCAAGCGCTCGGCCAACACCCTCGGGCGCTTCGGCGTGAACACCACGGTCGGCGTGCTGGGCATCTTCGACGTCGCCGGGCACTGGGGCATGCCGCACCATCGCGCCGATTTCGGCCAGACCTTCGGCGTCTGGGGCGTCGGCGACGGGCCGATACTCGAACTGCCGCTGCTCGGCAGCCACAACAGCCGCGACAGCCTGGGCGTGGTGATGGGTTTCCTGCTCAACCCGCTGGGTGGCGTCGACAGCGATACCTACGATGCGCTGGCCACCGTGGATACGGTCGGCGGGGTGGTCGACGGCCGCGCCGAGGCGTTGCCGCTCACCGATCGCCTGGAGCATGAGCCGGACTACTACCTGGCGCTGCGCGACAGCATCGCCCAACGCCGCGCGCTGCTGGTCGACGACGGCCGCCAGGGAGACGTCCACAGCGGCGTCGAAAAGCGCTGCGCGACGCCGGTCGACGACCGCCTGTGAGCCGATACCCGGCTCAGAGCAGCAGCGACAGCAACAGCGTCCAGATGCAGACGTAACCCAGCAGCGCCAGGCTGTAGCCCAGCGTGGTGCGCATGATCTGCGATTCGCCGCCGACCTGGCCGACCGCGGCGGCGGCGATGGCGATGGACTGCGGCGAGATCAGCTTGCCCATCACCCCGCCGCAGGTGTTGGCTGCCACCAGCAGCGCCTGGCTGACGCCGATCTGCGTGGCGGTGATCGACTGCAGATGGGCGAACAGGGTGTTGCTGTTGACCACCGAGCCGGTGATGAACACGCCGAGCCAGCCGATTGCCGGAGCGATCAGCGGGAACACCCTGCCGCTCTCGGCGATGCTCAGGCCGATGCTCGACGAGGCGCCGGAGAAGTTGGCGATGTAGGCCACCGCCATGATCAGCGAGATCATGCAGATCGGCCGCCACAACTCGTTCAGCGCCTGCCCCAACTGGCGCCCGGAGCTGCGCAGCGACAGCCGCGAGGAGAACAGCGTGGTGAGGATCGCGGCGATCAGGATGGCGGTGCCCGGTGCGCTGATCAGCGCGACGTTCCACACCGCCGGCAGCGCATGCGGCGCCAGCACGATCGGCGGCAGCTCCTCGATGTGCAGGTTGAGGAACGGAATCGGCAATTTCAGCACGGTCGCGGCCAACGGCCCGCCAGCGGCGAACAGCGCTTTGAACGGCGGCAGACTCCAGGTCAGGATCACCGCGGTGAGGATGTAGAACGGCGACCAGGCGGCGATCACCGCGGGCAGCGACCAGCGCTGCGAGGACAGCGGCGGCGCGCCGTCCTCGCGGTAGATATGCCGCGGCCGCCAGAACTGCATGAACGCCGCCAGAGTGCCCATGCTCAGCAGCGGCGGCACGATGTCGACCAGCTCCGGGCCGAGGAAGTACAGCACCAGCGCCTGACTGCCACTGAACAGCGCGCCGATCAGCAGCAGCACCGGCCAGGTCTCGCGCACGCCGCGCCAACCGTCGAGCACGGCGATCAGCAGGGTTGGCACGAACAGCGTCGAGAGCTGGATGATCGCGATCATCATCAACGACATGTCAGCCAGCGCCACGCCGCCCTGCTGCGCGCCGACCAGCACCGGAATGCCGATCGCGCCGTAGGCGCCGGAGGCGGCGTTGGCCAGCAGGCAGAGCATCGCCGCCTTGACCGGCTTGAAGCCCAGCTCCACCAGCAGCGCGGCGCAGATGGCGATGGGCACGCCGAAACCGGCGGCGCCCTCGAGGAAGGCACCGAAGCAGAAGGCGATGAGGATCACCTGGATGCGCTGGTCTTCGGAGATGGTCGCGATGCTGCCGCGAATCACCTCGAACTTGCCGCTCTTCACAGCCAGTTTGTACAGCCACACGGCCATCAGCACGATGTAGCCGATCGGCCACAGCCCGCTGAGAAAGCCGAACGCGGCGGCGGCGAGGATCGACGCCGGCGGCATGCCGAACAGCAGCAGGGTGCCGACCAGCGAGATCGCCAGGGTCAGCAGCGCGGCGTTGAGGCCCTTGAGCTTGAGCAGGGTCAGCGCGAACAGGAAGAACAGGATCGGCACGGCGGCCAGCAACGCGGACAGGTAGGCGTTGCCCAGCGGATCGTAGGTTTGTTGCCACATGGGGGAAATCCTTAGGCCGCGGGGTTCAGACGACGTTCTGGCAGGCGACGCCGTCGCGCAGGCAGGCGAGGTTGTGCAGCGTCACCGCGGAGATCTCGCGCAGCGCCTCCACGGTGAAGAAGCCCTGGTGGCCGGTCACCAGCACGTTGGGGAAGGTCATCAG
>DIEE01000262.1 GCA_002418465.1 Pseudomonas sp. UBA5782 | reverse complement strand
GCACATTAGGCGCTGCCCGTAACGCTGCTGCGGCAACCCGCCGACCGCCTCGCTGCAATAGCGCTCGGCCAGTGCGATATCGCCGCGCCCACGGGCGATCACCCCGCCGAGCGCCTGCCACTGGGCGAGCAGGCCGCGCTGGCTGGCGGCGTCCGGTGCGGGCAGGAAACGTGACAGCTGCGCCGCCAGCTCCTCGGCGGCGTCCAGTTGGCAGGCCAGCGCCAGCGCCCAGCCGTAAAGCAGGATCAGCCGCGAGGTGCTGACCAGCAGGCTATCCGGCAGGTCCATCTTCCAGCGCAGCAGCATGGCGACGTTCTGCTCGGCGAGTAGCTGCTCCTCGGAAAGGTTCTGCACCAGGTTCGCGGCGACGTCCGGCTGGCCGGCGCGCAGCGCCTGTTCCACCGCCTCGTCGAGCATGCCTTGGGCATTGAACCAGCGGCAGGCACGCAGGTGCAGACCGGCCTGTGGCACATGGGTGGTGGCCTGCTGCACGCGCAACAGGTCGGAGAACAGGTGGTGATAGCGGAACCAGTGGCCGTTTTCGTCCAGCGGCACGAGAAACACCTGGTGCGCCTGCAGGTGCAGGAGGATCGCCGCGCTGTCATGGCCGTCGCGCACGGCGTCGCAGAGTTCGGCGCAGAAGCGATCCAGGCACGCGGTCTCGTAAAGGAAAGCCTGCACGTCCGCGGGCTGGCGCTCGATCACCTCTTCCAGCAGGTAATCGCGGATCAGGCTGTCGGCGCCGTGCGGGCCGTGCATCAGGTCCGACTCGGCCTGATCCTGGCTGGCGAGCAGCCACAGACGCAGCCCGGCGACCCAACCCTCGCTGCGCTGCAGCAGGTTCTCCAGCGCAACGCCATCGATCCGCGCACCCTGGCTGCCGAGCAGCGCGGTGGTTTCCTCGGCGGTCAGGCGCAGGTCCTGTTCGTTGAGTTCGAGCAACTGCCGCGACAGGCGCAGGCGCGCCAGGTGCCAGTCCGGGCGCTGGCGGCTGGTGACCAGCAACAGCAGGCCGGCGGGCTGGTGGTTGAGCAGGAACTGCAGGCAGCGATCGAGCACCGCGCCCTTCGCCAGGTGGTAGTCGTCCAGCGCCAGCAATACCGGGCGCGCTGGATCGAGACGTTCGGCCAGCTCGTCGAGCAGCCCGTCGAGGCATTGCTCGAAGGCGAACGGCTGGTGCCGCTGGCGGGTTTTCAGCAGGGTCAGGGCTTCGTCGCCGAGTGCCGGGAAGAACTGCCGCAGGCCCTCGATCATCCGCTCGAGGAAGCGCCCCGGATCGCTGTCCCGGCGGCTCAGCGCCAGCCACAGGCTGCGCCATTCGCACGGCAGTTCCTGACAGAACTCGATCGCCAGCGAACTCTTGCCAAAGCCGGCCGGCGCGCTGACCAGCAGCAGGCGCCCGCCCAGGCCCTCGCTCAGGCGCTGACACAGCCGCGGGCGCGGCACGTAGCCGGCCGGCAAGGGGGGACGGAAGAAACGGCCCTCGCTCGGCGCACGGGTGTCGGTACCGGGCAGAGCGGGCGTTTGCGAAAGGACAGTCATCGGCGGGCGAAGCACTATCTCGAATAATTGTGCATGCAGACTAGCCCCTTGCTCGAGGCATTTGAAGCAGGCGGATAAATCGCGCAAAAGAAAAAGCCGGCCCAAGGGCCGGCTTCGTCATCCCTTTCCTTGCTTAGCGAACGCCCGCCTGGCGCAGCGCCGCCGGGGTGAAGTCGCTTTCCGACGCCGAGTAGCCGAAGTCGTAGGACTGCTTCTCTTCGTTCTTCATGCCCAGCGCCAGGTAGCGGCCGGACTGCAGGTCATACAGGGTTTCCAGGGTGTACCAGGGCACCTGCTTGTCGTAGTAGTACTGCGAGTGCGCCTCGGCGACGCGCCACAGGCTGTCGCGACCGTCGTAATGGTCGATCACCGCGGCTTGCCAGGTGTCCTCGTCGATGAAGAAGTCCCGCTTGGCGTAGATGTGGCGCTCGCCGGACTTCAGGGTCGCGGTCACGTGCCATACGCGGTGCAGCTCGTAGCGGGTCAGGTCCTGGTTGATGTGGCCGGCCTTGAGGATGTCGGCGTACTTCAGCTCGGGCGAGTCCAGCTTGTAGCTGTTGTAAGGGATGTACAGCTCCTGCTTGCCGATCAGCTTCCAGTCGTAGCGATCCGGCGCCCCGTTGAACATGTCGAGGTTGTCGGAGGTGCGCAGACCATCGGCGGCGGTACCCGGGCCGTCGTAGGACACCTGCGGCGCGCGGCGCACGCGACGCTGGCCGGCGTTGTACAGCCAGGCCAGGCGCGGCTCCTTCACCTGGTCGAGGGTCTCGTGCACCAGCAGCACGTTACCGGCCAGGCGCGACGGGGCGGTCACGCGCTGCTTGAAGTAGAACAGCACGTTGCTCGGCTTGCTCGGATCGTAGTCCTTGAGCTGATCGCGGAAGACGAATTCGTCCTGGAAGTAGACCAGCGAGTAGGAACCGTTCGGTTGCGGCGTGGCCTGGGTCACCAGACGGCGAACGCTGCCGCCACGGTAGCGGGTGATGTGGTTCCAGATCACTTCCAGACCGTTCTGCGGGATCGGGAACGGGTTGGCGGTCTGGAAGTTCTCCAGGCCGTTGCCGCCCTGCACCAGGTTGGTCTTGGTGGCATTCGCCTTGGCCGCGGCCAGCACCTTCTCCGGCAGCGTGGCACTGCGATGCGACGGGTAGACCGGCATCTTGAAGGTTTCCGGGTAGCGCTTGAACATCGCCAGCTGGCCGGGGCTGAGCTTGGCCTTGTACTGCTCGACGTTCTGCGCGGTGATGGTGAACAGCGGCTTCTCGGCGCTGAACGGATCGGCGAGGAAGCCTTTGCTATCGACGGCGCCCGCATTGGTCGGCAGGCCGCCAGTCCAGGCTGGAATCGATCCATCGGCGTTGCCGGCGCGCTCGGCGCCCACCGGCGTCAGCGTGGTATCCAGCTTCGCCGCCTCGTCGGCAGAGACCGCCGCCATCACGCTGGTAGCCAGCAGCGACAACGCCAGGACGCCGGTTTGCAGGAGGTTTTTAGTCATTTTCATTGTTGTGTACATCCTCTTCTTATTCTGCCGCTTAGAAGTTCATGCCGAAGCTGAGCGAAACGAAGTCGCGGTCGGTCTGGGTGTTGTAATCGCCACCGAAGAAGTTGGTGTAAGCCAGGCTGGCGGTGTAGGTGTTCTGGTAGTCGGCATCCACACCTAGGCTGACCGCCTTGCGACCTTCCTCGAAGTTGCCGCCAGGGCCTGGGGAATAGCCCTTGACGTCATGCGACCAGGCCACGTTGGGACGCAGGTTCACACCGGCGAAGACATCGTTGTAGTCCCAGATGGCACGGGCGCGGTAGCCCCAGGAAGTTCGCGTGGTAAAACCGTCATCGTTACAGTTCTGATTGGCCACAGCACCGTTGGCTGCTCCAGCCTGGGTAGAGGCATTAAGTGCCTGGCAGGTATTAACAGGTCCCGTGAACGGTAGTTCACCTGGACCGAAGACTGGATCGCGGCCATAACGGACATCCGACGAACTCTCCAATCCACCCACATAGGTGACTCCGACTTCACCCACCAAGGTAAGACGCTCTGCCCCCATTACTTGGTCGAAGAAGTGAGTCAGTGTGGTTTGGAACTGAGATATCTCTTTACGCCGATAGCCATGCAGATCTTCGCCTGGCACGCCAGTAAGCAATGACGCGTTGCCATAAGCGGCAAACGCCGGACTCAGTGCAGCAAGCGGTCCGACTCCCGCATAGAGAATGTCGGTGGTATTGAGTTGCACAGGCGCGTTGGGGCGGTAGCTAAATTCGCCGCTCCAAGCTGTTCCTGTAGGCAGTGTGGTAGAAAAGCTCAAGCCGAACAGACGAATGTCTTCAGGATATTCGATGAAGTATCGCGAGTTACCCGCCACGATCAGAGGAGCCAGCGCCCCTGCACCGGCGGCAGCCGGGAATACCGCCGCCGGAGCGCCGGTCGCGCTGAAAATCGGCGCTCGACTGTGATAGTTCATGTAGTAGGCGCCGAACTCGGTATCCAAAGCAGTCGAGAACCACCGCATAGCCACACCGAATTGTCCGGAATCACGAGCGTCACGATCTGCTGACCGGCGAACCAGGACGCCTTCCTCGTTGATATCCACCCCACTCGCCTGCAGCGTGGGGATAACCACACCCGGAATGGAGCGGGAACTGTTCAGCAGGCGGAGATTATCGCCACAGCCATCGGCAACCACGTCCGGCTGCGAGAAGAAGGTTCCGCAGTTGTCGACCACGGTCTGGTCCCACTCAAGCTGGTAGAACGCCTCCATCGACAGGTTATCGGTCAGGCTCTGCGAGACGTAGAACATGTTGACCGGAATAAGACCTTCTTTGACTTCCGCCCCCGGGCGGCGGAAAGCAGAAACATCGACAGGGTTGATCGAGTTGATGCTGTTCTGGATGAAAGTGCTTTCACCCCAGCTCACCACCTGCTTGCCGAAGCGAACGGTACCCGGCAGATCGGCGATGTTGTAGTTGTGATACAGGAAAGCATCGAGAATCTGGCCGCCGGAGGACTGCGCGCCTTCCTTGCGGTTGGAGTCGCTGATGTCCTTGAACTCGCGGCTCTCGTCCTTCAGTTCGAAGTCGTACCAGTACTTCCCGCGAACGAACACGCCGGTGTCGCCGTACTTCAGCTCGAGGTCGTGGATGCCCTTGAAGATCTTCGAGAAGGTCTCGCCGCGCTTGAAGTTCAGGTGACCATCGTCGGAAGTCTGCGAAAGGCCCTTCCCGCCATTGTTCACACCGATGTAATCGGAATCGGGCTTGGCGGTGGACCAGCTGGCGCCCACGGAGAGGGACGAGTCGAACTGACCTTCGATTTCACCGATGTTGAAGGAGACGCCGAATGCAGGAGCGGCGATCGTGGAAGCGAGGCTGACGGCCAAAGGCAGTTTGGCCAGACGCCAGGTCTGTTTGATTTTTTGCATCGACGCTACTCCATTGTGTTTTTTGTTATGGATGGTGCGGGAGTGACTATAGCCAGCGGGTAGTACTGCTTGATCCCTCGAAAGTGTGATTTGCAGGATGCTCCGCCTCCCTGTCTCGCCCCTTTCAGCGGGCTTCGACGAGCAGGGATGATGTCGAAGAGCAATTACCAAGCCAAACGCTTGTTTGACTGATCAGTCACATTGCTACACGCCGCCACATGCTGCTTACAAGGTCGATAAAAATTCGCTTCCGGCGGCCTGCCAGGTGGCGATATCCAGGCGTATGCGCTTCTTGTCCAGCTTCCCCACACTGGTCTTGGGAATATCGGTAACAAGGCCGATCTGCGACGGAATCGCCCACTTGTTGATGTGCCCCTGCTCCACGAAAGGCTTGAGGTGATCCTTCACCGTCCTGGCGTCCAGGCGGTGCCCTTCACGCACCACGATCAGCGCGAACGGGCGTTCGCCCCACTGCGGATCGGGCACGCCGACCACCGCCACCTCGCGCACCGCGGGGTCGCGGCTGATCAGGTCCTCCAGGGTCAGTGAGGAGATCCATTCGCCACCGGTCTTGATCACGTCCTTGATGCGGTCGCGGATGTCGATCACGCCCATGCCGTCGATGGTCGCCACGTCGCCGGTGTGCATCCAGCCGCCCTCCCACAGCTCCTCGCTCTTCTGCGGCTCGTTGAAGTAGCCCTGGGTCAGCCAGGGCGCACGCAGCACCAGTTCGCCCTGGGATTCGCCGTCGGTGGCGAGGAACCGGCCGTTGCCGTCGACCAGCGCCGCCTCGACCAGCGGCACCGGCACGCCGGCCTTGATGCGGTAGGTGATGCGCTCGTCGTCGTTGCCGGCGCGCAGTTCTTCGTTGAGGTGGGCGCAGGAAATCAGCGGGCAGGTTTCCGACATGCCGTAGGCGGCGGTGAGCTGGATGCCGCGTGACTTGGCCGTGTCGTAAAGCGCGNNGCGCGCGGGTCAGCGCGCTGCCGCCGATGATGATCTTCCAGCCGGCGAAATCCACGCCCTTGGCCGCTCGGGCGTTGAGCACCATCTGCAGGATGGTCGGCACGCAGTGGGAGAAGGTCACCTTCTCGCGCTGCCACAGTTCGACCAGCAGTTCGGGGTCGTAGCGCCCCGGATAGACCTGCTTCACCCCGAGCATCGTCGCCACGTAGGGCACGCCCCAGGCATGCACGTGGAACATCGGCGTGATCGGCATGTAGACGTCGTCGGTGCCCATCAGGCGGATGCTGTCCAGCGCGCCGATGGTGGAGGCCAGCGCCAGGGTGTGCAGCACCAATTGGCGGTGGCTGAAGTAGACGCCCTTGGGATTGCCGGTGGTGCCGGTGGTGTAAAAGGTGGTGGCCACCGAGTTCTCGTCGAAATCCGGGAAGTCGTAGCGGGGCGAGGCCTGCGCCAGCAGGCTTTCGTATTCGCCGACCAGGTTCGGCAATTCGGCGCCGTGCTCCTCGCCGTCGGTCAGCAGCAGGGTGCGCTCCACCGTGGTCAGTTGCGCGGCGATACCCTGGTAGAGCGGCACGAACTCGGCGTTGACCAGCACGAAGCGGTCCTCGGCGTGGTTCATCGTGTAGAGGATCTGCTCGGCGGACAGGCGAATGTTGATGGTGTGCAGCACCGCGCCGATCATCGGGATGGCGAACATGCACTCGAGGTAGCGATGGCTGTCCCAGTCCATCACCGCGACGGTATCGCCTGCCCTGACGCCGGCGGCGGCGAGTACGTTGGCGAGGCGCGCAACGCGCTCATTGAAGGTCGCGTAGCTGTAGCGCAGTTTGTCGCGATAGACAATTTCGCGGGTCTTCTCGTAGCGGCTGCCGGACAGCAACAGGCTCTTGATCAGCAGGGGATAGGCGTGCGCGTTCTGCGCCGGAGGGATGATACGGGTCTGCAACATGGAGGCACCTGTTCGCGAGCTTTGTTGTTATGCGGCGAACTCTAGGGCGGCACTGCGCCGAGCAAATCAGTCAAAAGAATGATTTCCGGCGATCGCCAGGGACGAAAACCGACGCCGCGCGCCCTCTTCCCGCGGTCCGGAGGAATTCGTCGGCGCGCCGGCGGCCAATCGGCTTTTCAGCTCTGGTAGGCTGGGCATCTTTGTCCATCCAACTCCAAGAAGAAGGTACAGCTGAATGCAAAACAGCAGCGCCGTGTTCCTCGACTACACCTCCCTCGACCTGGGCGACCTCGATCTCGCTCCGCTGCGCCAGGTTTTCGGCGAGCTGACCCTGCATGAGAAGACCACGCCGGACCAGGTGATCGAACGCCTGCAGGGCCATAGCGTGGCGATCAGCAACAAGGTGCCGCTGGATGCCGCGGCCTTCGCCGCCTGCCCCGATCTCAAGCTGGTACTGGTGTCCGCCACCGGCACCAACAACATCGACCTGGCCGCCGCCCGCGAGCACGGCGTTACCGTCTGCAACTGCCAGGGTTACGGCACGCCGTCGGTGGCGCAGCACACGCTCCTGCTGCTGCTGGCGCTGGCGACCCGCCTGCAGGATTACCAGGCCGCCGTGCGCGCCGGGCGCTGGCAACAGTCGGAACAGTTCTGCCTGCTCGACTTCCCCATCGTCGAACTGGCCGGCAAGACCCTCGGCCTGCTCGGCCATGGCGAACTGGGCAGCGCGGTGGCGCGCCTCGCCGAAGCCTTCGGCATGCGCGTGCTGATCGGCCAGCTGCCGGGCCGTCCGGTACGCGACGGTCGCCTGCCGCTGGACGAACTGCTGCCGCAGATCGATGCGCTGACCCTACACTGCCCGCTGACCGAACAGACCCGGGACCTGATCGGCGCCGAGCAGATCGCGTTGATGAAGCCCGGTGCCTTCCTGGTCAACACCGGCCGTGGCGGCCTGGTCAACGAACCTGCGCTGGCCGCAGCATTGCGCGCCGGTCATCTGGGCGGCGCGGCTACCGACGTGCTCACCGTGGAACCGCCGAAGAACGGCAACCCGCTGCTCGATGCCGATATCCCACGGCTGATCGTCACTCCGCACAGCGCCTGGGGCAGCCGCGAAGCGCGCCAGCGCATCGTCGGCCAGCTGGCGGAAAGCGCCGAAGCCTTCTTCAAGGGCGCCGCCGTGCGCGTGGTCGGCTAAGCTAGGCGCTTTTTCGCCGGGGGAAGCATGGATCCGCGAAGTGAAGTACTCCTGCGCCAGGCCGAGCTGTTCGGCGGGCGCGTGCTGCTGGCCGGTCTTCCGGCCGACGACCTGCTCAGCTCGCTGCCGGCCGCCAGCGGCTGGAGCTGGCATGCCGGCGAACAGACCGCGCTCGACGCACGCTTCGGCGGACGCAGCCACTTCGGCGTCGAAGCGCCGGCGACCGACGTCGACAGCGCCGTACTGTTCCTGCCGAAATCCCGCGAACTCACCGACTACCTGTTGCAGGCGCTGGCCGCCCGGCTGCCCGGCGCGGCGCTGTATCTGGTCGGCGAGAAACGCGCCGGCATCGAGCGCGCCGGCAAGCAGCAGCTCGCCGCCTACGGCAAGCCGCGCAAGCTGGACAGCGCGCGGCACTGCCAGCTGTGGCAGGTGACGGTGGAAACCCCGCCACCGGTGCCGGACCTCAACGCACTGGCGCAAACCTTCAGCCTGTCGCTGGCGGATGGCCCGCTGCAGGTGGTCAGCCTGCCCGGCGTATTCAGCCACGGTCGCCTGGATCGCGGCAGCGCCCTGCTGCTGCAGCATCTGGACGGCCTGCCGAGCGGGCCGCTGCTGGATTTCGGCTGCGGCGCCGGGGTGATCGGCGCCACGCTGAAACGGCGTTACCCGAACAGCCCGGTAACCCTGCTGGACGTCGACGCCTTCGCCGTCGCCAGCAGCCGCCTGACGCTGGCGGCCAATGGACTGGAAGCCGAAGTGATCGCCGGCGACGGCATTCGCTGCGCGCCTGGCGGGCTTGCCGCCATCGTCAGCAACCCGCCGTTCCACCAGGGCGTGCACACCGACTACCAGGCCAGCGAAACCCTCCTGCGCGAAGCCGCCAGCCACCTGCTCGACAAGGGCCAGGTGCGCATCGTGGCGAACGCCTTCCTGCGCTACGTGCCGCTGATCGAACAGCACCTGGGCGCCTGCCAGACCCTCGCCGAGGACGACGGCTTCCGCGTCTACCAGGCCAATCGCGAGTAGAAAATCGCTCATCCAAATGCTTGCCCGGACGCCGACGCTTGGGCACAATGCGCCCCGTCCTAGGGGAGTAGTCTCCCGCGAGCCACGGCTCGCCCGGCACGCGTCAACATACTTGGTCAGCAGACCATGGTGCGTGCGACCCGGAACCCGCAGCCGCCCGGCCGCGCTTTCCCGGTTCGACAAGACCTATGACACGTACACCCTTACCCGGGGCGGGAAGGCAGTGCGTGTCATGGTGAATTTGTCGACCCGCCCCTCAGGAAATCGCTTTGCTGGAATCCCTGTTCGTCCCCACCCTGATCGTTGCGCTGGCTGAAATCGGCGACAAGACGCAGCTGCTCGCCCTGCTGCTCGCCGCGCGTTTCCGCCGCCCCTGGCCGATCATCGGGGGCATGGTGGCCGCCACCCTGGCCAACCACTTCGTCGCCGGCTACGTTGGCAATCTGGTCGCCGGGCTCTTCTCTCCCGCGGTGCTGCACACGATCCTCGCGCTGTCCTTCGCCGCGGTGGCGGTGTGGACGCTGATCCCCGACAAGCTGGACGACGACGAAGACTCCAAGCTCAAGCGCTACGGGCCATTCCTGACCACACTGATCGCTTTCTTCCTCGCCGAGATGGGCGACAAGACGCAGATCGCCACAGTGATGCTCGCCGCGCAGTACCCGCACTTCCTGCTGGTGGTCCTCGGCACCACGCTGGGCATGCTGGTGGCCAACGTGCCGGTGGTGCTGGCCGGCAACTTCGCCGCCGAGCGACTGCCGCTGACGCTGATCCACCGCCTCGCCGCCGCCTGCTTCGCCGTGCTCGCGCTGTTCGCCGGGTACAAGGCGATGCAGCTGGCAGGCTGGTTGTAGCCCCCGCCCGGCGGTTTAGAATGGCGGCGACAACTGCGCCAGGGAGTGCGCCATGCAGCGCGAAGACATGAAACGCGTGGTACGCCGCCACATCGAGCTGAGCTGGAACAAGGGCCACCTGCACCTGCTCGGCCACCTGCACAGCCCGAACTTCCTCTACAAGAGTTCCTTCGTCGGCCATGCGCTGGACGGCGAAGGCTTCATCTCCATGGTGGCGCAGATCCGCGACGCCATGCCGGACCTCGAAGTGGTAATCGAGGACTGCGTCGCCGAAGGCGATCAGGTCGCCACCTGGAGCACGCTGATCGGCTGCATCGCCAAGCCGGCACTGGGCTATCCGCCGAGCGACAAGGTGCTGGCGATCTCGGCCATGGCCTTCTGGCGCTTCGACCGCATGGGCCAGATCGAGGAAATCTGCACCATGTTCGACATGGAAAGCTTCCGCGCGCAGCTCGGCCTGGAAACCCGCTCGTTCGCCGAAAAGGCGCTGCCCTGAGGGCGTCGGCGAACGGCTTGCTGCGGCGTGAAATTCAGTCCAGGTCCTTGCCCAGCTCGGCCCACAGCGCGGCGACCAGGGTTTCCACGTCGTAGGGTTTCGACAGCACGGTGAAGCCGTAGTCGGCCGGCGCGCGCTCGGTGTAGCCGGTGGCGAGAACGATCGGCAGGCTCGGCTCCTGCTCGCGCAGCGCCAGCGCCAGGCCGATGCCGTCGAGCTTGCCGGGCATGATGATGTCGGAGAAGACGATGTCGAAGCGCGGCTTGCCCTCGCCCCCGCGCCGCTCGCGATAACGCTGCAGCGCCTCGTCGGCATTGCCCACCACTTCGACGGTGAAACCCACCTCGCGCAGCGCCGGGGCGACCACTTCGCGCACCAGCGGATCGTCGTCGACCAGCAGCACGCGGGTCGCCGAAGCGTTGCGCAGCGGCGCGCTGGCCGGCGCTGCCACCACGCTGCCTTCCATTCGGCTCAGCGGCAACAGCACCCTGACGCGGGTGCCGGCACCCGGCGCGCTGTGCAGCAGCACGGTGCCGTTCGCCTGGTTGGCGAAGCCATAGACCTGCGCCAGGCCGAGCCCGGTGCCCTCGCCCACGCTCTTGGTGGTGAAGAAGGGCTCGAAGGCCTTGGACATCACCTCCTCGCTCATGCCCTCGCCGTTGTCGGCGATGCACAGGTCGGCGTAGGCACCGGCGGCGAGACCGCCGATCTCGCCTTCGCCGAGGGTGCGCGCGACCAGGGAAATGTTCACCTTGCCGCCACGCGGCATCGCATCGCGGGCGTTGAACACCAGGTTGAGCACCGCCAGTTCGCATTGCAGCGGATCGAGGAACACCGGCCAGGGCTGCTCGGGCAATTCCAGGGTCAGGCCGATCCGGCTCGGCAGCGCGCCGTCGAGCAGGTCGCCCATGTCGACGATCAACTGGCGCAGGTCTACCTGACGGGTCTCCTCGACCTTGTGCCGACCGAAGGCCATCAATTGCCGGGTCAGCTTGGTGCCGCGCACCACCGACTTGTTGCAGGCGTCGATGGCCTTCTTCGCCCGCGGGTCGGTGGAGGCCATGTCGGCCAGCTGCAGGCCGATGGTCAGGGTCTGCAGCAGGTTGTTGAAGTCATGCGCGATACCGCCGGTGAGGCGACCGAGCGCTTCGAGCTTCTGCGTCTGCTGCATGGCCTTCTGCGAACGCTCGACCTGTTCCACCGCCGCCGCCACCCGCGCGCTCATCTCGGCGCTGGCGTTCTGGATGCGCTCGCTGGCCTGGGCCAGCACCGCCGCCGTGCGATCGATCTCGGACATCCCAGTGGACGCCGCCTGCACCGCCTCGCCACGCCCCATGGCCTGGGCGGTGGCATCGAGCATGCGCAGCGGACGGGTGATGCGCCGGCCAACCCAGAACGCCAGCAGCGTGGCGACACCGATCAGCAGCAGAGCGACTACGCCGACTACGGTCATCGCGCGCACCGCGCCCTGGCGCACTTCGCTGACCGGCAGGCCGATGATCACCGACCAGCCGGACACCGGCGCGCGGGCATAGAACGAGAGCAGCGCGACGCCGTCCAGCGAGACGGTTTCCTGGAACCCCTCCTGGCTCACCCCAAGCACTTCGGAGATCGGCCCGGTGGTGGACTTGCCGACGAAGGCATCCGGGGAAATGTTGCGCGCCACCACCCGCCCGCTGCCGTCCACCACCGTACCGAGCCAGCCCTTGGGCAGGTTCTGATCGACCAGCACATCGTTGATCTGGCTGGCGAAGGAGCCCATGGAGAGGAAATAGCGCAGCTTGCCGTCGATGTAGATCGGCCGCCGCACCGAGAAGCTGTACTGTCGGCCGATCGGCGCCATGTACAGGTCGGTGACGTCGAACTCCGCGGCCGGGTCGTCCAGCGGGGAGGCCAGGAACGGCGTATGCGGCAGTTCGGCGCCGTAGGGCATGCGTGTGTTGAGCAGCTGCTGGCCCTGGGTGTCACTGAGGATGATCGAGTTTTCCCAGGAGTCGGCGACGTCACGGGCGGTCATGTAGAAGCGCTGCAGGTCATCGAGGGACAGCGACGGCACGCTGCCCAGGGTGCGGATGATCGCGTTGCGCTGGGCGATCTCACGGTCCACCGCCAGCGCCAGCGCGCGGGTGGTTTCGCGCATGCTCTGGGCTACGCGGACGCGCTGGTCCTGGTAGACGTAACCGATGGCAAGAAGCGACGCGATCAGTGTCGGTGCGAGGACCGCCATGACCAGCAGGGTGAGCTTGAAGCGAATGGACACGATAAGGCGACCGCAGCAGGCAGCCACAAGGTCAAGGTGGCCGAATGCGCCAAGCATAGAGGTGAACCCGCGCCGGGAGGAAGCCGCCAGCGCGCCAATCGGCGATTTTATTCTCGCCGGGCGACGGGCCGGGACGCTTGTGCGGGCCGGTCCGGCTGAGTAACGTGGCGGCACTTCGAGGAGACCCCGCATGCCCGCCCGTTACTGGATCTACGCCCTGCTGCCGCTGTTCGCCGGCTGCGTCTACAACCCCGCCAACGATGCCGCGCCGAAACCGCCGGTGCGCCTGCAGGGCGAACTCGATCTGGTGGACGGCCAGATGCTCCTGCGCCCGTGCCAGGAACAGCGCCACTTCGCCCTCACCGACGCCGCCGGCATTGGCCTGCTGGAAGACGTCCGTGAACTGCTCGGCGGCGGCAGCGGGCCGCTGTTCGCCGACCTGCGTGGCAACTACGCGGCCTCGCGGATCAGCGGCACCGATGGCGAGTTCAAGGTCGAGCAGCGTTATCGCCTGCAGAACGACGCGCACGGCTGCGACAACCCCAACTACCCGCGCCTGCTGCTGCACGCCGGCGGCCAGCAGCCGGACTGGAACGTCGAAGTCGGCGAACGTGGGCTGATGCTCGAACGCAGCGGCCAGCCGGCGCAGGGGCTGCCCTATCTGGAGGAGCAGTTGCCCGAGGGCCGCCTCAACCTCACCAGCGAGGCCAACGGCCAGCGCCTGGAACTGTGGATCGCCCCGCAGCGCTGCGTCGACGGGAAAACCGGCGCGGTGCAGAGCCTGTCCGCCGAATTGCGCGTGGACGGCCAGGTGCAGCGCGGCTGCGCCTACTTCGGCGGCGCACGCACGCAATAAGCGCCGAACCCCGCGACCGTCGCCGGCTGCGCCGATTCCTCTGGCGCGCAAGGCAATGCAAAGGAAGCTGCGCCAGGTCATGGACCGCTCAACGGCGCGGTTCTTTATCGAACACGAGGTGTCCCGAAGGGCCTAAGCTGGTGTCAGCCACTTACCTGAAAAGGACACTGCTCATGTTGCGTATTGCCATCAACGGTTACGGTCGCATCGGTCGCGCCCTGGTTCGCTTGCTCTATGAACGTGGTCTGCAGGACCGCATTCGCCTGGAGGCGATCAACGACCTCGGCGACTACAACACCCTCGCCCACCTGACCCGCTTCGACTCCACCTTCGGCCGTTTTCACGGCGAGGTCGGTCTGGTCGGCGACAAGATGCAGATCCAGGGTCAGGACATCCAGCTGCTCAGTGTGCGCTCGCCTTCAGAGCTGCCGTGGACCGGCCTGGGTGTCGACGTGGTGCTCGAATGCACCGGCAAGATGAAGACCCGCGAACTGGCCGCCCAGCACTTCACCGCCGGCGCCAAGCGCGTGCTGCTCTCACACCCGATGGATACCGCCGACCTGACCGTGGTCTACGGCGTCAACCATGACCAGCTCGGCGAGCAGACCATCGTCTCCAACGCGTCCTGCACCACCAACTGCCTGGCGCCGCTGGCGAAGGTGCTGCACGAGGCAGTGGGCATTCGCCAGGGCCTGATGACCACCATCCACAGCTACACCAACGACCAGAACCTGCTCGACAAGGAGCACAAGGACCTCTATCGCTCGCGCGCCGCAGCGCTGTCGATGATTCCCACCAGCACCGGTGCGGCCAAGGCCATCGGCCTGGTGCTGCCGGAACTGGCCGGGCGCCTCGACGGTATGTCGGTGCGCGTGCCGACGCCCAACGTGTCGCTGGTGGACCTGACCTTCAACGCCGAACGGCCGACCGACGTCGCGACGATCAACGCCGCCCTGCAGGCCGGCGCCGCGGCGATGCCGCCCGGCGTGATGGAGTGCAACGAGCTGCCGCTGGTGTCGCACGACTTCAACGGCTACCCGGTGTCCTGCGTGGTCGACCTCAACCACACCCGCGTGCAGGGCGACATGGTCAAGGTGATGGCCTGGTACGACAACGAGTGGGCGTTCTCCAACCGCATGCTCGACGTGCTGCTGGAGTGGACCGGGGTCTGAGGCCGTTGCGCATCGAAGGCAGGCCCGGCCGACGCTGTAGGGGCGAACTTGTTCGCCGGCTCGGGGCTATGACAGGCGAACAAGTTCGCCCCTACGAAGGCAGGATCGGCGAGAGGCGTTAGGGTGAAACCGCGCTGATTTCACGAGGAAACGCCGGCAACGCGGGTTTCACCCGCCCTACGCCAGCCGATAGACGCAGACCGTCGTCCGCCCCGAGCCGTTGGGGCGGCGTTCGGGATCGGGGTAGGTGTCGAGTTCGACGAAGCCGGCCTTGCGCATCATTCCCGCCGAGGCGGCGTTCTCCTCGTGGCGGTCGATGAACACCGCATCGACGCCCTGCTCCTGCAGCCGCTGCACCGCCGCGTTAAGCAACAGCGAACCCAGCCCCTTCCCCGCATGCCCCGGATGCACCACCGCCTCGCTGATGTAGCCGTGCGGCTGGTCGCGCGTCTCGAGCGGCTGGTAGCGGGCGAAGTAGCGCGACGTCTGGAAGCTGACGAAGCCCGCCAGCTCGCCGTCGACGCGCGCCATCAGCGCCTCCACCTTGCCCTCCGCCAACCCGGCGAAATGCGCGCGCAGCGGCTGTTCGGGCAGGTAGTTCCAGGGATTGCGCGCGTGCTCGAAGAGAAACGTCAGCAGCCGTTCGGCGTCGGCGGGGGTGGCGTTTTCGAGGCGTGGATCGTTCATGGTCGTCTCCTGCGCAGGATGGATGGCTCAGTCGAGGATGCCGCTCGGCGTCGGCGGCGTGTTGCGCCACTGGCTGAGGGCGACCCCGGCGAACACCAGCACCACCGCGATCATCTGGGTCGCATTGAGCCGTTCGCCGAGCAGCAGCACGGCGAAGATCAGCGTGAACACCGGGATCAGGTTGGTGAAGCCGGAGGCCTGGGCGGCCGGCAGGCGGCTGACGCCGAAGTTGAACAACCCGTAGGCGCCGACCGTGACGACAATGCCCAGATAGGCCACCGCAGCCAGCCCGGTGGCGCTGAAATGGGTCGGCCAGGGTTCGTGCCAGGCCGCCAGCGGCAGGAAGAACAGCGCGCCGACGAACGCCTGCAGCGCGGTGAGCAGGAACGGCGAATAACGCTCGGCCAGATGCTTGACCAGCAACGTGTAGCCGGCGGCGCTGAGCATGGCGAGGAACTCGAAGAAGTTGCCCAGCAGCGGCGCACTGGCGTGCTCGTCGGATTCTCCTGCCAGGCTCAGCCAGACCGCGCCGAGCATGGCGACGAAGAAGCCCGCCCACATGCTGCGGCTGATCTTCTCGCGCAGGAAGAAGAACGCGCCGATGGCCACCAGCAACGGCAGCAGCGCGGTGACCATCCCGGCCTGGGCGGCGCTGGTGTGCTGCAGGGCGACGGACTCGAAGATGAAGTACAGGCACGGCTCGCAGACCGCCAGGCCGAGCAGGTATTTCCAGTCGCCGGGCTGGTAGCGCATCTGCCCGCGCCAGCGCCAGGCGAGCAGGAACACCAGGCTGCCGAGGGCCATGCGACCGAAGATCACCCACAGCGGCGGCAGCTCGGCGAAGGCGATCTTCAACCCGATGAAGGCGCTGGCCCAGAGCGCGGTCGCCAGAATCAGGCAACCCACCGCCACTCCCTTACCCTGCCCCGCCATAACCCGCTCTCCCGGAAAAAGGGCGCCAGTCTAGCGGCATGCCGACAGCGGGCACAGGCACAGCGAGCCGACAAAACTGTTCGTGAAACGGCGTCAGTCGTCCCAGGGTTGCCCGCGGGTGCGCTCGACCAGTTTGACCTTCTGCTGCATCGCCGCGCGCGCCAGCATGTGTGCGCTGACCGGCGCGGTGATGAACAGGAAGATCGCCAGCAGCAGCTCGCGCAGGCTGAGCACATGCTCGCTGCCGAAGAAGAACAGCATCGAGGCGACGATCAGGCTGCCGACGCCCAGCGTGGTCGCCTTGGTCGGCCCGTGCAGACGGGTGAAGAAGTCCGGCAGCCGATACAGGCCGATGGCGCCGATCAGCGTGAAGCTGCAGCCGAGCAGCAGGAGCAGCGATACCGCGATTTCGATCCAGATGTTCATGGCATACCCGCTAGTCGATGATGTCGCCGTGCAAAAGGTGCTTGCCCAGCGCCACGGTGCTGACGAAGCCCATCACCGCGATCAGCAGCGCGACCTCGAAGAAGGTGCCGCTGCGCAGCCAGATGCCGAGCATGACGATCAGCGCCAGGGCGTTGATCGACAGCGTGTCCAGCGCCAGCACGCGGTCCGGCATGTCCGGCCCCTCGATCAGGCGCAGCAGGTTGAGCACCACGGCGAGCCCGAGCATCGCCAGGCACAGCGGAATCACGTAGGCGAACATGCGAATATCTCCAGCAGCGGGGCTTCGTAGCGGGTCTTCACCTGGGCGACCAGTTCCTCGGCATCCTCCAGGTCGAGCACGTGCAGCAGCAGGCGGCGGTGATCGGGGCTGAGGCCGGCGGACACCGTGCCCGGCGTCAGCGACAGCACGCTGGAGAGCACGGCGAGGACGAATTCGTCGCGGATGTCGATGGGCACTTCGACGAAGGCCGGGCGCAGTCGGTCGCGCCGGCCGAGCACCAGACGCGCCACGTGCAGGTTGGCGACCACGATGTCGTAGAGCACCAGCAGCGCGAAGCCCGTCAGCTTCAGCGGCTTGCGCACCCGCGGCACGCCGAGCAGGAAACGCCGGCAGAGCAGCGGGATGGCGACGCCGAGCAGGCAACCCAGCAGCAACTGGCCTGGATTCAGGCTGTTGTTCAGCAGCAGCCACATGACGATCAGCAGCAAGCTCAGNNCGGGAACAGCCGCTTCATGCGCTACCTCCGACGATCCGCAGGTAGGGCGCCAGGTCCAGCAGTTGCTCCGCGGTCGCCTGCAGATAGGCCTGCAGCGGGCCGGCGCCGAGCACCAGCAGCGGTGCGCCGAGCAGCAGCCCGGC
>DIEE01000268.1 GCA_002418465.1 Pseudomonas sp. UBA5782 | reverse complement strand
GCAGCGCGTGGCGATCGCCCGTGCGCTGGCCGTCCGTCCGCGCCTGATGCTGTTCGACGAGCCCACCTCGGCGCTCGACCCGGAGCTGGTCGGCGAGGTGCTGCAGGTGATGCGCAAGCTGGCCGATGCCGGCATGACCATGATGGTGGTCACTCATGAAGTGCGCTTCGCCCGCGAGGTCGCCGACCGGGTGGTGTTCATGGACGGCGGCGTGATCGTCGAGCAGGGCCCGCCCGAGGCGGTGATCGACAACCCGCAGCACGAACGCACCCGGCGCTTCCTGCGCATGGTGGAAGACCAGTAATTCGATCCATGCGGCCCGTGTCGGCGGGCCGTGCCCTTTTCAATCTGCGGGAACACCCCGTGAGGTCATCTCATGCACAACGATAGCCAGCCGCTTCTCGGCCGCCAGGACCATCTCGAAGCCGCCGAGCAGCGCCAGCTCGCCGAGGCCACGCAATTCATCGCCGGCGGCGTGCTGGGCGGCAACGCCTTCCCCGGCGACAGCCAGTTCGTCTTCAGCCACGGCGCCGGTTCGCGCTTCTGGGACACCTCGGGCAACGGCTACATCGACTACGTGCTCGGCTCCGGCACGCTGTTCACCGGGCATGCGCACCCGCAGATCCAGAAGGCGGTGAGCGAGCAGATGGGCCGCGGCGCGCATTTCTTTTCCTACCTCAACGAGCAGGCGGTGGAGCTGACCCGGCGCCTGCGGCCGCACCTGCGCTGCGCCGAACGGATGCGCCTGACCACCTCCGGCTCGGAGTCCACCTTCCACGCGATGCGCCTGGCGCGCGCCTTCACCGGGCGCGACAAGGTGCTCAAGTTCGAGGGCGCCTACCACGGCAACCACGACTACGTGCAGCACAGCACCACGCCGAAGCAGCCGGCGCCGTTCCCCACGCCGGTTCCGGATACCGCGGGGATTCCCAGGGCGGTGCAAGAGCTGGTGCTGATCGCGCCGTACAACGACCTCGACACCCTGGCGAAGATCCTCGCCGAGCACGGCAGGGACATCGCCGCGATCATCGTCGAGCCGATCCAGCGGATCATCTCGCCGCTGCCGGGCTTCCTCCAGGGCATCCGCGAGCTGACCGACAAATACGGCATCGTGATGATCCTCGACGAGGTGGTCACCGGGTTCCGTTACGGCCTCGGCGGCGCGCAGGCCTGGTTCGACATCGAGCCGGACCTGGCCACCTACGGCAAGATCATCGGCGGCGGCCTGCCGCTGGGCGCAGTGGTCGGCAAGGCGGCGATCATGGACCAGGCCGATCCGATGCGGAAGATCAGGGGCGAGGGCACCTACGTCTATCAGAACGGCACCCTGCAGGGACATCCGCTGGGCTGCGCGGCGGCGCTGGCGACCCTCGACATCCTCGAGGCGCCGAGCGTCTACGAGCGCGTCTACGCCATGGCCGACAAACTGCGCGCCGGCCTGCAGCGGGTGCTCGACGCGAATGGCATGAACCTGCTGGTGTTCGGCGAGGGGCCAATGTGGCACATGCTGTTCACCGACCGCGCGCCGCAGAACTGGCGCGAGATCATCGCCACGGACATGAAGAAACTGGCGGCGTTCGAGCAGGAAGTGATCGCCCAGGGCCTGTTCATCCTGCCGGGCAATCGGCGCTTCATCTCCATCGCGCATACAGAGGAGGACCTGCAGGTCACCTTCGAGGCGGTCGATCGCGCCTGCAAGGCGTTCCTCGCCAAGACCCGCTGAACCGGCACGCGCGACGCGGCGTTGCTGCCGCGCCGCGCACAGGCTTCAAGCGCGTGCCGCGACCAGTGCCTGCTCGATGTCGGCGAGGATATCGTCGATGTGCTCAATGCCGATCGACAGCCGCACCATGTCGCGCGGCACGCCGGCCTTCTCCAGTTCGGCGTCGTCGAGCTGGCGGTGGGTGGTGGACGCCGGGTGGCAGGCCAGCGACTTGGCGTCGCCGATGTTCACCAGGCGCACCACCAGCTTCAGCGCGTCGATGAAACGCGCGCCGGCGGCCTGGCCGCCCTCGATGCCGAAGGACAGGATGCCCGCCGGTTTGCCCTCGACGTAGCGCTGCGCCAGTTCATGCTCCGGGTGATCCGCCAGGCCGGCGTACTTCACCCAGCGCACCTGCGGGTGATCGCGCAGGTATTCGGCGACCTTCAGCGCATTCCCGGTGTGCCGCTCCATGCGCAGGCCGAGGGTTTCCAGGCCCTGCAGGATCAGGAAGGCATTGAACGGCGACAGCGCGGCGCCGGTGTTGCGCAGCGGCACCACGCGGCAGCGGCCGATGAACGCGGCGGGGCCGAAGGCTTCGGTGTAGGTGACGCCGTGGTAGGACGGATCGGGGGTGTTGAGCAGCGGGAAGCGTGTCTTGTTCTGGGCCCAGGGGAATTTGCCGGAGTCGACCACGATGCCGCCGATGGAGTTGCCGTGGCCACCGATGTACTTGGTCAGCGAGTGCACGACGATGTCGGCACCGTGCTCGAACGGCCGGCAGAGCACCGGCGTGGCGACGGTGTTGTCGACGATCAGCGGTACGCCGTGGCGGTGCGCGGCATCGGCCAGCGCCTGCAGATCGACGATGTTGCCGGCCGGGTTGCCGATGGTTTCGCAGAACACCGCCTTGGTGCGCACATCGATCAGCGCCTCCAGGGCGGCGATGTCGTCGTGCGGCGCGAAGCGGGTTTCGATGCCGAAGCGCGGCAGGGTGTGGGCGAACAGGTTGTAGGTGCCGCCATACAGCTTGGCGACCGAGACGATGTTGTCGCCGACCTCGGCGAGGGTCTGGATGGCATAGGTGATGGCCGCTGCGCCGGACGCCACGGCCAGCGCGCCGACACCGCCCTCCAGCGCCGCGACGCGCTGTTCGAGCACGTCGCTGGTGGGGTTCATGATCCGCGTGTAGATGTTGCCGGCGACCTTCAGGTCGAACAGGTCGGCGCCGTGCTGGGTATCGTCGAAGGCGTAGGAGCTGGTCTGGTAGATCGGCACGGCCACCGCCCTGGTGGTCGGGTCGGGGCTGTAGCCGGCGTGAATGGCGAGGGTTTCGAGTTTCATTGCGGGGCGTTCCATCGTGGCAGGAAAGGCCCGGAGCATGTCGACAGGAGCGAAGGGCGGTCAATGTGACAACCGCCCTCGGGCAAGACCATTTGCGCCTAAGGTTATGCCCCTCAGCCGGCCAGCGCGCTGTAGATGTTGTAGGCGCTGATCAGGGTGATCAGGCTGCCGATCATCACCAGCAGGGTCTTCGCTGGCAGGCTCTTGCACAGCAGGGCTGCGAACGGCGCGGCGAACAGGCCGCCGAAGACCAGCCCGGCGACCAGCAGCCAGGTGCTCGGCTGGCCGGCGAGCAGAATGAAGGAGGTTGCGCTGGCGATGGTCAGGAAGAACTCGGCGAAGTTGACCGAGCCGATGGTGGTGCGCGGGTCGCTGCCGGAGCCGATCAGCGTGGTGGTCACCACCGGCCCCCAGCCGCCACCGCCGGCGGCGTCGACGAAGCCGCCGAACAGCGCCAGCTTGGCGATGTGCTTCGGCTGGCGCTTCTGCAGCACGTGGCGGAACGCCTTGGCCAGGATGTACAGGCCCATCAGCAACAGGTAGGCGGAGATGAAGGGCTTGAGCACCTTGCCGTCGAACTGGGTGATCACCACCGCGCCGAGCACGGCGCCGATCATTCCCGGCACCAGCAGGCGCAGGAACAGCGACTTGTTGACGTTGCCCAGCTTGACGTGGGAGATGCCCGACAGGCCGGTGGTGAACACCTCGGCGATGTGCACGCTGGCGCTGGCCGCGGCGGGCGAGGCGCCGGCACTCAGCAGGAAGGTGGTCGCGGTGATGCCGTAGGCCATCCCAAGGGCACCGTCGATGGCCTGGGCGAAGAAACCGACCGCCACCGCGCTCCAGAACAGCGGGCTGTTCAGTGCGCCTTCGATGATTTCCAGGCCGCTGCTCTGGTGTTCGCCGAAGAACAGCCGCCAGGCGAGGAAGCTCAGCAGGCCGACGAGGATCGCCACCGCCAGCCACATGGCCACGCGCAGCACGGGATGGTTGATCGGGTTGGAAACGTAGTCCTCGACCGGCGGCAGGCCGAGGGCCTGGTGTTCGCTGTTGATCGGGCTGGCGCTGAGGTCTAAATCGCGGATTTTCATCTAATGCAGAAGCCGTCTGGGCGAGTGGTTGGCCACCCGGTGGCGCAACGATAGTGAGCTTTGCTTAGAGAGTCTAAGAATGATTAGGCAGGGTTATATGCGCTTTTGTTCGGACGCTGGATGCATCGGGACAACCGCCGCCTACGAGGAGCAACTGATCTCCAGGTGCTTGCCCCATTCCGGTGGGCGTTCGGCGAAGCGCTCCTTGCCCGGCTGTTCGTCGAAGGGGCGGCCGACCACCGCATGCAGCTCGCGCACTTCGCTGTAGTCGCCGCGCTCCGCGGCCTCAATGGCGCGCTGGGCGAGGTAGTTGCGCAGGATGTATTTCGGATTCACCGCGTGCATGCGCTGGCGCCGTGCCGGCTGTTCGCCGCCTTCGCGCTCGACGCGGGCGCGGTATTTCGCGGCCCAGGCATCGAAGCCGGCGAGGTCGACGAAGTCTTCGCGCAGACGGGCCACGGCCGTCTCCGGCGCGTCCTCGCCGAGGCGGCGGAAGAACAGGCTGTAGTCGATGGCGCTGCCCTGCATCAGTTGCAGCAGGCGCTCGATCAGCTCGCCGTCGGCCTCGTCCGCCTGCTGCAGGCCCAGGCGACGACGCATCAGGTCGAGGTAGTGCGCCTGGTACAGCGGCAGGAACAGGCCCAGCGTTTCGCGCAGCGTTTCCACGCTGACGAACGGGGTCAGCGCCTGGGCCAGCGCGGAGAGGTTCCAGTGCGCGATGGGCACCTGGTTGCTGAAGGAGTAACGGCCGCTGTCGTCGGAGTGGTTGCAGATGAACTGGGCGTCGAAGTCGTCGAGGAAGGCGTAGGGGCCGAAGTCGAAGGTGATGCCTAGGATCGACATGTTGTCGGTGTTCATCACCCCGTGGCAGAAACCGTAGGCCTGCCAGCGGGCGATCAGCCCGGCGTTGCGCTCCAGCACTTCGCGCAGCAGCGCGGCGTGCGGCTCGGGCGCTTCCAGGCACTGCGGGTAATGCTCGCGCATGACGTGGTCGGCGAGCTGCGCCAGGGCGTCGTGCTGGCGGGTGTAGTAGAAGTACTCGAAGCTGCCGAAGCGTACGTGGCTTGGCGCCATGCGCAGCAGCATGGCGGCACGCTCCTCGGTTTCGCGGTACACCGGCGTGCTCGAGCCGGTGACGCACAGCGCCCGCGAGCTGGGAATGCCCAGCGCATGCAGGTGTTCGCTGGCGAGGAATTCGCGGATCGAGCTGCGCAGCACCGCGCGGCCGTCGCCCGAGCGCGAGTAGGGCGTCTGCCCGGCGCCCTTCAGGTGCAGGTCCCAGTGTTCGCCGGCCGCGTTGACCACTTCGCCCAGCAGCAGGCCGCGGCCGTCGCCCAGGCGCGGGTTGTAGGAGCCGAACTGGTGGCCGGAATAGACCATCGCCCGCGGTTCGGCGTCGGACCAGAGCATGTGGCCGGCGAAGATGTCGGCGAACTCGGGGCGTTCGCTCTGGCTCGGGTCGAGGTCGAGCAGGGCCATGGCCGAGGCGCTGGCGACCACCAGCCGCGGCTCGGCTATGGGCTCGGGCAGCACGGCGCTGGAGAAGCTGTCGCCCAGGCGGGCGAAGCGGTTGTCGAAAATCAGATCGTCGAGACTTTTCATGGGGGTTTTTTAACACGTC
>DIEE01000255.1:13180-19295 GCA_002418465.1 Pseudomonas sp. UBA5782 | reverse complement strand
CCGGCGGCCAGCGCGGCGGCGGTGTCGCCGCCAGCGGTGGAGAACGCCAGCGGGAAATTCGAGGCGCCGAACACCGCGACCGGGCCGAGGCCGATGCGGTACTGGCGCAGGTCCGGGCGCGGCAGCGGCTGGCGCTCCGGCAAGGCGCGGTCGATGCGTGCGCCGTAGAAATCGCCACGCCGCAGCACCTGGGCGAACAGGCGCATCTGCCCGCTGGTGCGGCCGCGCTCGCCCTGGATGCGCCCGGCCGGCAGCGCGGTCTCCTGGCAGACCAGGGCGACGAAGTCATCGCCCAATGCGTCGATCTCGGCGGCGATGGCGTCGAGGAAGTCGGCGCGCTTGGCCGACGACAGGGTGCGGTAGGCTGGATAGGCCGCTGCAGCGGCTTTCGCGGCGGCGTCGACTTCACCGAGCGTGGCCTGGTGGAAGTCGTAGGGCAGCTTCTCGCCGGTGGTGGCGTCGATGCTGTGCACGACCACGTTGCCCAGGGCGCTGCGCGCGCCGTTGATGTAGTTCTGTCCGAGTATCTGCATGTTCGTTCTCCCGTGCTGGAAATGAAAAACGGCCATAGGCGGCTCCCGGACAGCGGGAGCGGCGCTATGGCCGTGCGGGGCTGGGTCGTTTACAGGCCGACGTCCGGCAGGGTCGGCCGGTTGGCCATCGCCTTGGCCATGATCGCCTCGACGTGGGCGCGGTCTTCACCGCGCAGCAGCAGGCGCGGCGGACGGGTCAGTTCGCCGCCGCGGCCGGCGATGGCTTCGCAGAGCTTGATGCACTGCACCAGGTCGGCGCGGGCGTCGAGGTGGAGGATCGGCATCAGCCATTCGTAGATCGGCATGGCTTCGGCGAAACGGCCAGCCTTGCACAGGCGGAAGATGGTTTCGCCTTCCTTGGGGAACACGTTGGACATGCCCGACACCCAGCCCTCGGCGCCGACCGCCAGGCTTTCCAGCACCACGTCGTCGAGGCCGGCGAAGAGGATGAAGCGGTCGCCGACTTCGTTGCGCACGTCGATGAAACGGCGGGTGTCGCCGGAGGAATCCTTGAAGCAGACCACGTTGTCGCAGTCGGCCAGGGAGATGAGGATGTCCGGGGTGACGTCGTTCTTGTAGATCGGCGGGTTGTTGTAAACCATCAGCGGCACGTCGGCGTTCTTCGCCACGTAGCGGTAATGCTCGGCGGTTTCGTAGGGCTTGGAACCGTACACCAGCGCCGGCATCAGCATGACGCCGTCGACGCCAGCCTTCTTCACCGCGTTGGCCACCTTGGCCGCGGCGACGCTGGTGAACTCGGCGACACCGCAGATCACCGGTACGCGGCCCTTGGAGGCGTCCACCGCGACCTCGGTGACGGCGATCTTCTCTTCGGCGCTCAGCGAGGTGTTTTCACCCACCGAACCGCAGACCACCAGGCCGGAGACGCCATCGCGGATCACGTTGGAAATGACCTTGTGGGTCTCCTCCAGGTTGATCGAGAAATCGTCGTTGAATTGGGTGGTGACAGCGGGGAAAACGCCGCTCCAGTTGACCGCTCTGCTCATGGGGTGTGTCTCCGAGTGCTAATGTATTTCGTATACGATAATTGAAAGGCAATGATTTGCCACGCTTTTCTTCGTGCTCCGACGGCCGGAGCGGGTGTTGCAATGTCAGTTGTCCGGTCTTCCTCGGTGTCGGCCGACCTGGCTTCTGCGGGTGCCATCTCGCTGGCTTTGCCGTTTTTCCCTACTTCAATTACGCCGGCCAAGCTGTAGGGGGTGACGCCTCACTACGCGGCCCGACCCATCCACCGCTCCGCGATCATTACGGTGGATGAAAAAAGCGTTATCTACCCCTATGGCCGCTCCTGCTTTTGCCACCTCTCATCGACGTGCTTTCTGCCAGTCGACGAACTCATCAAGCGTTCCTTAGAGCTTCAGCTCCACCGGCCAGGTATCGGACAGCCGGTAGCCGGTGGGCCAGGGGTCGCTCGGGTCCAGCAGGTGCTGGTGGGTGCCGGTGATCCAGGCGCGTCCCGAGAGGCACGGATAGATCGCCGGGCGGCCGGCGACTTCGGTCAGCGAGTCGATGCGGCAGTGGAATTCCGAACCGATGATCGAGCGACCGATGAAGCGCTCGCCGACCTTCAACTGGCCCCTGGCATGCAGCACCGCCATGCGCGCCGAGCAGCCGGTGCCGCAGGGCGAACGGTCGATCTTGCCGGGGCGAATGACCACCGCGTTGGCCGCCGTGGCGACGCCGTTCACGCGCTCGACTGGCGCGGCGATCTGGCAGAACGAGATGTGCCCCCAGTCCGGATTCAGCGGATGCACGAAACCGAGCTGCTGGTTGGCCGCCTGGGTGATCTTCAAACCCACCGCGACCAGATCGGCGGCTTCGTCGGCGACCAGCGAGAAGCCCAGGCGCCGCGCATCGACGATGGCGAAGCTGTCGCCGCCGTAAGCGGTGTCGACCTGGATCGAGCCGATGCCTTCCACCTCGATCCAGGCATCCAGCCTGTCGGCGAAGGACGGCACGTTCTTCACCTCGACCCGTTCGGCCTTGCCGTCGCGGCACTCGGCGATCACTTCCACCAGCCCGCCGGGCGCCTCGAGGGTCAGCCGGGTCTGCGGCTCGGTCATCGGCAGGATACCGCTGTCGAGCAGCACGGTGGCCACGCACAGCGAGTTGGAGCCGGACATCGGCGGCACGTCGGCCGGCTCCATGATGATCCAGCCCATCTGCGCCGCCGGGTTCTTCGCCGGCACCAGCAGGTTGACGTGGCGGAACACCCCGCCGCGCGGTTCGTTGAGCACGAAGTTGCGCAGGAAGTCGTCATTGGCGACCCAGCGCGACTGCTCCCACAGGGTGTCGCCGGGAGGCGGTGCGACGCCGCCGACGATCACGTCGCCGACTTCGCCTTCGGCGTGGCAGCTGACCACATGGATGACCTTGCTCGAGCGCATTTCCGGTCCCTCTTCAGTTGATCGATTTGAGGAAGTCGATGGTTTCCGGCTTCTGCGGGTTGCCGATCACCTGGTCGGGCGTGCCGATCTCGTGCACCAGCCCGTTGCGGAAGAACGCCACGCGGTCGGAAACGTCGCGAGCGAAGCGGATTTCGTGGGTCACCAGGACCATGGTCATGCCTTCCTCGGCGAGCAGGCGCATGGTGTCGAGCACCTCGCCAACCAACTGCGGGTCGAGCGCCGAGGTGGCTTCGTCGAACAGCATGTAGTCCGGCGACATGGCCAGCGCGCGGGCGATCGCCATGCGCTGCTGCTGGCCGCCGGAGAGCTTGCCGGGGAACACCTTGAGCTTGTCCGCGAGGCCGACGTGGGTGAGCTGCTTCACGGCCATCTCCTCGGCGTCCTGCTTGCTCCGGCCGAGCACCTTGCGCGGCGCCAGCATGACGTTCTCCAGCACGGTCAGGTGCGGGAAGGCGTTCCACTGCTGGAAGACGATGCCGATCTTCTGCCGCAGCTTGTTGATGTCGGTGCCGGGCGCGTGGACCTCCGTGCCGTCGACGCGGATGCTGCCGCTCTTGATCGACTCCAGGCCGTTGATGCACATCAGCAGGGTCGACTTGCCGGAGCCGGAGCCGCCGATGATCGAGACCACCTCGCCCTTGTTCACCGTCAGGCTGACGCCCTTGATCACGTCCAGCTCGCCGAAGGATTTATGTACGTTGTCGATCTCAATCATTTTCCTGCCACCTTGTTTCCAGCCGGGCACCCAGGCGGGCGACCACCAGGCTCATGACGTAGTAGATGAGTCCCGCGATGCACAGCACCAGCAGCGGCTCCTGGATGCGCGTGACGATGGTCTGCGAGGCGCGCAGCAGTTCGACGATGCCGATCCACATCACCAGCGCGGTGTCCTTCATCACCGACAGCACCAGGTTCAGCCAGCCGGGAAAGGCCACGCGGGTGGCGATCGGCAGGACGATGTAGCGCAGGTCCTGCAGGTAGGTGAGGCCCAGCGAGCGGCTGGCGCGGCGCAGGTTGAACGGCACCGCCAGGACACCACTGCGGACGATCTCGGTGCAGAACGCCGTGGCGTAGATGCCGAGCACGAGGCAGGCGACGGTGAAGGCGCTCCAGTTCAAACCGGCGATGCTCTTGAGCGAGTTGAACAGGACGAACTGGATCAGCAGCGGCACGCTGCGGAACACGTCGAGCAGCCAGGACAGCGGCAGCGTCGCCCTTGGCAGCAGCGCGCGGAGCAGGCCGCAGAGCACCCCGGCGACGGTGCCGATGGCCATCGCGCCAAGGGTCAGCAGCAGGGTGATCCAGGCGCCCTGGAGGAGGAACAGGAAATCGTTCCAGGTGAAGCTGGTGGAGAACATGGTCAGCCTCTCAATAGCGGAACAGGCGCCAGGACAGTATCCGGGCAACCGCCACGATCGCCTTGGCGATCAGGTAATAGAGCACCGCGGCCAGGGCGAAGAACTCGAAGGTGCGGAAGGTCTTCACGTTGTAGTCCTGGGTCACGCCGGTGAGGTCGTTGTTCAGCCCGACGATCACCCCTAGCGAGGTCATCAGCACCGCCCAGACCATCTGGTTGGTAAGCGGGTAGAAGACGATCCGCAGCAGTTGCGGCACCACGATCAGCCGGTACGCCTGGGCCGCGCTCATGCCCAGCGAGCGCGCGGCGCGCAGCTGGGTATCGGGCACCGCCTTGAGGCCGCCGCGGAAATTTTCCGCGAGGTAGCCGGCGTTGTTGAAGGTGATCCCGGCGAGCAGGGCGAACCAGGAGCTGACGTGCAGGCCGAAGGAACCCAGGCCGAAGTAGAGGATGTAGATCTGGAACAGCGACGGTGTATTGCGCGCGATGGAGATCCAGGTCGCGGCGAAGCCGCGCAGCACCGGGTTGCGGCCCTGGCGCATCAGCGTCAGCAGCAGGGCGATGATCACGCCGAAGACCATCGACAGGGCGGCGGTCTCGAAGGTCACCCAGGCGCCGCCGAGCATGTCCGGCAGCGCCTTGAAGGCGGCGCGCCAGTGGAAGGTGTAGTCAAACATGGGCGGGTTCCTCCGTGGCTTCGCCGAGCTGCAGCCAGGCCGGCAAACGCCCGCTGGCGCGCCCGCTGCACGCGGCGTCGACGCATTCGGCGAGGCTGCCGAAATGCACGCGACGGCCGACCAGCCCCGGTGCGTAGTGGGCGTACTTGCCCGAATTGGTCATCAGGGTGCGCGCGGCGGGCGGAATCACCGGCTCGCCGAGCATGCACCAGCAGGTGTCGGTGACGAACTGCGCGCCGAAGGCTTCCAGCGTGGCGACATGGCCGGCCTCGCGGGCGCGTTCGTGGATCGCCCGGCCGCAGGTGATCACCAGCGCGGTGTCGGGGTGCTTGCGGCGGCCGGCGCAGAGCGCGGCGAGGCGGGCGCATTCGCTGAAGGAGAAGTGCGGATTGCCCAGAGAGACCAGGTCGACCTCCGGCTCGTCGGCGCTGTTCAGCTCCCACCAGCTTTCCAGCAGGTCCATCTGGCTGACCTGGAACACCTGCGTCGGCGCCTGGCCGCCTAGGGCCCGTTCGGCGCTGGGCGCTTCCGGGGTCACCCCGGTGATGTGGAACATCGGCGCGGCCGAGGTGGTGGCGAAGGCCGCGCCGAAGGCTTTCAGGTCGTCGAGGTCCGGTTGCGCGTGCTCCAGGCCGCAGATCACCGGGATCTCGCTGCCGCAGAGCAGGCCGACGTGGTAACCGAGCAACGGGTAGAAGGCATCGTCCAGCTCATCCAGCGCCGGCAAGTCGATACGCAGGCTGGCATGGCGCTGGTCCGGCAGGTGGCAGCCGCTGAGCGGCGCGCGGCCGGTCAGGGCGATGCAGATGTCCAGGTAGTCGGGGTATTTCAGGGTGCGCGCGCCGAGCACGCTGTTGGCGTAGACCACCGCGTTGGATTCGGCCCAGACGATCTGCTCGCCTAGCCGCGGCGCGCTGTCCAGCAGGTAGGGCGCGCAGGTGAAGCTGACCCGTGCGCCCATGTCCAGGTAGGCGTCGCCGAGCGCGGCGGCCGGCTCGCCGAAGGCGGCGTCGATGCCCTGTTCGCGCCAGCGGCGCTTGTCCACCGAGATCGCGTTGAGCGTGGTCGGCACCTTCACCCGGGCGCCCCATTCCACCAACTGGCGGGCGGAGCGCAGGA
>DIEE01000255.1:342-13106 GCA_002418465.1 Pseudomonas sp. UBA5782 | reverse complement strand
CCTTGCCGTGGATGCCGTCGAGCATTTCCCGGTCCTGCGCGCTGAGGGTCAGGCGGGGCGACGTGGCGACGGCGGATACCGGCGGGGTGTCGAGCGCCGCCGGTGCGCTGGCGAAACCGTCGACCCGGCTGCCCGACACCCGTACGTGTCGCGCCTCGCGCAGCGCGGCGAAGGCCTCGCGGCCAAGCGCGAGCACCGGGATCGAGCGACCGAACATCTGCTCGGCGATCAGTACGCCGAGGGTGAGGATGTCGTCGACCTGTTCCAGCAGCAGTGCCGCCGGGGCGTGGCCGTTGAGGATCAGTTCCAGCATCACGCTGCTGCCGGTGCAGGAGCCGCGACCGCTGGGAATCGCCAGCACGCGGTCGGTGACGATGGCGCCGCTGAGCGGGTGGTGGCGGTCGATGACTTCGCCGCTGAACGGGTCGATGCCGCCCCAGAAACTCAGGCCGAGATCGGCATGCAACAGCTCGCCTTGCGCCGATCCGGCCACCAGGGCGCGGCCGCTTAGCGAAACGTCAGGCATGAAGTCGTCCCCATGAAAGTAGGGTGCGTCAGGCGCACCGTGTGTCGTGCGATGCGCCGCGCTGTCCCGGAGCGGGCGGTGCGCGCGGCGCACCCTACGTAAAGCGCGGGCTTAGTAGTAGACGCCCGGTACGGTCAGGTTGACCGGCTTGCCGCCGACCCACTTCTCGTACAGCTCGGCGTAGCGACCGGTGCGGACCTGCTGGTTGACGAACAGGTTCAGGTAATGGATCAGGCCGTACTCGTTGCGCTTGGCGGCGAGTGACACGTAGTCGATCACGTAGGGCGCATCTCCGGCGATCTTCAGGCCCTTGTACTTGCCGGACTTGAGGGTCGAGGCGGCGACGGTGTTGGTCACCACGGTGGCGTCGATGTGGCCCTGGGCAACGGCGAGGATGGTGTCGTTCTGCGTCTGGTAGGCGCGGAAGCTGCCGTTGCCCCAGTCCTTCACGCTCTTCTCCAGGGCGATCGCCTCGAAGGTGCCGCTGGTGTTGCCGACCGGCTTGCCCTTGAGGTCGTCGAAGCTGTTGATGCCGGTGTCTTCACGGGTCAGCACGACCATCTGGAAGGCGAAGTAGGGCACGCTCATGGCGACGGTCTTGGCGCGTTCCAGGGTGTCGGAGGTGGAGGCGACGATTACGTCGGCGCGCCCGGAAACCAGCGCGGGGATGCGGTCGGGGAACGGCGTTTCGACCACTTCGGCCTCGACGCCAAGGACTTTCGCCAGGTCGTTGCAGTAGTCGACGTCGAAGCCGGCCGGGGCGTTCTTCTCGTCGCGGAAGCCCATGGGCGGGAAGTCGAGAGTGACGGCGCAACGCAGCTTGCCGGACTCGATGATGTCGTCGAGCTTGTCGGCCTGGGCGTTGCCGATCACACAGGTACTCATTACAGCGCTGAGGGCTACGGCAAAAGCGGGGTTTTTCATAGGTGCCTCGTTGTGAATGGGAAGAAGGGGGCTGTGAAGTTGTGTCGGTAATTTCGTATACGATATTTGATATGCAATGGATATGCCCGCTTTTTCACCGGCGCGCCGCTGCGCCTCCACAGCCCAGCGCTGCTGCGGGCGAAGAAAATCTCAAGGGAAAATGCAGCGGCAAATCGTCCGCAGCAGACGTGTTACATAGGGGAGCAAAGGTGAGGTCGGTGCCCCAGAAGGGAACATCCGGCGCCCTCGCGGCGCGGTGGCGGTATCAGCGGTGCGAGTCGCGGTACTGGCTGGGCGAAAAGCCGGTGAGCGCGCGGAACTGGCGGCTGAAGGCGCTATGGTCGGTGTAGCCGCAGCGCAGCGCGATCTCGGTGATCGACAGGTCCTGTTGCAGCAGCCGCGAGGCTTCGCCCAGGCGCGCCTTGTGGATCATCTGCCGCGGGGTGAGCTGGAAGATGCGCTTGCAGTGGCGTTCCAGCTGCGCCACCGAAAGCCCGGCGATGGCGGTCAGCTCGGCCAGGCTGATCGGCCGGGCGAAGTGTTCGCGGATGTACGCGTCCACCGCCGCCAGCTTCTGGTAGGCCGGGTGCGTCGACTGCGGCAGCTGCAGGTCACGGGAGATGCCGGCGACGCCGATCACCGTGCCTTCGCGATCACGCAGCGCCAGCTTGTGGGTCAGGCACCATGTCGGCTGGTTGCCGTGATGGAGGTGCAGCTCCAGCTGGTCGACCAGTTGTCCGCCGCTGGCCAGCACGCGGCGATCCTGCTCGGTGTAGAGCGGCCCGAAGCGCGCCGGGAAGACTTCCTCGGCGGTGCGCCCGAGCAGCCCGGCCTTGTCCTTGAAGCCGCAGCGCTGGGCCAGCGTCTGGTTGACCAGCGCATAGCGCGCGTCTGCGTCCTTGACGAAGAACACCACGCCGGGCACGGCGTCGAACAGCGGCGCGATCTGCTCCAGGCTGGCGAGCAGGTCGGCGAGTGTGGCGGGGGGCCGGGCGGTGAGCAGATCGATCATGGGCGGGGAGAATAAGCTTCGCGCCGGCTGCGCGGTAGTGGAAACGCGCGGTTTCGCCGGGCAGACTGCGGCGCTGCAGGGAAGGCTCTCGGACCCATAACAAGAGAACGCACATGGACATCCAGCTTCTGCTCACCATCGCCGTGGTGGCGCTGACCATCGGCCTCTGGGCCACCGCGAAACTACCTGAATACCTCACCGCGCTGCTGTTCTTCGCCGCCGCGATGCTGCTGCAGCTGGCGCCGCCGGCGCTGATCTTCTCCGGCTTCGCCTCCGGTGCCTTCTGGCTGGTGCTCAGCGGTTTCGTGCTCGGCCTGGCGATCCAGAAGACCGGGCTCGCCGACCGCTGCGCCCGCGCGCTGTCTTCGCGGCTGTCCGGCTCCTACGTGCGGATGGTCTTCGGCGTGATCGGCCTGTGCTACGCGCTGGCGCTGGTGATGCCGTCGAGCATGGGGCGGATCGCGCTGCTGATGCCGATCGTGCTGGCGCTGGCCGAGCGCACCGGCCTGGTCGAGGGTCGCCGCGGGCGCATCGGCCTGGCGCTGGCGGTGGGCATCGCCACCTTCCAGCTGTCCTGCAGCATCCTGCCGGCCAACGTGCCCAATCTGGTGATGGTCGGCGCCATCGAGAGCAGCTACGGGCTGCACCTCTCCTACCTGTCGTACCTGGTGCTGCACGGCCCGGTGCTTGGTGTGCTCAAGGCGCTGGCTCTGGGTGGCTGCATCTGCCTGCTGTTCGCCGACCGCCTGGAGCGCCGTGTCCAGCCCGAGGCCGGGCCGCCGCTGAGCCGCGACGAGAAACGCCTGGCGCTGCTGCTGGCGATCACCGTCGGGCTCTGGGTCAGCGATTCGCTGCACGGCATCTCGCCGGCCTGGATCGGCCTGCTGGCGGCGTGCTTCTGCCTGCTGCCGCGCGTGGGCTTCGTCACGGCCGAGGAGTTCGGCAGCAAGGTCAACCACCGCACCGCGCTCTACGTCGCGGCGATCCTCGGCCTTGCCGCGCTGGTCGGGCAGAGCGGCCTGGGGCGGATGATCGGCGATGCGCTGCTGGCCTGGCTGCCGCTGGACCCGGCCGCGCCGCTGCGCAGCTTCCTGTCCATCGTCGGGTTGTCCACCGTGCTGAACTTCGTGGTCACCGCCAACGGCGTGCCGGCGCTGTTCACGCCGATGGCGCAATCGCTGGCGGACGCCTCGGGCATCCCGCTGCCCGGCGTGCTGATGATCCAGGTGATCGGCTTCGCCACGCCGCTGCTGCCCTACCAGGCGCCGCCGATCATCGTCGCCATGGCTCTGGGCAAGGTGCCGCTGCGCGACGCCCTGCGCCTGTGCCTGGCGCTGGCGGCGTTGAGTTTCGCCCTGCTGGTGCCGCTGGATTACCTGTGGTTTTCGTTGCTGGGGTGGCTTGGTTGAGGGGGAGGTTCGGCACTGCCCATGCGTGCTGTGGGCCAACGGTAAGCTGAAATCCAACCCTATGGTCTGCCGATCCCGCTTTTGTAGGGGCGAACTCGTTCGCCTGTCGGAGCCAAGCCGGTGAACACGTTCGCCCCTACGGAAGCATCGAGGCGGTTCCGCCTCACTGTGAGCGGAGGCGCACAAATCCATCCCGGTCGTAGGATGGGGCGAGCGCAGCGACGATACCCATNNATGGGTATCGTCGCTGCGCTCCTCGCCCCCATCCCACCGGCTGCCGGCCCACGGCGGCGCTTTGCTTCGGGCGGGTGCAATCCGCGTTGCCACTGCAGGCCATGGCAATCGCGGGCTGCGCGTCTGCACCGTCGGCGCCCTCGGAGCGACTGCCCGTCGGTTGCAGGATGGCGTACGGCGCCTGTTTCGTATGATGGCACTCGGCTATTCATCCTGCCGTCGAGCCGGCTTTCGCTGCGCTCGCCGCCGCCGTTCCTGTGAAGCATTTAGAAGTCCGGAAGTACGATGCCCAACATCAAGCGTGAGCTGGAAACCGACAGCGCGGTGTACAAAACGCTGCTGGAGTCGACCCGGGCGATCCCCTGGAAAATCGACTGGAAGACCATGACCTTCGCCTACATCGGCCCGCAGATCGAAGCGCTGCTGGGCTGGACGCCGGAGAGCTGGATCGGCGTCGACGACTGGGTGGCGCGGATGCACCCGGACGACCGCGACTACGTGGTGAATTTCTGCGTGTCGCAGTCGCAGTCGGGCATCGACCACGAGGCCGACTACCGCGCGCTGACCGCCGAAGGCGGCTACGTGTGGATTCGCGACGTGGTCCACGTGGTGCGCAAGGACGGCGAGGTCGAGGCGCTGATTGGTTTCATGTTCGACATCAGCGAGCGCAAGAAGACCGAGGAAAAGGTGCTGCAGCTGCAGAAGGAGCTGGAAGCGCTGTCGTTCCAGGACGGACTGACCGGGCTGGCCAACCGCCGGCTGCTTGACCAGACCCTCGCCACCGAGTGGGCCAGCGCGCAGCGCAGCGGCCTGCCGCTGTCGGTGATCCTGCTGGATATCGATTATTTCAAGCAGTACAACGACCACTACGGCCACATCGGTGGCGACGACTGCCTGAAACGCGTGACCCTCGCGCTGAGCCAGGCGGCGAGCCGGCCGCGGGATTTCATCGCGCGTTTCGGCGGGGAGGAATTCATCCTGCTGCTGCCGGAAACCGACGAGGCCGCCGCACGGCAGATCGCCGAGCGCTGCCGCTTGCTGATCCGCACCTGCCGCATCCTCCACGAACGCTCGCCGATCGCGCCGCTGGTCACCGTCAGCCTGGGCGGCGGCGCCCTGGTGCCTGGCCAGGACGACCTGGCGCTGGACTTCCTCGAACGCGTCGACCGGCAGCTCTACCGGGCCAAGCAGAACGGCCGCGACCGGATGGAGTTCGCCGAATCCGCCCCGTTGCCGAACGACTGAGGCGTCTCAGGCGTAGCCCTTGACCACCTGCATCAGCTCGTCGGCCGGCAGCGCCTTGGCGAACAGGAAGCCCTGGTAGTTCGAGCAGCCGTTCTCCGCCAGCAGTTGCCGCTGCGCTTCGCTCTCCACACCCTCGGCGATCAGCTCGAAGCCGAAGGTTTCCGCCATCTTGCTGATCGCCTGGATGATCGCCACGCTGCCGGCGCTGGGCAGGCGCTGGACGAAGGTCTGGTCGATCTTCAACTGGTCCAGCGGCAACTGCTGCAGGTAGTTGAGCGATGAACAGCCGGTGCCGAAATCGTCGAGGGCGAAGCGTATGCCCTCGCTCTGCAGCGAGGCGATGTGCAGGCGCGCCTGGTCGAGGTCGACGATCAGCACCGACTCGGTCAGCTCCAGCTTGACCTGGTGCGGGTCGGCGCCGCTGCTCCTGATGATCTCCAGCACCTGCGGGACGAAGTTGGCCTGGTGCAGATGGTTGGCGCAGACGTTCACCGAGACCGGCAGGCCGGCCAGCTTTGGCTCTTTCGCCCATTTCACCAGTTGCCCGCAGACGCACTTGAGCAGCCAGCGATCCAGCTCCGGCAGCAGCCCGGCGCTGGTGGCCACCTGCAGGAAGCGGTCCGGTGCGACCAGGCCCCACTTCGGATGCTGCCAGCGCAGCAGCGCCTCGATGCCCATCACGCCTTTCCCGTCGCTCCATTGCAATTGGTAGAAGACGCGGAACTCGTCGCGGCTGATGCCATCACGAATCTGTTCCTCGAGCTTCAACCGTGTGGTGATCACCGATTGCATGGTCGGATCGAAGAAGCGCAACGCGTTTTTGCCGTTGGCCTTGGCCGAATACATGGACAGGTCCGCCCATTGCAGCAGTTCGTTGCCGGTGTGCTTGTGGTTGAACAGGACGACGCCGACGCTGCCGCTGATGGCGTGCTTGCCCTGTTCCAGCTCGTAGGGTTCGCGCAGCGCTTCGAGCGCCTGCTGGCCAACGTGCCCGGCCTGGCGTGCGGCTTCCTGCTGCGCGTGGGCGAGGCCTTCGAGGAGGATCACGAACTCGTCGCCACCCAGGCGCGAGACGGTGTCGGTGGCGCGGACGATGCGCTTGAGCCGTTGCGCGACGCTGATCAGTACCTGGTCGCCGGCCTCATGGCCGTAGAGGTCGTTGATGTTCTTGAAGTTGTCGAGGTCGATGAACAACAACGCGCCGTGCTGCCCGGTGCGGGTGCAGGCGAGTTGATCGACGCGCAGGCGCTCGAGGAAATAGCGCCGGTTGGGCAGGCCGGTGAGGGCGTCGTAGAAGGCCAACTGGCGGATCTGCTGCTCGTTCTCGCGGCGCGCGGTGATGTCGCGGGTCACCATCACCACCGCGCGCTTGTCGAACAGCGGCCGGTCGATGGCCTGCGCGCGGGCCTCGAAGCAACGCTTGCGGCCGCCGTCCTCGAGGTTGTACTCGATCGCCAGCGGCACCGCGCTCTCCAGCGCCTGGCCGATCCAGGCGACCAGCCGTTCGGCCTGCGCGCGGGGCAGCACATCGCTGATCAGCTGGCCGATCTTCTTGCTGTCCTCCGGCTTGACCTGGTCCTGCGAGGGCGAAATCACCTCCAGGTAACGGCCGTCCTCGTCGACCACGAACAGCAGGTCGGGAATCGCATGGGTGATGGCGCTCAGCCGCGCCTCGCTGTCGCGCAGCGCGTGTTCTGTCTCGTTGCGGCGCTGCTGGCCGCGCAGCAGGGCGACCAGCAGCAGGGTGGTCGGCGGCATGGTGATCATCATCGCCACCGCGGTTTCGCTGAAGGACACCTCAAGCGTGCCCTCGAACTGACCGAGCATGAACAGGGTGACGGCGTGCACCAGCAGGCCGAACGTCAGCAGCTGCGCGCTGCCCTGGGTGATCCGGCCGGATTCCGAGGCCTGCCGGTAGACCAGGCCCATCAGCGCGGCGATGAGGATGCTGATCACCCCCGGATAGGCGCCGATGCCGCCGAGCCAGGCGCGATAGGCGCCGGCAATGCCGGCCGAGGTGAGCGCCACCAGCGGCCCGCCGAGCAGGCCGGCGACGCTGACCAGGGCCAGCCGCGCATCGACAATGATGCCGCGGCCCAGCTCGATGGGGTCGGCCATGCTGGCCACGCAGATCAGGCCGAACACCGTGCCCAGCACCAACTGCGACCACACCACGCGGTGCCCCCAGTAATGCCAGATGCGCGATTGCAGCCAGCACAGCGCCAGCAGCAGAGCGGCATTGCGAATGAAGTCCAGAAGCATGCGAACCCCCACCCATCATCGACATGGATACCGCCCCTATAAACGTCTGATTGCGTGGCGCCGGATTGATGCAAACCGGTCATCGGAAGATGGGTGCAGGCCACGGCTGGCGAGGGATCGGCAGAACAGACTGGCGTAATATATTTGTATATGCGTATATTCGGATATGGAGATCGAGAAGGAAGTCGGCCGATGAGCCTCACCCCGCTGTCGCTGTTCAAATGCCTGTCCGACGAAACCCGACTGCGCATCGTGCTGATGCTCACCGGTGAGCAGGAGTTGTGCGTCTGCGAGCTGATCGCCGCGCTCGACGACAGCCAGCCGAAAATCTCCCGCCACCTGGCGATGCTGCGCGCCTGCGGGCTGCTCGCCGACCGCCGCCAGGGCCAGTGGATCTACTACCGGCTGCACCCCGAGCTGCCCGACTGGGCCCCGGCGATCCTGCAGCAGACCTCGATTGCCGACGGCGAACGGCTGGGCGCCGATACCCGGCGTCTGGCCGCCATGCTCGCGCGGCCGCAACGCCAGGCGATGTGCAGCTGATGGCCAATGGCGCCGCGTTTCCGCTGATCGCCGGGTTGATCTTCGTCCTCACGCTCACCCTGGTCATCTGGCAGCCACGCGGGCTGGGTGTCGGTTGGAGCGCCGCGCTGGGGGCGCTGCTGGCGCTGCTCGCCGGGGTCGTCCAGCTCGGCGACATTGTGATCGTCTGGGGCATCGTCTGGAACGCCACTGCGACCTTCATCGCGCTGATCGTGATCAGCCTGCTGCTCGATGAAGCCGGATTCTTCGAGTGGTCGGCACTCCATGTTGCGCGCTGGGGCGGCGGCAGCGGGCGGCGCCTGTTCGTCTGCATCGTGCTGCTCGGCGCCGCGGTCTCCGCACTCTTTGCCAACGATGGCGCGGCGCTGATCCTCACCCCGATCGTCGTCGCGATGCTCGCGGCGCTGCGTTTCAGCCCGGCAGCGATGCTCGCCTTCGTCATGGCGGCAGGCTTCATCGCCGATACCGCCAGCCTGCCGCTGCTGGTGTCGAACCTGGTGAACATCGTTTCCGCCGACTTCTTCCAGTTGCCCTTCGGCGAGTACGCCTCGGTGATGCTGCCGGTGAACCTGGTCGCCATCCTGGCCACGCTACTGATGCTCTGGCTGTTCTACCGGCGCGACCTGCCCGCGCGCTTCGATCCGGCAATGCTGCGCGAGCCCGCGCTGGCGGTGCGCGACCGGCCCACCTTCATCGCCGGCTGGTGGGTGCTGGCGCTGCTGCTGGGCGGGCTGTTCCTGCTCGAACCGCTTGGCGTGCCGGTCAGCGCTCTGGCCGCGCCATGCGCGCTGGTGCTGATCGTGGTGGCTGCGCGCGGTTCGGTGATCGACACGCGCCGGGTGCTGCGGCAGGCGCCCTGGCAGATCGTGCTGTTCTCGCTGGGGATGTATCTGGTGGTCTACGGTCTGCGCAACGCCGGGCTGACCCACGGGCTCAGCGCACTGCTCGACCGGCTCGCCGCTTCCGGGCTGTGGGGCGCGACCCTCGGCACCGGGCTGCTCGCCGCCGCGCTGTCGTCGGTAATGAACAACATGCCCAGCGTGTTGCTCGGCGCCCTGTCAATCCAGGACAGCCAGGCCAGCGGCGTGATCCGGGAAGCGATGATCTACGCCAACGTGATCGGCTGCGATCTCGGCCCGAAGATCACCCCCATCGGCAGCCTGGCCACGCTGCTCTGGTTGCACGTCCTCGCCGCCAAGCAGATTCGCATCGGCTGGGGCTACTACTTCAAGGTCGGCAGTCTGCTCACCATTCCCATCCTGCTGCTCACCCTCGCGGCGCTGGCGCTGCGGCTGAGCCTCTGATCTGGAGCCACACCGATGAACGTGCTGTTCATATGTACCGCCAACAGCTGCCGCAGCATCCTTTCCGAGGCGCTCTTCAATCACCTCGCGCCGCCCGGCGTGCGGGCGGTGAGCGCCGGCAGCTTCCCCAGCGGGCAGCTCAATCCGATGGCCCTGGAGACCCTGCGCGCGGCGGGAATCGCCACCGACGGGCTGGCCAGCAAAGGTCTGGATGCCTTTGCCGCGGCGCCGCCGGACATCGTCATCAGCGTCTGCGACAAGGCTGCCGGCGAGCCGTGCCCGGTGTATTTCGGCGCGGCGATCAAGGCGCACTGGGGGCTCGCCGATCCGTCCGAGGTGATCGGCGACCCGGCCACGCGGCGGGCAGCGTTCGAGGCCACGCTGGACAAGATTCGGCAGCGCTGCACGGCATTACTGCAATTGCCGCTCGGCGAGCTGTCGGCCGAGGCGCTCAAGCACGAGCTCGACAGACTGGGAGCTGTGTGATGGATACGTACGACGAGATGGATGTGCCGGGCTTCGATACGAACCTGCTGCCAGCCGCCGATCCGCAGGACGACGGGCACCCGCCGCGCATCCTGCTGCTCTACGGTTCAACTCGGGAGCGTTCCTACAGCCGCCTGCTCAGCGAAGAGGCGGCGCGCATCCTCCGTCATCTGGGCGCCGAGACGCGGCTGTTCGACCCCTCCGGTCTGCCGTTGCCGGACGATGCCGCGCCGGATCATCCGAAGGTCGTCGAACTGTACGATCTGGTCAGCTGGTCCGAAGGGCAGGTGTGGTGCTCGCCGGAGCGTCACGGCGCGATGTCGGCGGTGTTCAAGGCGCAGATCGACTGGATGCGCATGCTGACCCTGCCCAACCAGTCCTCGGTGCCCAAGGCGTTCCTCGAGTTCGACGAACAGGGGCGGATGAAACCTTCCGCCTATTACGATCGGGTCGTCGACGTGATGGAGGAACTGATGAAATTCACTCGCCTGCTGCGTGGCCACGGCGGCCATCTGGTCGACCGCTATTTGGAGCGCAAGGAAAGCGCCGCGGAGCTTTCGCAGCGGGTCAACCAGCGCTCGCTATAAGAGCGGGCGGAGCGCTATCGGAGAAACACCATGAGCGACGAATTGCAGGTGATCGACATCCTGCCCGGCGAGGGCAAGGCGGTGGTCAAGGGTGCGCTGATCACCACCCAGTACCGCGGTTTCCTCGCCGACGGAACGCCGTTCGACTCGTCCTACGAGAAGGGAAGGCCTTTCCAGTGCGTGATCGGCACCGGACGGGTGATCAAGGGCTGGGACCAGGGCCTGATGGGCATGCGCGTCGGCGGCAAACGCAAGCTGTTGGTGCCCGCCCACCTGGCCTATGGCGAACGGCGGGTCGGCGAGCGCATCCCGCCGAATTCCGCCCTGCAGTTCGAGATCGAACTGCTGGAAGTGCTGACCCGCGATGACTGAAAGGGCTGGCTAATCAGGCTTTCAGACCACCTCGACCAGATCGAGAAAGACCATGCCGCCGCGCAACTGCATCTTCAGCCCGGCGGTGATGTTGCCGGCAATGCCGTCGCGGAAGGACAGCTGGCCGTCCTCGTCCTTGCCGTCGTAGAAGAAGGTGTCGCCGGTGATGCGGCCCATCTGCTGGTAGTTCTCGTAATAGATGCCGCCGAGGAAATGGCCGTCCCAGTAGCTGCCGTCGGCCGGATCGAAGATGCGGTACATGCTGCACGGCTTCATGCCATCGGTCGGGGTTTGTGTGTCGCTCATGATTGACTCCTTTCTCTGCTGGCCGGCAGGCGCGGAACGCGTGCCGACGGGATCGCCGGAAAACGCCGGCGGGCGACATCTGAATGGCAAAGTTGCCGGATGTCGCCCAAGCGCACCGAAAGGCTAGTTCGCCTGCTGTCGGAAGTTCGCGTATCTGACCGGTGGCGGGGCGCTCAGCTCGGCTGGCCGGAAGCGTCGTCGCCGGCGATGTCTGGATCGTCCGGGTTGGCTTCGCTTTCCTGGCTCTGCGACTGATCCCGCCCTGGCGGGTTCTCGATGCCTGGATCGCGGCTGAAATCGCCTTCCTCGGCGGGTTTTTCAATGTCGTTGGGATTGTGTTGATTGGTATTCATGACTACCTCGCAGCGAAGCCGTGAGTGGCTTCACTTGATTTGATCCCAGCGTCTGCGCCAGCGTTCAAGTGCCAGCATTACCGGCGGTCCGGGCGATGTTTTCGCCATTCACCGGCGCGGCAGCGTAAGGTGCTCGGGCTTGCCGGCGGCCCGCTGAACTCGCGTGGGTGCGCTGCTTCTAAGGGATACCCGGCTGCTGCCGACCGATTTCGATGCTCAAGGAGCGACCCCATGCGGACTTTTTCCAACGGCCTCAGGCTGACCCTCTTGTTGCTGCTCGGAGGCCTGCTGACGGGCTGCGGGGTGAACAACATCCCGCAGTACGACGAGCAGGTGAAAGCTGCCTGGGCGCAGGTGGAAAACCAGTACCAGCGCCGCGCCGACCTGATCCCCAACCTGGTGGAAACCGTCAAGGGCTACGCCAAGCAGGAGCAGGAAACCCTGACCCGGGTGATCGAGGCGCGGGCCAAGGCCACCTCGATCCAGGTCGATGCCAGCACCCTCGACGATCCGCAGAAGCTGCAGCAGTTCGACCAGGCGCAGCAGCAGCTCAGCGGCGCATTGAGCCGGCTGATGGTTGTTTCCGAACGTTATCCGGACTTGAAGTCGAACCAGAACTTCCTTGCCCTGCAGTCGCAGCTCGAAGGCACGGAGAACCGCATCGCCGTGGCGCGGCGCGACTTCATCACCGCGGTTGAGCGCTACAACACCGAGATCCGCACCTTTCCCGGCCGGCTCTGGCAAATGACCCTGTACCGCGACATGCAGGTGCGCGAGAACTTCAAGGCCACCGCGCCGAACGCCGAGCAGGCGCCGAGCGTGAACTTTCAATGAGGCCATGGCTGCGCCTGGCGCTGGCCTTGCTGCTGGCCGCCTGCGCGTCGCTGGCGCAGGCGGCGCCCGAGTTCCCCGCGCTCAGCGGGCGGGTGGTCGACCAGGCCAACCTGCTCGATGCCGGGAGCCGCGCGCAGCTGACGCAGATGCTCGCCGCGCACGAGCAGGCCTGTGGCGAGCAGGTCGTGGTGGTCACCCTGGCCAGCCTGCAGGGCAACGCCATCGAGGACTACGGCTACCAGCTCGGCCGGCACTGGGGCATCGGCCAGAAGGGCAAGGACAACGGCGCGCTGCTGATCGTCGCGCGTGACGAGCGCAGGGTGCGCATCGAGGTCGGCTATGGCCTGGAAGACCGCCTGACCGACGC
>DIEE01000255.1:0-216 GCA_002418465.1 Pseudomonas sp. UBA5782 | reverse complement strand
CGTCCTCGTCGCGGCAATCCGACCAGCGCCTGCCGGGGCTGGCGTTCTTCGTCCTGTTCGTCATCGTCATGCTGATGTTGCGTGGCGGCGGTGGCGGGCGGGGCGGGCGCGGTGGCGGCCGTTCGGTGCTGAGCGGGGCGATCCTCGGCAGCGTACTCGGCGGTGGCGGGCGTTCCGGGGGCGGCTTCGGTGGCGGTGGTTTTGGCGGCGGCGGGG
>DIEE01000314.1:10164-10326 GCA_002418465.1 Pseudomonas sp. UBA5782 | reverse complement strand
CCAGCCAGCGCGCGCTTCCAGCCAGGCGAACAGCCGCCCGCGAGCGCCGCGCCGGCGCCCCAGGGCGAGCGCGGCATGCGCCAGCACCAGCAGGTTGAGCGCCACCAGCGCCGCCGCCCACAGCCATTCGCCGAGGAAGCGACTGGTGACCCAGGCCAGTTC
>DIEE01000314.1:0-10064 GCA_002418465.1 Pseudomonas sp. UBA5782 | reverse complement strand
ATCACCCCGGAGAAGCCCAGCCAGAGCGGCCAGTTCGGCAGGTTCGAGACCGGTCCGGCGAGCACCGCCTTCTCCTGGCGATCCGAGTCGAACAGGCCCCAGTAACCGCCCACCGCGCCTTCGCTGGCCCGCTTCCACGGCTGGTCGAAGGCCTCGATGAGGTTGTAGCGCCAGCCGTTCTGCTCGGCCATGGCGACGAAGCCGCGGATGAACTTGGCCTGGTTGACCAGGCTCGGCACTGCGGTTTCGCGCTGGCGGCCTTCGCTGGGCCAGCCGGTTTCACCGATGAGGATGTCCTTGGGCGCGAACTTTTTGCCGAACTCCTCGCGAATCTGCGCGACGTGACCGAGGGCGTCGTCGATGCCTGCCGGGTCATCTTCCCAGTACGGCAGCAGGTGGATGGTGAGGAAATCCACCGCCGGCGCGACTTCCGGGTGCTGCAGCCAGAATTCCCAGACATCGGCGTAGGTCACCGGCTGGCTGACCTGGGCCTTCACCTGGCCGATCAGCTGCGCCAGGCGCGCGCCGGTGACTTCCTTGCGCAGCAGCGTCTCGTTGCCGACGATCACCGCCGTGACTACGTCCGGGTTGGCCTTGGCCGCGGCGATCAGCGCGTCGACTTCCTTCTGCGTGTCCACCGGGTTGCCATTGACCCAGGCGCCCAGCATCAGCTTGAGGCCGTGCTTGCGCGCCAGGGCAGGGATTTCCTCGAGGCCGGTCATCGAGTAGGTGCGCACGCACTCGAAGCGTTTGGCGAGCAGCGCGAGGTCGGCGTCCATCCGCTCGGGGCGCAGGATGAAGGGCTCGTCGAAGGGCGACTGGTCCTTGTCGAACGGGCTGTAGGAGGCGCATTGCAGCTTGTGCGAGGGCGTGGCTGCGTCCGGCAGCAGCACCGGTTGGCCGATGGCATACCAGAGGCCAAAGAGGGCGAAGACGGCTAGCAGGCTGGCGAACAGGTAGGGAAGAACGGGGGAGGAAATTTTTTCCGGCATGATCGGCTGCGCCTGGGAACGAGGGGCGCATCTTACCTGCAATCTACCGGCCCATCAGCCAGGCCGGAACGTTGCAAGATGCTTCACGCGCAGCGGCCGGCGGCGGCTTTCGGCGGTCGCTGCGCAGCAGTTGATGGGCGGCGCGCAGGCGTCATCCGGCTGTCATCTGGCTTTTGTAGCGTCGCGGAAAACAACAGAAGAAGAGAACTCCGCATGGACGATTACCAGGAAGAACTGCTCGAACGCCGCGCCGCCGAAGAGGCCGCACTGGAGCCCGGCGACGACGCCAGCGAGATGTGATCAGCCGACCTGGCGCTGGGCGCGGCGGAATTCGCCGGGCGTCTGCCCGCTCCAGCGCTTGAAGGCGCGCTGGAAGGCTTCCGCCGAGGCGAAGCCGAGCAGGTAGGCGATCTCGCCCAGCGCGTGCTGCGGGTCGTCGAGGTAGCGCAGGGCCAGGGCGCGGCGGGTCTCGGCCAGCAGCGCCTCGTAGCCGACGCCCTCCTCCGCCAGGTGCCGCTGCAGGCTGCGCAGGCTCAGGTGCAGCGACCCGGCGATGGCTTCAGCCGACGGTTCGCCGTCCGGCAGACGGACTTCCAGCGCGGCGCGCACCTTGCGCGTCCAGGTCGGCGCCTGCAGCTGTTCGAGGGTCTTCTTCAGTACCGTTTCGTTGTGTTCGGCCAGTTCCGGGTTGCCGTCGTCCAACGGTCGCTCGAGATCGGTGCGGGCGAAATCCAGGCGATTCTCCGCCGCGCCGAAATGCACCGGCGCGCGGAACACCTCCTGCCACGGACGGCTGTCGGCGGGCTCGGCGCGGCTCAGGTGCACCGCCTGCGGCGCATAGTCCCGGCCGAGACGGTTGCGGCAGGTGCGCACGTAGATCGCGGCGAAGGCGTCCAGCGCCTCGGCCGCCGGTTCGGGGTTGCCCGGCGGCACGCGGAAGCGGAATTCGTAGCGCCCGTCCTGCTCGCGCAGGTTCAGCTCCATGGCGTCGCTGACCACCCGGTGATAACGCACGATGCGCTCGAACACCTCGCGCAGGGTGGCGCTGGCGATCAGCGCGTAGCCCAGTGCGTGGAAGGTGGTCGGGCTGACGTAGGTGGAAATCTTCAGCCCCAACGCCGGATCGCCGCTGGCGGCTACCGCCAGGTGCCAGAGCTGCGTGGTGGCGGACAGCGGGTAGCGCGCGTTGGGGTCGTCCATCAGCGCCGGGTCGAGGCCGGCCTCTCGGCAGAGCGCGGCGCTGTCCAGCCCGAGCGCGTCGAGCTGCTTGCGCAGGGCGCGGGTCCAGCTGGCCAGGGTGGTGGGTTCGGCAGTCATGCAGGTTGGCGTGTCCGGTCAACAGGTTGGCGTCCGGGGTCGGGCGCACCGCGTCAGCATGTCGCAGAGTAGCGGTGTGCCTCAACAGACGACAACAAAAGGACACGCCAATGAACCCCACTGCCCAGACCGACCAGCAACGCTCCGCGCACATCCGTGAAGTGGTGATGGCGCGCGGCGTCGAACTGCGTCGGCGCTACCCGATCCTCGACCATCAGGATGCGCTGGGCGCCGGCATCCTCGCCTTCGCCCTCGCCGGAATGATCGGCGCGGCGTTGCTCTACCTGAACGGCACGATCGCCTGGTGGGCGTGCCTGCTGGCGAATGCCTTCTTCGCCTCGCTGACCCACGAGCTCGAACACGACCTGATCCACTCGATGTACTTCCGCAAGCAGCGTGTGCCGCACAACCTGATGCTGGCACTGGTCTGGATGGCGCGGCCGAGCACCATCAATCCGTGGATTCGCCGCCATCTGCACCTCAACCACCACAAGGTCTCCGGCACCGAGACCGACATGGAAGAGCGCGCCATCACCAACGGCGAGCCCTGGGGCATCGCCCGCCTGCTGATGGTCGGCGACAACGTGATGTCCTCGCTGATCCGCATGCTGCGTGCCCGCACCTGGGCGCACAGGCGCAGCATTCTCGCGCGCACGCTCAAGGTCTACGCGCCGCTGGCGCTGCTCAACTGGGGCACCTGGTACGTCTTCCTCGGCTTCCATGCCATCGAGGGTGTCAGCGGCCTGCTCGGCGCGCCGGTGGACTGGTCGGCGACCACGCTGGAGGTGATGAACGTCGTCGACATCGCGGTGGTGGTGCTGGTCGGGCCCAACGTGCTGCGCACCTTCTGCCTGCACTTCGTCAGCTCCAACATGCACTACTACGGCGATGTCGAGCTGGGCAACGTGATCCAGCAGACCCAGGTGCTCAACCCCTGGTGGATGTGGCCGCTGCAGGCGTTCTGCTTTAACTTCGGCAGCACCCATGCGATCCATCACTTCGTGGTCAAGGAGCCCTTCTACATCCGCCAGATGACCGCGCCGCTGGCCCACCGGGTGATGCGCGAGGCCGGTGTGCGTTTCAACGACTTCGGCACCTTCGCCCGTGCCAACCGCTGGCGTACGCAAGAGGAAGTCGCCGCCCAGGGAGCGCCGGCAGCATCCTGAGTCAGCCCATCAGGCATGAACGAAAACGGCCCGGAATCACCGGGCCGTTTTCGTTCGAGCGAGCGTCGCGGATCAGCGCCCGCCGTCGACCCGGAACACATGGCGCAGGTAGGCGAGGAAGCTTTCATCCTTGCACTGGCTCTTGCCCGGCGTGTCGGAAATCTTCGCCACCGGCTCGCCGTTGCAACTGATCATCTTCAGCACGATGTTCATCGGCTCCACGCCGGGGATGTCGCAGGTGAGGTTGGTGCCGATGCCGAAGCTGACGTTGATCCGCTCGTGCAGCTGGCGATACAGCGCCAGCGCGGCGGGGAAGGTCAGCGCGTCGCTGAAGATCAGCGTCTTGGTCTGCGGGTCGATGCCCAGCTTGCGATAGTGCGCGATGGCCTTTTCCGCCCACGCCAGCGGGTCCCCGGAGTCATGTCGCAAGCCGTCGAAGAGCTTGGCGAAATACAGATCGAAGTCGTGCAGGAAGGCATCCATGGTGATGCAGTCGGTGAGGGCGATGCCGAGCTGGCCGCGGTATTCCTGCACCCACGTCTGCAGCGCCGCCGCCTGGCTGTCGATCAGCCGCGGGCCGAGCTGCTGGTGCGCCATCAGCCATTCGTGGGCCATGGTGCCGATCGGTTTGAGGTCGTATTCACGGGCCAGATGGACGTTGCTGGTGCCGACGAAACGCCCGGGGAAATCGCGCTTGAGGATATGCACGACCTCTTCCTGGGTGCGGTAGGAAAAGCGCCGCCGCGTACCGAAGTCGGCGAGCTGGAAGCCGCTCAGCTCATCGTCGCTGGCCTCCTTGCGCAACCAGTCGAGCTTGCGATAGAGCTGCTCGCTCACCTGCTCCAGCAGCACATCCGGATAGCGCGCCCGGTTGCGCACCTCGCTGATGATCGCCAGCAGCGGAATCTCGAACAGGATCACGTGCAGCCACGGCCCACGCAGGCGAACGAACACCTGACCGTTCTCCACACCGGTCTGTACGTAGCGCAGGTTGAAACGGAACAGGCTGAGGAAGCGGATGAAATCCGCCTTCATGAAGGGAATCCGCTCGAGAAAGCCGATCTGGTCGGCCGTCGCCGACGTATCGGCGAGCCGCTCGATCTGCTGACGGATCTCGCTCAGGTAGGGGCGCAGGTCTTCGTCATTACGACAACGAAACTCCCACTCCACCTCGGCGTTCGGGTAGTTGTGCAGCACCGCCTGCATCTGCGTGAGCTTGTAGAAGTCGGTGTCCAGCGTGTTCTGCACGATTCGCTCAGCGAATACGCTCTCGCGCATGGGTGGCTCCTGATGGCATTTGGGACAGGGTCGTAGGGCAATCTTGTCCTAATACGGCATGAGGTGTAAGGCTTGATTGATGTTTTGTGCCTAGAAGTTTTTCTTGATATAGGCTTTAACGTAGCCGGCAGTCTTTAGACTTTCTTGCGCAGCCACATGTAAAATGAGGTATTCGTTGTGGGATTAGCTACTCCTACTTATGACTATTTCACTTGATGAAGTAATTTGCTTTATCTCTTCATTCGATGCATTAATAAATGAAAGTATATACACATGTCCTATTTAATTTACATTGGAAAAATAGATAGCGAATAGGTTGTCTCCCAGCTCGGCAGTGGTTTACTAACCTTCATCCATGCAAGTCATGGCTCCTATGTGCTTGTCTTTAATTGGAATGAAGCATTTTTTCTTCTGCTCTCCGGTTGGAGCTAAAGGCGTTATGCTAAGTTGCAAGTTGATGCCTTTTTTTGAGAATTCAGGATTGCTAAAATATGCATCTGCGACATCCGATTGAAAGGATAGGCCGTCAAGTTGGCAAATGCGTACTGTTTCTATAATGCTCCAAGATTTTGGTTTTATTGTTTGGATGTTTGCGCATGGCTCTCCATATATCCTGAAATAGCGTACAAGAGTGTTTTCAACTCGCGCGGATTTTGCGTCTGCTATGTTTTGATAATTGATTTCTTCGCCTAGAGTTACCGCTGGAAAAAAGGTAAGCATAATCAGGGTCATTTTTCCAATCATAAATCACCTTAAATAATTTGCTCGCCTATTGAATCGATCGCTTGGCACGCTAAGCCAGTGTGAATGTTCTGCCATTATAATTCTTAACGCAGGTAGGTCGTTGTCGATGATACATTGCTGGATTGTCTTTCTAGTATCTGGCGTATAGTCGCCTCTATATATCAGGTCCACTGCAATGTCTTGGATTTTTCTATGAATTTCATTCCAGGCTATGGGGCCGTAGCTTTCGATATTGACGGGTGAGTTAGAAATTCGTATTACTTCGTTTTTCATGAATTCGTAGACTGGCATAAAAAGTCTGTATTGTTGCTTTCTTGTGATCTGAGTTTTTTTGATTTCATCGCATGCTCTGTCTAAATACATCTTTGCGGATTGGCCTTTCAAGCCTTTTGCACCTATAAGCCAGCTAAATAGAGGTTCGGTCACACCTGCTTCTGTAAGGTCGGTTTCTGGATGTGGGCGCTGACCAAGATCATAGCCTCTCCCGATAGTTAACCCAGAGGAGCTTTGGGGCCAATGAGCCACGCGACTAAAGTAAACAGAGTTGGTAATATCATTTCCTTCTGCATCAAATGTTAATTGTCCTTGCGGAACCTTTAGCCACATAAGATCATTTTCATCGGTTAGACGGTTGAAGTTTTCGGACAACCCAACTGCCGCCATATGCCACGCCTTGCCGTCCCTGCTAATCTCGTACTGCTCTACAACCTCCCTCCACCAGCACAGTTTCTCAATCCTTTGCTTTTCTATCCTCCAGTCCTGATTGGTTTTGTCTAGGGGCGTTGCCAGCAGTGGATCAAGCTCATCCCATTTGCTTTGGTTCCAGAACCACTCGCTTTCATATTGGGTGATTAGCTGGCCAAGCACTTGGGCATGCCACGATTTTTTTAGGGCAGTTTGAATTTCTTCGTGTGTCAGTACTCCGTCTTTATCGTTATCTACAATGTCATAAAGACGTGCGATGGCGAGCATAGAGCCGCTATCGGTTCTGCTTATCTGGGCACGATAGTTCTGCATTTCATCTTCACCAAATACACTTTGGGCGTAGAAGGTGTAGGCGAGCTTCTCCAGTGGCGTGCCGGTGTCCTCAACACACTCAAACCCCTCCCATTCCCATGGGTTGTGCCGAGTGGTGATCAGGTCCTGTTCGGCGAGCCAGCCGCTGATGGGGTTGCCGTCGTTGTCGGCCAGCAGGTTGTCCAGGCGCCACCAGTGGGTGACCGGGCCGGGGTTGGCGGCTGTATCGAGGGTGATCTTGTGGCTGGACGGCAGGCGTTCCAGCGTGCTCAGGGGAATGATCAGGTCTACCCCGATGGTTGTGCCTGCATCGGTGATCGAGGGTGGGTGGTTGGCGTCTATGCCTTCGCGGTGCGGGATCAGTTTGCTCGCGCCCTTGTGAATCTTCAGTTGGGTTTTCTGTTCCGCAGGCAGCGCGGCAGCCAAGGCGCGACTTTGGGCGATGAAGGCGGGGACGTCGTCGCAGCTGAACACTTCCAGGTGCAGCAGCGACTGCGGGGCACCGTCGTTGTGGTTCTGGTAGTGGCCCGGATGGCCGATCAGTTCGCCGGCCTGGATCGGGCAGGGCGGGTCCAGCAAGTGGACTGCCCCGCAGACGGGTGTGGTGCGCGTCGCCTGCAGTGAGTCGAAATGCACGTAGCCGTGGATGTTCTGGGCGCTGTTGGCGGTCAGTGGCGCGAGGTTCGAGCCTTCGACGATGGCTCTGATCTTGCGGTAGGGCGTGGTTCCCGGTTCCAGCGAGATGCGCGCGCCTTCGGGAAGCAGGCCGGTTTTTGGGTCGCCGGCGTTTCCGCGGCCGGTCTTGCGGATGTTCAGCCCGCGTTGTGGCGCCAGTGTCGGTTCGTGGTCGTTGGCGTGTTCGCCGACCAGGAAGACGTTTGCCGTGGGGGTGGGCTCCAGTTCTCCGGTGAAGACCCAGCCGCTGCCGCAGGCCGCCAGCGAGGGCAGTGCGGCGCCTTCGATGACGTTGAGCAGGCGGCGCCATTTCGCCGAGCCCGGATGGGCGTCGCCTACCTCTACCCGGGTGCCCTTGGGCAGCAAGGCCACGACGGGGCCGTCACCGGGCGTGCTGCGTACGCGCAGGCCGAGCGTGGGGTCGGTGGCCTTGTCGGGCCTCACGGCGTAGAGCGTTTCGCTGATGAAGGAGGGTGGAGTGGGGGCTCCTTCTTGCTGGTAGTGATCCCAGTCGAGCAGGTGCATGTACAGGCTGAACAGGGTCAGTGAGGGAGCGGGGCTCGGTGCTTCGGCGGTCGGTTGGGGCGCAGTGGTCGGCGTGGGCTTCGGCACCTCGAGGCGATGCCTGACCAGCACGAAGCCGGTCGAGTAGGGCTTGGGGCCCGACTCGTATTCGGAGACCGGGTAACGCTCGTCGATGCGGTGGGCGATGACTTCGCCATCGGCGATGCAGTACACCGAGGACTGATCGAGCAGCCCGGCGCTGCCCTGATCGAAATGCACGCCGCCGTGCCAGAGGCCATTCGTGCCCAGCGGGTAGTGGCCGCCCAGCGCATTGGCCAGGGCGTCCTGATAGAGCCAGGCGTCTTCGGTGCGCCCGGCTTCGGCGGTGGCTCTGGCCTTGAAGGGGTAGCTCCAGTGGGTGATCTTCTGCTGATCGGTCATGGTGTTTCGTCTCGTCCTTGAGTCCCGGTTCAACTGCTGAAATTCAGCATCCGTCGCGGCCGTGGCGGCTCCTCCACGCTGTTCGTCAGCCCTTCGTCGAGCAGATTCCCCGCGTTGTCCCTGTCCGCGGCGCCCGGCAATACCGGTGGTTTGAGGCCTATTCCCGAGCCGCTGCCCGGCGAGCCGCCAGCGTTGATCCTGACCAGCGCGCCGTTGATGGTGACGCCGCCCGGATCGAGCTTGATGAAGGCGCCACCGGCGTTCAGCGTCAGCTCGGTGCCGGCTTCGATGACCATCTTCTGTCCGGCCTTCAGGTGTATCTCGTTTCCAGCGTCGATCAGTTGCGCCAGGCCAACGCTCAGGTGCTGGTTGCCCGCAATCGCCAGATGATCATCGGCCCTGACCTCGACCCGCCGATCGGCGTGGGTGGTGCGGTGTTCCTCGGCCTTGAGTTCGGTGTAGCTGTTGGCCTCCACCGTGTCGTGGCGCTCGTGGCCGATGCGAATCTTCTGGTCGTGCTCGATGTTCTCGTCCCAGTCGCGCTGGGCGTGCAGGTAGATCTGCTCCTGGCCCTTGCGGTCTTCGATGCGCAACTCGTTGTAGCCCGCACCGCCCGGCGAGCTGAGGGTCTTGAACACGCTGCGGGTCTTGTGCGCCGGCAGCTCGTAGGGCACCACGTGTTCCTTGTGGTACAGGCAGCCGCTGATCAGCGGCTGGTCCGGATCGCCTTCGAGGAAGGTCACCAGAACTTCCATGCCCACCCGCGGGATGGCGATGCCGCCGTAGCGATCGCCGGCCCAGCTGCTGGACACACGCAGCCAGCAACTGGTCCTGTCGTCGGCCTGGCCGTGGCGGTCCCAGAAGAACTGCACCTTCACCCGGCCGTATTCGTCGCAGTGGATTTCCTCGCCGGGCGGGCCGGTGACCACCGCGCTCTGGCTGCCGAGGATGCGCGGTTTGGGATGGGCCGGTGGCGGGCGGTAGGGCACGTCCCAGGGCGTGGCGCTGAAACGGTTGCGGTAGCCCTGGGTGAAGCCGTCCGTGCTCTGAGCCTGGTGCATCGACTCTTCCAGCACTTGCGGTTGCTTGCCTTCGTGGAGCACTTCGTCGAGCAGCCAGAGCTGGTTCCAGACGCTGCGCGGGTGTGCTGTGAGGGCAAGAAAATGCCCGCTGGAGAGCGAGGGCTGGTCGCTGTCGCCTTCGGCCAGTTGATAGTCGGCGCGGTGGCGCTCCAGGGCGCGCTTGGCCAGGTGCTTGCCGCGGGCACGCTCGACGAAGCGGCCTGGGTAGTCGTAATCCTCCAGATCCGGCCGGGCCTCGCTGCGGGCGTCGCTTTCCAGCAGCAGGCGCGGCTTCTCGAAGTCGTAGTCGCGCCGGCTGACGCGCGAGGTGCGGGTTTCCAGGCGTACGCCGAAGCGCTTGATCACCGGCTGGTCGGCGACCAGGCCGCTGTCCTGCTGGTAGGCCACGGGCGCCCGTTTCGGAAACACCGTCTGGTCGTCGCCGAACACCAGCATATGGCCGGCGACGCTGTGCTCGAAGTGGTAGTGGATGCCCTCTTCTTCGCACAGGCGCTGGATGAAGTGCAGGTCGGACTCGTCGTACTGGGTGCAGTAGATGCGCTCGGGATAAGACGTGCCCAGCCGGAAGCGGTAGGCCCCGGCGAGAATCCCGTGTTCTTCGAGCACCCTGGCGACGATCTGCGGCACGCTCAGGTGCTGGAAGATGCGCTGGTTGCTGCAATAGGCGAGATAGGCCAGCTGCGGCACCAGGGTCATTCGATAACGGGTCAGGCGCCTGCCGGACTCGCCCTGGGCGATGCGCCGGATCAGGCCGTGAACGCCGCCGCCTGAGGGTGAGAAGGCCAGGAAGGCGGGCTTGTGCAGGAACGCCTCGAGGTCAAGATCCGGGCATTCGCTGACCAGTTCGA
>DIEE01000315.1 GCA_002418465.1 Pseudomonas sp. UBA5782 | reverse complement strand
GTGAGCAGGCGCACGCCGAGGGTGGCTTCCAGCCTGGCGAGGCGCGCGGAGACCACCGCCAGCGACAGGCCCAGCTCGCGCGCCGCCGCCGACAGGCTGCCGCCGGCGACGATGCGGCTGAACAGTTGCAGATCGCTGAAGCGTTCCAGGGATGACATGGGTGGCGGCTCGCGTAAGGATTCTTCGTTTATGCCAGAGAATGCCGCCGCTGTCCGCCGCGAATCAGGCCAGCCCGCCATTGGCGCGCAGGACCTGCCCGTTGACCCAGCCCGACTGCGTGCCGGCGAGGAAGGCCACCACCGCGGCGATGTCGTTTGGCTGGCCGAGGCGCTCCAGTGGCGGCATCTTGGCGAACTGCTGGATCTGCTCCTCGCTCTTGCCGTCGAGGAACAGCTCGGTGGCGACCGGCCCCGGCGCGACCGCGTTGACGCGGATGTTGCGCCCGCGCAGCTCCTTGGCAAACACCGCGGTGAAGGCTTCGACCGCCGCCTTGCTGGCGTTGTAGATGGCGTAGCCCGGCAGTTTCAGCGCCAGCGCGGTGCTCGAGAAATTGACGATGCGTCCGCCGTCGTTCATCCGCGCGGCCGCTTCGCGCAGGGTGTTGAAGGTGCCGCGGGTATTGATCGCGAAGGTCCGCTCGAACAGGTCGTCGTCGTGCTCGGCCAGCGGCGCGGCCTTGAGAATGCCGGCGTTGTTCACCAGCACGTCGANNGCTGGCGCTGCTGGCGTAGTTCACCGCGACCGCGAAGCCTTCGCTGGCGAGGCGCTGGGCGATCTCGGCGCCGATGCCGCGGGAGGCGCCGGTGACGATGGCGACGTGCGATTGGGTCTGGCTGGTCATGGCAATCTCCGAAGAAAAGTGAGGGGCTGCTTGCGTAGGACCACAGGTTCACATGCTCGCCGCCACGGATAAATACGCGGAAATTGGCGTTACTATTCAATAATCGCCAACAATCGAAGGGGCACCCGATGGATCAGGTCAGGGCCATGAAGGTCTTCGTGCGCGTCTTCGAGCGCAGCAGCTTCACCCTCGCCGCCGAGGACCTGCAGATGCCGCGCGCCACGCTGACCCACGCCATCAACCAGCTGGAAGCGCGCCTCGGCACCCGCCTGCTGGAACGCAGCACGCGGCGGGTGCGGCCGACGCTGGATGGCGAGGCCTACTACCAGCGTTGCGTGCAGTTGCTCGCGCAACTGGAGGAAGCCGAGCACGCCTTTCGCAGCGTCGCGCCCAAGGGGCGCCTGCGCGTCGACCTGAACGGCAGCCTGGCGCGGCATTTCGTGATACCGGCGCTGCCCGATTTCCTCGCCCGCTACCCGGAGATCGAGCTGTCGCTGAGCGAAGCCGACCGCTTCGTCGACCTGATCGAGGAGGGCGTCGACTGCGTGCTGCGCTCCGGCACGCTGGGCGATTCCTCGCTGATCGGCCGGCGCGTGGCGAACCTGGCGCAGATCACCGCGGCCAGCCCGGTCTATTTGCGCCGCTACGGCATTCCGCAGTGCCTGGAAGACCTCGCCGAACACCGCGCGGTGAACTACGTGTCGAAGTGCAACGGGCGCTTCTTCCCGTTCGAGTTCAGCGTCGATGGCGAGGTGCGCGAGGTGGAGATCCAGGGCGCGCTGACGGTGTTCGGCGTGGAGATCTACGCCGCCTCGGCACTCGCCGGGCTGGGCCTGGTGCAGGCGCCGCGCTATCGCTTCGCCGCGCAGATCGCGCAGGGCCTGATCTGCGAGGTACTTCCGCAATTCCCGCCGCCGCCGATGCCGGTTTCGCTGCTCTATCCGCAGAACCGCCACATGTCGCCGCGCGTGCGGGTGTTCGTCGACTGGCTGATGGGCGTGTTCCGCGAACAGGCGCCGGGCTGAAACAGGCGCATCGCCACCGGTTGTCGCCGCTCTCGAACGCCGCGCACGGCGCTTCGGTCAATCGTCCTGCCTGCGCCGGCTCGCACCGCGCCGCAGCGCCCTGATAACAGACCGTTCCCATGCGTTGCCCTGTGGAGACAAACCCGATGCCGACGACCCTGTCCGTGCACCCGCTGCCGTTCGATCCCTCGTTCGAGCAGATTCCCGACGATGAAGCGCAAACCTCCCGCGAACTGCTCGAGGCGATGCGCCAGATCATCGAGACCACCTACGCCGATTACGGCCACGCCGTGCGCAGCGTGCATGCCAAGAGCCACGGCCTGCTGCGCGGCGAGCTGCGCGTGCTCGACGGCCTGCCGCCGGAACTGGCCCAGGGCGCCTTCGCCACACCCGGCGTGCTGCCGGTGGCACTGCGTTTTTCGACCAACCCCGGCGACATCCTCGACGACAAGGTGTCCACCCCGCGCGGGCTGGCGATCAAGATCGTCGGCGTCGAAGGCGAACGGCTACCCGGCAGCGAGGGCCAGCTCACCCAGGATTTCGTCATGCAGAACGCGCCGGCCTTCGTCGCGGCGACGCCGAAGGAATTCCTCAAGACCCTCAAGCTGCTGGCGAAGACCACCGACAAGGCACCGGGACTGAAGAAGGCCCTCTCCGCCGTGCTGCGCGGCACCGAGAAGGCGGTCGAAGCGCTGGGCGGCGAGAGCCCGACGCTGAAGAGCCTCGGCGGCCACCCGCAGACCCATCTGCTCGGCGAGACCTACTACAGCGTCGTGCCGTTCCTCTACGGCCGGCATTTCGCCAAGCTCAGCGTGGTGCCGGTATCGCCGGAACTGACCGCGCTGACCGATGCGCCGGTGGACCTGGATGACAAGCCGGACGGCCTGCGCGAATCGATGAACGCCTTCTTCGCAGGCAACAAGGCGATCTGGGAAGTGCGCGTGCAGCTGGCCACCGATATCGACCGGATGCCGATCGAGGATGCCTCGGTGCGCTGGCCGGAAGAGGAGAGCCCCTACGTCACCGTCGCCCACCTGGAGGTGGGGCCGCAGCCGGCGTGGAATGCCGAGCGCGCCAGGCAGGTGGACGACGGCATGGCCTTCAGCCCCTGGCACGGCCTGGCCGCGCACCGGCCGCTGGGCGGCATCATGCGGGTGCGCAAGCCGTCCTACGAGATGTCCTCGGAGTTTCGCGCCAGTCACAACGGCTGCCCGCTGCACGAGCCGCGCACGCAGGGCGACCTGCCGCAGTAGGGCTCAGCTCGGCTGGAAGATCGTCAGGGCATGGCGCAGGTGCTCGAGCACCTCGCGCCCGGCCCTGGACAGGCGCTGGCCGCGGCGCATGAGGATGCAGGCCTCGGAAGAAAGAAAAGTGGCGTTCGCCACCGGCAGCGCGACGACCTGCCCGGCGCCTATTTCCTCGGCGACGGCGAACACCGGCAGCAGGCTGATGCCGCGTCCCGAGAGCACGTAGGTCTTGATGATCTCCAGCGAGGTGGTGGTCAGCTCCGGGCGCAGGCTGACCTTTTCGTAGGTTTCCACGCGCCGCACCAACTGGCGAATGCCGATGCTCGGCGAGGTCAGCGCCAGCGGATAGCGGGCGATGGTGGGGAAGTCCACCGGCTCGCCGCGCAGCGCCAGTTCGTGTCCGGCCGGAACGATCAGGTGCAGCGGCTGGTGCGCGTGGGCGATCACCTCCAGTTCCGGGTTGGCCATCGGCGCGAACACCAGGGCGAAGTGCGCGCGCTCCTCCAGCAGCTCGCGGGTCAGCTCCGGCACGCTCATGAAATCCAGCGTCAGCGGCGACTGCGCGCGCGCCAGCAACGAGACCAGCGCGTCGCCCAGCGCCGGCAGGAAGCCTTCGCTGGCGACCACCCGCAGCGAGTCGTCCATCCGTGTGCGCAGGTTGTCCAGGCGGGTCAGCGCGTGGTCGACGCTGGCCTGCTGTTCCTCGTGGCACTCCACCAGCACCTGCGCCGCTTCCGAGCCGGTCACGCCCTTGCGCCCGTTCTTTTCCAGCAGGGTCAGGCCCAGCTCCTTCTCCAGCAGGGCGATCTGCCGGCTGACCACCGAGGGCGCGATGTCCAGGCTGTCTGCGGCGGCGCGCATCGAGCCGTGGCGCAGCGCGGCGGCGAGATAACGGATGCGCTGGAAACCTTGTCGCTCCACCGGGTGCTCTCCTTTCGTTGACTAAATGGCAACGGTAATCCACTGCTCGGGGCATTGTTCGAGGCGCCCGGGCTACCTAAGATTCGTTTCAACCAAGGGGCGCAGACCCCACGGAATTCAAGCTTCATCTTTTCGTTTCGACTGCCCAAGACCTTATTCAGCTGGTGTTCGCCTGGGGAGTCCGCATGTCCATTTTCGATGACTATAAACGCAAAACCGCCGGTTCCGCCCGCTGGGCGGAGCGCGCCCGTGCGGTGATGCCGGACGGCGTGACCGCCGACACCCGCGTGTTCGAGCCCCACGGGCTGTACATCAGCCACGCCCAGGGCACCCACAAGACCGATGCCGACGGCAACGTCTACCTCGATTTCTTCGGCGGCCACGGCTCGCTGGTGCTCGGCCACGGTTACCCAAAGGTCAACGCGGCGATCGCCGAGGCCTTGTCCCATGGCGTGCAGTACGCCGCCAGCCACCCGATGGAAGTGCGCTGGGCCGAGCGCATCGTCCGGCAGATTCCCGGTGTCGAGAAGGTCCGCTTCGTCGGCAGCGGCACCGAGGCGACCCTGCTGGCGCTGCGCATGGCGCGGGCCTACACCGGGCGCCGGAAGATCCTGCGCATCGCCACCCATTACCACGGCTGGCACGACTTTTCCGCCTCCGGCTACAACAGCCACTTCGACGGCCAGCCGGCGCCCGGCGTGCTGGAGGAAATCGCCAGCCACACGCTGCTGATCCGCCCGGACGATTTCGCCGGCCTTGCCGCCGCCTTCGAGGTGCATGGCGCCGACATCGCCGCGATGATCGCCGAGCCGGTCGGCTCGCACTTCGGCGTCACCCCGGTTTCCGACGAATTCCTCCAGGCCGGCGCCGAGCTGGCGCGCAGCCAGGGCGCGCTGTTCATCCTCGACGAGGTGATTTCCGGCTTCCGCGTCGGCAACCACGGCATGCAGGGGCTGCTCGGCCTGAAACCGGACCTCAGCTGCCTGGCCAAGGCCGCCGCCGGCGGTCTGCCCGGCGGCATGGTCGGCGGCCGCGAGGACGTGATGGCGGTGCTGGCGCGCGATTCGGCGCACAAGGTGCTGCACCAGGGCACCTTCACCGGCAACCCGGTGACCGCCGCCGCGGCCATCGCCACCATCGATGAGATCGTCGAGCGCGACGTCTGTGCGCGCATCAGTGCGCTCGGCGAGCACGCCCGGCACGCGATGAACGCGCTGTTCGCGCGCAAGGGCATCGACTGGCTGGCCTACGGACGTTTCTCCGGCTTCCACCTGATGCCCGGCGCGTCACCCCATGAGAGCGACCCGTCGCGGATCACCCGCGGCGAGTTCGCCAGACCCTCGCCGAAAATGATCGCCGCCATGCGCATGGCGCTGATCCTCGAAGGCGTGGACATCGGCGGGCGGGGATCGGTGTTCCTCTCCTTCCAGCACGACGAGGGCCACATCGAGCAACTGGTCGAGACCTTCGACCGCGTGCTCGACCGGCTCGCCGACGAAGGCCTGCTGGACACGTCCGCCGCCTGATCTGCCGCCACCGCCCGCAATGCTGCCCGCGGCTTCTCGCGGCGGGCCGTGCTGCCTCCAACACATTCGCTTTCGGGGAACTCACATGAACACCAGTCTCAAACTCGGCGGGGCCTTCATCGGCCTGATGGTCGGCGTCGGCTTCGCCTCCGGCCAGGAAATCCTGCAGTTCTTCACCAGCTTCGGCTGGGCCGGCCTGCTCGGCGGGGTGGTCGCCACCGCGCTGCTGGCCTTCCTGGTGATGAACCTCTACCAGATCGGCAGTCGCCTGCGCACCGGCTCGCACAAGGAAGCCATCGAGTACATCTGCGGGCGCCACCTGGGCAAGGTGGTCGACGTGATGCTGACCTTCTTCCTGTTCGGCAGCGTGGTGGTGATGCTCGCCGGCGCCGGCTCCTCGTTCGAGCAGCAGCTCGGCGTGTCGCACTACATCGGCGGCGCGATCCTCAGCGTGCTGACGGTGGTCACCGTGTGCCTCGGGCTGAAGAAGGTCATCACCCTGATGAGCCTGATCACCCCGGTGCTGATGGTCATCGTGGCGATCATCGCGGTGTACGCGCTGACCAGCATGGACAAGCCGTTCGGCGAACTGGAGCCGATCGCCCTGGCCCAGCCGCAGGCGGCCGGCCACTGGCTGCTCAGCGCGCTGCTCTACGTCTCCTACAACATCGCCGGCACCGCCGCGGTGCTGGTGGTGATCGGCAGCAGCGTCGGCGACACGCGCAAGGCCGGCATCGGCGGGATTCTCGGGGGCGTCGGCATCGGTGCGCTGATCATGGTGATGACCGTGGTGATGATGGCGAAGATCGACGTGGTCGCCGGCAGCGCGATTCCCACGCTGTTCCTCAGCAACCTGCTGTCGTCCTGGTTCGGCGACGTGATGCTGGTGCTGCTGCTGGTCAAGCTGTACTGCACCACCGTCGGCCTGACCTACGCCCTGGCCGCCCGCGCCGAGGCCTACGGACTGCCGTTCAAGACCTCGGTGGCGGTCAGCGTGGCGCTGGCCTTCGCCGGCAGCCTGTTCGGCTTCGTCAAGCTGGTCGGCATCGTCTATCCGGCGATGGGTTACCTGGGCTTCGTGCTGATGGCCGCGATCATCGTCGCCTGGGTGCGCAACCGTCGCCAGCAGCCGGCGGCACAGCCGGCCTGATCCGCCTCCCTCCTTCTGCAAAGCCCGGTGCCGGTCGCAAGGCCGGCCCGGCTGCCTTTTCCGCTTTCCAGGTTTCTGCCCCATGCCCAGCGTTCATTCCGCCACCTACGAGCTGCTCCGCCACCACGGCCTGACCACGGTGTTCGGCAATCCCGGCTCCAACGAACTGCCGTTCCTGAAGAATTTCCCCGAGGACTTCCGCTACATCCTGGCGCTGCAGGAGGCGGTGGTGCTCGGTATCGCCGACGGCTACGCGCAGGCCAGCGGCCAGCCGGCGCTGGTCAACCTGCACGCCGCCGCCGGCACCGGCAACGCCATGGGCGCGCTGACCAACGCGCTGAGCGCGCACTCGCCGCTGGTGGTCACCGCCGGCCAGCAGGTGC
>DIEE01000020.1:9408-24275 GCA_002418465.1 Pseudomonas sp. UBA5782 | reverse complement strand
TGTTCGATCAGCCAGAGGATCATCGGCGTCTTGCCGGTGCCGCCGACGGTGACGTTGCCGACCACGATCAGCGGCACCGGCGCGCGGTAGATCGGGCCTTCGCCGGCGAGAAAGCGCGCGCGCCTGCGCTGCACCACGCCGCGGTACAGCGCCTCCAGCGGACGCAGCAGCGCCAGCGCCGGATGGCCGCCGTACCAGGCGTCGAGCAGACGATCGCGCAGGGCCATCAGGGTTTCGCCGTGGCCTCGACGGTGGTCAGGCGCAGGTGCGAGAAGCCCAGCTTGCCGGCGGCGTCCATCGCGGTGATGACCGCCTGGTGCGGCGTCTTGCCGTCGGCGCTGATGCTCAGCGGCAGGCTGTTGTCGCCGCCGGATTCCTTCTGCAGCGCGGTCATCAGGCCGTCAAGGTCGTTCTTCAGCAGCGCCTGGCCGTTCAGCGCATAGCTGCCGGCGGCGTCGATGAGGATCTCCATCTGCTTGAGTTCCGAGGGCGTGGTCTGCTCGCCGCTGACCGCCTCGGGCAGATCGACCTTGAGGTTGGTTTCACGGGTGAAGGTGGTGGTGACAACGAAGAACAGCAGCAGGATGAACACCACGTCGATCAGCGAGGCCAGGTTGATCTCGACGTTTTCCCGCGCGCGGCGTCTGCGAAACTTCACGCCTTGCCCTCGCTGAAGTCGACGTCGCGGTCACCGTGAACCACCTCGACCAGCTTGATCGCCTCCTGCTCCATGCCGACCACCAGTTCGTCGACGCGACGGACCAGGAAGCGATGGAAGAACAGCGCGGGGATGGCGACGATCAGGCCGGCGGCGGTGGTCACCAGCGCCTTGCCGATACCACCGGCAAGGCCGGCGGCGTTGGTCTGGCCGGCGGCGTTGAAGGCGCTGAAGATTTCGATCATGCCGAGCACGGTGCCGAGCAGGCCGAGCAGCGGCGCCATGCCGGCGATGGTGCCGAGGGTATTGAGGTAGCGCTCCAGTTCGTGGATCACCTGGGAGGCGGCTTCCTCGATGCTTTCCTTCATGATCTCGCGGCCGTGCTTGGAGTTGGCCAGGCCGGCGGCGAGCAGCTCACCCAGCGGCGAAGAGGCGCGCAATTCCTTGAGCCGCAGGCTGCCCAGCTGACCCTCCTGAATCCAGCGCCAGACCTGCCCGACCAGGTGCGGCGGCGCCACGCGACTGGCGCGCAGGGTCCACAGACGCTCGGCGGCGATGGCCAGAGCGACCACGGAGCAGAGGATGATGGGCAGCATAATCCAGCCGCCTGCTTTGACCAGTTCCCACACGGCAACGAACCCCTTTGCGAAAAATGGCGCCACTCTAGCATAGGGCTCGGCAGGCTTGAGCAACTGCACAAGCGAAGCGCTCAGCGCGACTGGGCCTGCACACCTGCGGCAGGCTCGGGCGCCGGCGTATCGCGCCAGAAACGCCGCTGCGCACGCATCGGCCAGATCGGCTCGAACGCACCCAGGCGGATGCGCAGCGCGCCCTCCTCGACGTTGTCGTGAAGGGCGATGCCCAGCGCCCGGTAGCGCGCGACGATCGTCGGATGTGGGTGGCCGAAGGCGTTGTGCTGGCCACGGGAGAACAGCACCGCGCGCGGCTGCACCGCCTGCAGGAATACCATCGACGAGGAGCTGCGGCTGCCGTGGTGCGGCGCCAGCAACCAGTCGGCGCGCAACGCGCGACCGGCATCGAGCAGCGCGCGCTCGGCCTGGGTATCGATGTCGCCGGTGAGCAGCACGCTTTCGCCGCCGGCCTCGACCTTGAGCACGCAGGACGCCTGGTTGCCCGTCGCCGCCCCACTCCAGCGCCAGGTGGTGAAGCGCACGCCGTCCCACTGCCAGCTGGCACCATCGACGCAGGGCCGCGCCTGCAACGCCGCGGGCAGTTGATCCGGCTCGCCGCTGAGCACCTGCGCCGGCGTCAGACCACGCTGGATCGCCAGGGCGCCGCCGGCGTGATCCGAATCGGCATGACTGAGCAGCAGCCCATCCAGCCGACGCACGCCGAGGTTCGCCAGCGACGGCAGCACCACCCGCTCACCCAGGTCGAAGTCGCCATAGCGCGGGCCGGCGTCGTAGAGCAAGGCGTGCTCGCGGGTGCGGACCAGCACCGAAAGCCCCTGCCCCACGTCGAACTGCCAGACCTCCGCCCGTCCCTCCGACGGCGCGCTGGACGGCGGAAACAGCAGCGGCAACAGCAGCGCCAGGCCGAATGCGCGCAGCGGCACGCCACTGGGCAGCAACAGCAGCAGGGCGCCGAGGGCACCGAGCAGCCACGCCCACAACGGAACCGCCGTCGGCAACCAGGCCGGCCACAGGCGCGCCATCGGCTCCAACACCTGGAACAGCAGTTCCAGCAGACCACCGGCCAGCCAGAACAGCCCTTCGCCGAGCCACGGAACCGGCAGCAGCAAGGTGCCCAGCAGCGCCGGCGGCAGCACCACGAAACTGACCCAGGGCACCGCGATCAGGTTGGCCAGCGCGCCGCTGATGCTGATCGGCAAGCCCAGCGCCAGCAGTCCGGGCAGCAGGCCGACGGTCATCACCCATTGCGCACGCCCCAGCGTGCGCCAGGCGTTCCAGGCACCGAGGCGGCCGGCGAAGGTCAGCGCGAGAATCGCCACCGCGCCGAAGGACAGCCAGAAGCCGGCCTGCAGGCTGGCCAGCGGCTCGATCGCCAGCACCAGATCGAAGGCCAGCAGCAGCGCCGTCCACACGCCGAGGTGACGAAAGCGCAGGCGCCAGACCAGCACCACCGCGAGCATGATGCAGGCGCGGCGGATCGGCACTTCGAAGCCGGCCAGCAGCGAGTAGCCGAGCGCCGCGGCGAAACCCAGCGCGCAGGCCCAGGGCAGCCACGGCAGGCGCCGCGGCCAGAGGCCATGACGCGCCAGTTGGACGATCAGCCCGTAGACCAGCCCGGCCATCAGGCTGACGTGGCCGCCAGAGATCACCATCAGGTGAATGGTTCCGGTGTCCTGCAGCAGTTGCCAGTCAGCGCTGGACAGCCCGGAATCGTCGCCCAGCACCAGCGCGGTCAGTCCGCCCTGGCGACCGAACGCCGGCAGCACCAGCAGCTTCTGCCGCAGGGCATCGCGCCAGGCGCCGATGCCGCTGGCCGCAGCCAGCCGCTCGCCACTCTTCACCGTGCCGGTGGCACCGATGCGCTGCGCCAGCAGCCAGGCTTCGTAATCGAAGGATTGCGGATTGACCAGGCCGTGCGGGCGTTTCAGGTGCACCGCCAGGCGCCAGCGCTCACCCGCATGCAGCGCCGGACCTCCATACCAGGCCAGGCGCATGCGCTGCGGCAGCTGTACGCGGCGCGATTCGGCCTCCGCCAGCTCGAAGCGGACCACTTCGGCAGACACGGCCGGCAGGTCGACGATGCGCCCCTCCAGCCACAGCGTGCGGTCGTCCAGTTCGGGCGCCAGGCGATCGTCCAGCGCCCCTTGCGCCGACACACAGGCCCAGCTCAGCCCGAGACAGAACAACGCCACTCGATAACGGCGGCAAGCGAGCGCCAGCAGACCGATCAGCGCCAGGCCGATGAGCCAGGGGGTATCTGGCAATGCGGGTAGAAAACGCGGGAGCAGCAGGCCCGCGGCGAGCGCAACCATCCCTGTGCGCATGCTGGATCGACTCCGTGATCCGGCCGCCGGACGCGGCCGAGCGGGTGAAACGGTCCGTGCAGGCTAGCTGCGTACTGGAGTCCGGACGCTGCCCTGGATCACTCGTAACGCAGCGCTTCGGCGGGTTGCGTGCGCGAGGCGCGCCAGGCCGGATAGAGCGTGGCGAGGAAGCTGAGGATCAGCGCCACCGAGCAGATCAGCACCACGTCGGAGACTTCCAGCTTCGACGGCAGCGAGCTTATGAAGTACAGGTCGGAGCTGAGGATGCGCATGCCGAGCACGCTTTCCAGCCAGGCGATCAGGCTGCTGATGTTGATCGCGGCGAGCACGCCGAGCACGCCGCCGATCAGCGTGCCGATGAGCCCGATCACGCTGCCCTGGACCATGAAGATCGCCATCACCTGGCGCGGCGTGGCGCCAAGGGTGCGCAGGATGGCGATGTCGGCGCGCTTGTCGGCGACCACCATGATCAGTGTGGCGATGATGTTGAACGCCGCCACGGCGATGATCAGCATCAGCAGCAGGCCGATCATGGTCTTCTCCATCTTCATCGCGCTGAACAGGCTGCCCTGGGTATGCGTCCAGTCATCCGCGCGATAGCCCTGGCCGAGGCCGCTGGCGATCGCCGCCGATACCTCGGGCGCGCGGTAGAGGTCCTTCAGCGCCAGCCGCACGCTCTGCACCTGACCGGGCTGCAGGCGCTGGATTTCTCCGGCGTCGGCGATGTGCACCAGCGCCAGCGAGCCGTCCAGCTCGGCGCCGACCTTGAACAGCCCGACCACCGTAAGGCGCTGCATGCGCGGCGTGATGCCGCCCGGCGCGCTGCTCAGCTCGGGGACGATCAGGGTCACCTTGTCGCCCATGCGCAGGCCGAAACGGCGTGCGGTTATCTCACCGAGGACCACGCCGAACTGCTCGGCCTTGAGGTCGTCGAGGCTGCCCTGGACCATGTGCTGGCCGATGATCGAGACCTTCGGCTCCTCCTGCGGATCGATGCCGTTGACCTGCAGCGGCTGCATCGCGCCCTTGAAGGAAATCATCCCTTCGAGTTCGGCGAAGGGCACCGCGCCGGTGACTTCCGGGTTCTTCATCGCCGCGTCGGCGACGGTTTTCCAGTCATCCAGCGGCTTGTCGGCGGACAGCGTGGCGTGGGAGACCATGCCGAGGATCCGCGAGCTCATCTCCTGCTGGAAGCCGTTCATCACCGAGAGCACCACGATCATCGCCAGCACGCCTAGCGCCAGGCCGATCATCGAGGTCAGCGAGATGAACGAGATGAAGTGGTTGCGGCGCTTGGCCCGCGTGTAGCGCAGGCCGATGAAGATCGAGAGCGGGCGGAACATCAGGCGGCCACCAGCTTGCCGTCTTCCAGGCGCAGCACGCGGTCCATCTGCCGGGCCAGCTGTACGTCGTGGGTGACGACCAGGAAGGCGGTCTGCGAGGAGCGGCTGAGCTCCAGCATCATTTCCTGGATGCCGTGGGCGGTGTGGTTGTCGAGGTTGCCGGTGGGCTCGTCGAGCAGCACCAGCGCCGGGTTGTTGACCAGCGCGCGGGCGATCGCGACGCGCTGGCGCTCGCCGCCGGACAGCTCGGCCGGCTTGTGCTCCAGGCGATGGCCGAGGCCGACACGCTCGAGCAGCGCGGTGGAACGCTGGCGCGCTTCGGCGATGGAGGTCTTGCCGATCAGCAGCGGCATGCAGACGTTCTCCAGCGCGGTGAACTCCGGCAGCAGGTGGTGGAACTGGTAGACGAAGCCCAGCGCGCGGTTGCGCAACAGGCCGCGGGCCTTCTCGTTCAACGCGGACAGCTCCTCGCCGGCCAGCCAGACGCTGCCCTGGCTCGGCGTATCCAGCCCGCCGAGCAGGTTGAGCAGCGTGCTCTTGCCGGAACCGGAGGTGCCGACGATGGCGATGCGCTCGCTCGGATGCAGCTCCAGCTGCACACCGGCCAGCACGTCGACCACCAGCGGGCCCTGTTCGTAACGCTTGCCCAGGTTGCGGCAACTCAGGACTGCCTTATCACTCATAACGCAAAGCCTCCGCTGGTTGGGTGCGCGAGGCACGCCAGGCCGGATAAAGGGTGGCGAGAAAACTCAGAACCAGCGCGGCGGAGCAGACCAGGACCACGTCCTCGGCCATCAGCCGCGAGGGCAGGTAGTCGATGAAATACACCTCGGCGCTGAGGAATTTGTGCCCCATCAGCCGTTCGAGGCCGGCGATCATGGCGCTGACGTTGAGCGCCGCGAGGATGCCCAGCGCCGCGCCGATCAGCGTGCCGACCACGCCGATCACGGTGCCCTGGACCATGAAGATCGCCATGATCTGCCTCGGCGTGGCACCGAGGGTACGCAGGATGGCGATGTCCGACTTCTTGTCGGTCACCACCATCACCAGCGTGGAAATGATGTTGAACGCGGCGACCGCGACGATCAGCAGCAACAGCAGGCCGATCATCGCCTTCTCCATGCCGATGGCCTGGTAGAGGTTGCCGTGGGTGCGTGTCCAGTCTCGGGCGTAGTAGTCCGGGCCGAGCTTGTTGGCGATCTGGTAGGCCACCCGCGGCGCCTGGAACAGGTCGTGCAGCTTGAGGCGCACGCCCTGCACCTGGTCCGGCTTCCAGCGCTTGAGCCGCGCGGCGTCGTCCATGTGGGTCAGCGCCAGGTAGCCGTCCAGCTCGCCGGCGCCGACGTGGAAGATGCCGACCACGGTGAAGCGCTTCATCCGCGGGAACATGCCGGCCGGCGTCACCGCCACCTCAGGGGCGACGAAGGTCAGCTTGTCGCCGATGTCGACGCCGAGCTTCTGTGCCGCGCGATCGCCGATGACGATGCCGAAGCCGCCCGACTTCAGCGCGTCGAGATTGCCTTTTTCCGGCAGGAAGAACTGGTCGATGATCGACACCTGCTGCTCGAGCTGCGGGTCGACCGCATCGATCAGGATTTTCTGCACCTTGCCGTTGTTGGTCAGCAAACCCTGCATCTGGGTGAACGGCGCAGCCGCGGCGACCTGCGGATTGGCCTCGGCGAGCTTGGCCAGCGCATGCCAGTCGGCGATCGGCTGCGGCGATTCGAGGGTCGCGTGCGGCACCATGCCGAGCACGCGGGTGCGCATCTCGTAGTCGAAACCGTTCATCACCGAGAGCACCACGATCATNNCGCTTGGCCCGCGTGTAGCGCGCGCCGATGAAGATTGACAGGGGTCTGAACATGTCTGGGCTTGTTCGCTGGAAAGGGAACGTCCATCAGGTGACGAAACGAACGCGGACGGAGTGTGCAGGCAAACGACGCAGCGGACAGGCTGGAGGTGTTACGTCATGTTGAATGCGTGCGCAGTGTGACAACGGCACTCCCCTGTCCGGTTCCCGTGCGCCGCGAACAACAGGTGCGGGCGACGCGACGAAAGCGGCATTTCACAGCCGATGTGGCGGGGCTCGATGCGCGGCCTTACACTCAGCCGACCACTGCAGCCATGGGATCGCCATGCCGCCTCTAGACACCGATGATCGCCGCGAATACTACCGTATCGAGGACACGATCGCATTGGAATTTCACCTTCTGTCGGGTGCCGAAGCCCAGGCTACGGAGGCGCTGCACGACGCCTCGCCGCTGTTCAACCTGCTCAGCGACCTGCACCTGGCGGACTTCGAATCGCAACAGTTGCTGCGCCACATCGGCGAGCGCGATCGCACCCTGGCCAACTACCTCAAGGTGATCAACAAGCGCATCGACCTGCTCGGCCAGGCGCTGGCGCAGAACCTCCTGCGCGACGTCGGTTCACCGAAGCAGGTGAGCATGTCCGAGGGCGGCATCGGTTTCGACAACCCGCGGGAAATCCCGGTGGGCAGCCAACTGGCGATCAAGATGGTGCTGATGCCCCAGGCCCTCGGCCTGCTGCTGCGTGCGGAAGTGATCCATTGCCAGGAGAAGGCCGACGGACAATTCGAGATCGGCACCGAATTCGAAGGCCTCACCGAAGCGCNNCCCCCGCCACATCCTGCAGAAGCAGGCGCTCGACCGGCGCCAGGCGCTGCAGCGCCCCAACGGCGACGCATGAGGCGCGCCCTGCTGCTGATCACCCTGCTCTGCGCCGGCGAGCTGCGTGCCCAGACCATCGAAATCCCCCTCGGCGAACAGGGCCAGGCGAACCTCGTCATGCCCGCCCGCGGCGACTCTCAGCGCGTCGTGTTGGAGCGCTTCGGCCTGGCCGACGAGGAGCATCCGGCCGTAGGCCGACCGCCGATCACACGCTGGGACTACCGCGAGTTTTCCGTCTACTTCGAAAGCGGCCGGGTGATCGACAGCGTGCGCCACCACCAGCCCCACAACCCCAAGGAATAGCCTCTTGACCCTGATCTACGGCCATCGCGGCGCCAAGGGCGAAGCCCCCGAGAACACCCTCGCCGGCTTCCAGAAATGCCTGGAGCATGGCGTACGCCGTTGCGAACTGGACCTGCACCTGTCGCGCGACGGCGAGCTGATGGTGATCCACGACCCGACCCTGAAACGCACCACCGGCCGCCGCGGCAAGGTGGTCGAACACGATGCCGGCGAACTGGTCGACTACGACGCCCGCCAGGGCGGTCCGGGCTGGCTGCATCCGGCGCCGATCCCGCGGCTGGCCGAGCTGTTCGAGAAATGCCCGTTCGAGCACTGGCAGCTGGAAGTGAAAAGCGCCTCACGGGTGCGCGCCGCGCGTACCGTGCTGGCGATCCAGGAACTGGCCACGCGTTACGGCCTGCTGGAGAAGGTCACCGTGACCTCCAGCTCGCGCGAGGTGTTGCGCGCACTGAATCGCCTGACTCCGGAAATCTCCCGCGGCCTGGTCGCCGAGTACAACTGGCTCGACCCGCTGAAGGTCGCCAGACAACATGGCTGCACCCTGCTCGCGCTGAACTGGACGCTGTGCACCCCCGAACGTCTGCAGAAGGCGCAGAGGCAGGGCCTGCACGTCTCGGTGTGGACGGTGAACGAGCCGTCGCTGATGCGCCGCCTGGCCGACTTCGGCGTCGACAGCATCATCACCGACTTCCCCGGCACGGCGGTTTCGACGCTGAACCGCTAGAGCCCGTTGCGCATCGACAGGCGGGGGGGTCCGGCTGGCGCTTNNAACTTGTTCGCCGGCTTGGCTTCGACGGGCGAACAGGTTCGCCCCTGCACAGGCAGGCCGGAGGGACGTCGGTCCACCGATACACCTACAGCACGCATAAAAAAACCGACCCTCGCGGATCGGTTCTTCCGGCCTGTTCAGAGACTTTCCCGGTTCGGCCATTGCCAAGTGCGGGAGTCGCCGAAGGGATTCTCCCCGGCCGGCTCAGGCCACCGGCCGGAGTTGCTCAAAAAAGCCGGTTGAGCCCGTCGAACGCCGCCACCCGGTAGGCCTCGGCCATAGTCGGGTAGTTGAAGGTGGTATTGACGAAATACTTCAGCGTATTCGCCTCGCCCTTCTGGTTCATGATCGCCTGGCCGATGTGGACGATCTCCGACGCCTGGTAGCCGAAGCAGTGCACACCGAGGATCGCCAGCGTTTCGCGGTGGAAGAGGATCTTCAGCATGCCCACCGGCTCGACGGCGATCTGCGCGCGCGCCATGCCCTTGAAGAAGGCCTTGCCGACCTCGTAGGGAATCTTCGCCTGGGTCAGCTCGCGCTCGGTCTTGCCCAGCGAGCTGATCTCCGGAATCGTGTAGATGCCGGTCGGCACGTCGTCCACATGCCGCCAGCTGTCGTTGTCGACGATGCTGCCCGCCGCCGAGCGGCCCTGGTCGTAGGCGGCGCTGGCCAGCGCCGGCCAGCCGATCACGTCGCCGGCGGCGTAGACGTTGGAGGCGCTGGTGCGGTAGTGCTCGTCGACGTCGATCTGGCCGCGGCTGTTGACCTTCACGCCGATGTTCTGCAGGCCGAGGCGGTCGGTGTTGCCGGTACGCCCGTTGCACCAGAGCAAGGCGTCGGCCTTGATCTTCTTGCCGGATTTCAGGTGCAGGATCACCCCGTTCTCCAGCCCCTCGATGCTCTCGTACTCCTCGTTATGGCGAATCAGCACGTTGTTGTTGCGCAGGTGATAGCTCAGCGCGTCGGAGATTTCGTCGTCGAGGAAGCTGAGCAACTGGTCGCGGTTGTCGATCAGGTCGACCAGCACGCCGAGGCCGCTGAAGATCGAGGCGTATTCGCTGCCGATCACCCCGGCGCCGTAGATGATCAGCCGGCGCGGCGTGTGGCTCAGGCGCAGGATGGTGTCGCTGTCGTAGACCCGCGGGTGGCTGAAGTCGATGTCCGCCGGGCGATACGGCCGCGAGCCGGTGGCGATGACGATCTGCTTGGCCATCAGCTTTTCCACCACGCCGTTCAAGCAGACCACTTCGATGGTCTGCTCGTCGGCGAAGCTGGCGGTGCCGAAGAAGGTGTCGATGCGGTTGCGCGCGTAGTAGCTGGTGCGCGAGGCCACCTGCTTGGCGATGACGCGCTCGGCGTCCTTCAGCACATCGGGGAAGGAGAACCAGCGCGGCTCGCCGATCTGGCGGAAGATCGGGTTGGTGTTGAACTGCATGATCTGCCGGACGGAGTGACGCAGCGCCTTGGAAGGAATGGTGCCGAGGTGGGTGCAGTTGCCGCCGACCAGCGGGCGGTCGTCGATGACCGCCACCTTGCGCCCCGCCTTCGAGGCATTCATCGCCGCGCCTTCACCGGCCGGGCCGGAGCCCAGCACAACCACGTCGTAGCTGTAGACCGCCATATTTACTCCTTGAACGAGTCGGGACGCGTCACGCCTCCCGACAGGATCGCGGCGCCAGGGGCTGCCGCTTCTTTCGATGCTCGCCCGCCGGGCGATCACATGTCGCGCCTGCAGGCAGGAGGACCGTGAGCGTCAGGCTACAGCGTAGGTGAATCGATTCGCGCAGCACATTAGCGCTTGGTCGCGTCGTAGGCGAGCTTCGCGTCCACTACATCGTCGGCGCCGCGGTTGACCTCCTCGCAGATCTGCCGGTCGCCGCCGCAGATCGAGCACTCCTTTTCGATGCCCAGCGCGGCGATGCCGCCACAGGAACCGGCCAGTGGCTTGCGCCCGGTCATCACGCCAATGGCCATGCCGGCCACGACCAGCAACATGACGGTAAATGCGGCGAGCCAGATCATGGTTCGTCTCCCTGCTCCACCAGCAAACGCTCGAAGGCGGAACTGCTGTGGGTAACGAAGCCGTCACCCTGGTGAGTCACGAAGAACGCGGCGATCTGCTCGCGTTCGGCGAAAGCGGCGCCGGCTTCGGGGCCGAGCACCATGAGCAGGGTAGACAAGCCATCGGCGCGCAATGCTGCACGATCGATGACGGTCACTGCGGCCAGTGAGTGGCGTATCGGCGCTGCGTTGCGCGGATCCATGGTGTGCGAGTAGCGCTGGCCGCCCTGCTCGAAGTAGTTGCGGTAGTCGCCGGAAGTGGACACCCCGTAACCGTCGAGGGCGATGATCTTCTGCGCGACCCGGGCATCGGTCTGCGGCGCCTCGATGGCGATGCGCCAGGGCGAGCCGTCGGGTTTGCGACCGACCGCCTTGAGCTCGCCGGTGGCCTCCACCAGGTAGCTCTTCACGCCCAGCTGCTGAATCCGCGCGGCGATACGGTCGACCGCGAAACCGGCGGCGATGCTGTTGAAGTCGACCTGGATCGGGCCGTCCTTGCAGAGCCGGTCGCCATCGATGCGCAACCGCTGGTGGCCGAACTGCGTACGCACCGCCTGCAGCTCTTCGGCGCTCGGCACGCGGTCGCCCTTCGCCCGCGGGCCGAAGCCCCAGAGGTTGAGCAAGGGCTCCACGGTCAGGTCGAAGGCGCCGTCGCTGGCTTGCGACAACGTCTCGCCGAAGCGCACCAGTTCGAGCACGTCGTCCGGCATCTTCTGGCAGCTGCCGGCCGGTGCATCGTTGAAACGCTCGATGTCGGAGTCGTCGCGGTAGGTCGACATCTGCCGGTCGACGCCGGCGAGAATCTCCTCGACCTGCGGCTGCAGCGCCTCCACCGAAGGCATGCCGCTGCCGCGCACGTACTTCACCGAATAGGTGCTGCCCATGGTCGGCCCGCCGAAACTCTCGAGCGAATCGCCGCAACCGGCGAGCGCCGCGCCCAGCGCCAACAGCGATGCCACGCGCAGCAGCGGCCTAACCACCGAAGTCGTCCAGCAGGATGTTCTCGCGCTCGACGCCCAGCTCGGTGAGCATCTTGATCACCGCGGCGTTCATCATCGGCGGGCCGCACATGTAGAACTCGCAATCCTCGGGAGCCGGATGATCCTTGAGGTACTGCTCGAACAGCACGTTGTGGATGAAGCCGGTGTAGCCGCTCCAGTTGTCTTCCGGCTGCGGATCGGAAAGCGCCAGATGCCAGGTGAAGTTCTCGTTCTCCGCCTGCAGGCGGTCGTACTCCTCCACGTAGAACGCTTCGCGCAGCGAACGCGCGCCGTACCAGAAGCTGATCTTGCGCTTGCTGCCCAGGCGCTTGAGCTGGTCGAAGATGTGCGAGCGCATCGGCGCCATGCCGGCACCGCCACCGACGAAGACCATCTCGGCCTCGGTTTCCTTGGCGAAGAATTCACCGAAGGGACCGTAGACGGTGACCTTGTCGCCCGGCTTCAGGTTGAACACCCAGGACGACATCTGCCCTGGAGCGATGCCCTGCTTGCCGGGCGGCGGCGAGGCGATGCGGATGTTGAACTTGACGATGTCCTTCTCGCCCGGGTAGTTGGCCATGGAGTAGGCACGGATCACGGGTTCATCGACCTTCGACACGTACTGCCACTGGTTGAAGCGGTCCCAGTCGCCGCGATACTCCGGCTGCACCTCGAAGTCCTTGTAGGAAACTTCGTGCGGCGGGCACTCCAGCTGCACGTAGCCGCCGGCGCGGAAGTCGACGCTCTCGCCCTCGGGCAGGCGCAGCGTCAGTTCCTTGATGAAGGTGGCGACGTTGGGGTTCGACTCGACGGTGCACTCCCACTTCTTCACGCCGAAGACCTCTTCCGAGACCTCGATGCTCATGTCCTGTTTGACCGGTGTCTGGCACGACAGGCGCCAGCCTTCACGGGCCTGGCGCCGCGAGAAATGCGACTCCTCGGTGGGCAGCATCTCGCCGCCGCCGGTCTCGACGATGCACTTGCACTGGGCGCAGGTACCGCCGCCGCCGCAGGCCGAGGACAGGAAGATGTTGTTCGACGCGAGGGTCTGCAGCAGCTTGCCGCCGGCCGGCACGGTGATGGTGCGCTCGCCGTTGATCTGGATGCTCACGTCGCCGCTGGAGACCAGCTTGGCGCGGGCCATCAGGATGATCGCCACCAGCGAAAGGACGATGGCGGTGAACATGCCGATGGCGAGGAAAATCTCGTAGTTCATCTGGGCGTCCCTTCCGTTACAGCTGCACGCCGGAGAACGACATGAAACCCAGCGACATCAGGCCGATGGTGATGAAGGTGATCCCCAGCCCCTGCAGCCCCTCCGGCACGTCGCTGTACTTGAGCTTCTCGCGGATACCGGCGAGCAGCGCGATGGCGAACGCCCAGGACAGCCCTGAGCCCACACCGTAGACGGTGCTTTCGGCGAGGTTGTAGTCACGCTCGACCATGAACAGCGAGCCGGCCATGATCGCGCAGTTCACCGTGATCAGCGGCAGGAACACGCCCAGTGCGTTGTAGAGCGAGGGTACGTATTTATCCAGGAGCATCTCGAGGATCTGCACGATCGCGGCGATCACGCCGATGTAGCTGAGCAACCCGAGGAAGCTAAGGTCCACCTCCGGCAGGCCGGCCCAGGCCAGCGCGCCGTCCTTGAGCAGGTAGGTGTAGATCAGGTTGTTCGCCGGCACGGTGATGGTCTGCACCAGCACCACCGCGATACCCAGGCCGATGGCGGTTTCCACCTTCTTCGAGATGGCGATGAAGGTGCACATGCCGAGAAAGAAGGCCAGGGCCATGTTCTCGACGAAGATCGAGCGCACCAGCAGGCTGACGTAATGTTCCATCAGTACGCCTCCTCGCGGGAAACCTGCGGAGCGATACGGTAGCTCGGCTCCTCGCGCTGTTCCTTCTTCCAGCTGCGCAGCGCCCAGATGATCAGCCCGATCAGGAAGAACGCCGAGGGCGGCAGCAGCAGCAGGCCGTTGGGCTGATACCAGCCGCCGTCCTTCACCAGCGGGATGATCTCGATNNGATCTCGATGCCAAGCAGCTTGCCGGCGCCGAACAGCTCGCGAACCACGCCGAGCACGATCAGCATCGCGCTGTAGCCCAGGCCGTTGCCGATGCCGTCGAAGAACGACAGCAGGGGCGGATTGGCCATGGCGAACGCTTCGGCGCGGCCCATCACGATGCAGTTGGTGATGATCAGCCCGACGAACACCGAGAGCTGCTTGGCCAGGCTGAAGGCATAGGCCTTGAGCACCTGGTCGACCACGATCACCAGCGAGGCGATGATCACCATCTGCACGATCATGCGGATCGAACTGGGAATCTGCCGCCGGATCATCGAGATGAACAGGTTGGAGAAGCCGGTCACCAGCGTCAGCGCGATGGACATCACCAGCGCCGTCTTCAGGTTCGAGGTCACCGCCAGCGCCGAGCAGATCCCGAGGATCTGCAGGCCGATCGGGTTGTTGTTGAACACCGGATTGAGCAGGACTTCTTTTATTGTCGGCTGTGCCATGTTCAGGCCTCCCCGGCTCGAAGGTTGGTGATGAATGGGCCGAAACCGTTCTTGCCCAGCCAGAAATGTNNCTGGTCAGGGTCGCACCGGCAAGCGCGTCGATCTGATGGACGGCGTCGGGGTTCTGCGGGTCCACTCCGCCCTTGACGACCTGGATGGCCAGCTTGCCGTCCTCGTCGTAGAGCGTCTTGCCCGTCCATTGCGCCCGCCACTTCGGGTTGTCCACTTCACCGCCGAGACCCGGCGTTTCGCCATGCTGGTAGAAGCCCAGGCCAGCCAGCGTATCGAGGTCGCCCTTGACCGCCATGAAACCGTACAGCGTCGACCACAGGCCATAGCCGCGCACCGGCAGCACCAGGGTGTCCAGCTTGCCCTCGGTCTCCACCAGATAGACGGTGCTGTAGCGCTCGCGACGCTTGATCGAGGCGATGTCGGCGCTGCCTTCCAGCGCTTCGGAGTCCTGCGGGTCCTTCGCTGCCTTCAGTGGGTCGTAGGTGGCAGGGTCCTTCTCGTCGGTGAAATGGCCGCTTTCCAGGTCCACCACCCGCGGGCGGATGCGCTCGGCG
>DIEE01000020.1:7665-9349 GCA_002418465.1 Pseudomonas sp. UBA5782 | reverse complement strand
CGCACCACCAGGTAATCGAACAGCGGCGCAAACAGGTTGGCGAACAGGATCGCCAGCATCATGCCCTCGGGGAAGGCCGGGTTGACCACGCGGATCAGCACCACCATCAGGCCGATCACCGCGCCGAAGATCCACTTGCCGGTGTTGGTCATGGACGCCGAAACCGGGTCGGTGGCCATGAAGATCATGCCGAAAGCGAATCCGCCGACCACCAGATGCCAGTACCAGGGCATGGCGAACATCGGGTTGGTCGCCGAGCCGATGGCGTTGAACAGCAGGCTGGTGGCGATCATCCCGATCATCACGCCGGCGACGATGCGCCAGGCGGCGATCCGCGTGACCAGCAGCACCGCGCCGCCGATGAGGATTGCAAGGGTGCTGGTTTCCCCGATCGAGCCCTGCATGAAGCCGAGGAAGGCATCGCTCCAGGACAGCTGGCCGGCGAACTGCTCGACACCGCCGCTGGCTGCCTGGCTCAGCGCCGTGGCCCCGGCGAAGCCGTCCACCGCAGTCCACACCGCATCGCCGGACATCTGCGCCGGATAGGCGAAGAACAGAAAGGCGCGACCGGTCAGCGCCGGGTTGAGGAAGTTCTTGCCGGTGCCGCCGAAGACTTCCTTGCCCAGCACCACGCCGAAGCTGATGCCCAGCGCCACCTGCCAGAGCGGAATGCTCGGCGGCAGGATCAGCGCGAAAAGGATCGAGGTGACGAAGAACCCTTCGTTGACCTCATGGCCGCGCATCGAGGCGAACAGTACTTCCCAGAATCCGCCGACGATGAAGGTCACGGCGTAGATCGGCAGGAAATACACAGCGCCCTGGACGAAGTTGTCCCACAGGCTGGCCGGGTCGAAGCCGGCCAGCGCGCCGATCAGGCCGAAGCGCCAGCCCGCCTGGGCCGCGAGCAGCTCGGGGCTGGCGGCGTAGATGCGGTTGGCCTGGTAGCCGAGGTTCCACATGCCGAACAGCATCGCCGGGAAGGTACAGGCCCAGACGATGATCATCATGCGCTTGAGGTCGATGCCGTCACGCACGTGGGAGGTGCCGCGGGTAACGCTGGCCGGACTGTAGAAGAAGGTGTCGACGGCTTCGTAGAGCGCGTACCACTTCTCGTACTTGCCGCCTTTTTCGAAGTTGTGCTCGATCTTGTCGAGGAATGCGCGGATACCCATGGGGTCAGCCCTCCTTCTCGATGCGTGCCAGATTGTCCCGCAGGATCGGGCCGTATTCGTACTTGCCGGCGCAGACGTAGCTGCACAAGGCCAGGTCTTCCTCGTCCAGTTCCAGGCAGCCGAGTTTCTGCGCCATCTCGGTGTCGCCGACGATCAGCGACCGCAGCAGTTGGGTCGCCAGGATGTCCAGCGGCATCACTTGCTCGTAGTTGCCTACCGGCACCATCGCCCGTGGGCTGCCGTTGGTCGAGGTAGTGAAGGTGAAATTGCCGCTCTTGAACAGCCGCGACACGAAGATGTTCAGCACCGAATGCCGATCACGGCCGGGACGCAGGTAATGCAACAGCTCACGCTGGTGCCCCTCGGCCAGGCAGCTGATCTGCTGGTGGTAGCGGCCGAGGAAGGCGAAGGCGCCGCGCGCCGTGCGTCCGCCGAACACCGAGCCGGAGATCACCCGGCTGACGCCGGGATGCAGCTCGCCGGCGGTCAGCTCGTCGAGGTTGGCGCCCAGG
>DIEE01000020.1:0-7582 GCA_002418465.1 Pseudomonas sp. UBA5782 | reverse complement strand
GCGTGCCGGCCAGGCCGGCCGGATGCGGGCCGGCGAACGCCTCTCCGCGCACGCCGGGCAGGCTCTCGCCCGGCAACTCGGCACCCGGACGCTTGCACAGGTAGACGCCGGCCAGCCGGGTCAGCACCGCCAGCCCGTTGGCGAAGGCCTCGGGCTGTTCGCCGATCACCAGCAGCGGGTCGGCGGCCAGCGGATGGGTATCGATGGCACTGACGAAGATCGAATTCGGCGTCGCGTCGACTGCCGGCACCTTGCTGTAAGGGCGGGTCCGCAACGCCGTCCACAGACCGGACTGCTGCAGGATGCGGCGCACCTCGGCGGGATCGAGCTGCCCCAGGCGCTCGGCCGGGAAGCTCTCGAAACGCACCGCGTCGTCGCCGTCGACATCGATGACCACCGACTGCAGGACGCGTTTCTCGCCCCGATGAATAGCGCTGACCACGCCCGCGGCCGGCGCGGTGAAGACCACGCCGGGCGAAGCCTTATCGGAAAACAGGACTTGGCCGAGCTGAACCCGATCCCCTACTTGAACAGCCATGCTTGGCTTCAAACCGTGATAGTCGGGACCCATCACGGCGACGCTGCGGACAAGTCTGGCAGGCTCGATGCGCTGCACCGGCGTGCCACCGATAGGCAGCTCCAACCCTTTTCTAATCGTAATCATGGGAGGCCTGAATTCCATTTTTTTCAAAGTATTACACGCATCGCGAAGCGTGCGCTAAAGCACGGCGGGCTGCCGCTCGACGAAGCCGAAGAGCGGCCTTCCGGCACTAAAAAGCGACCAATGATAGCCTCGCTCAAGATGCAGGGCGCAAATGCTACAAAGTCTGCCGAATGGTGGTTTAGCTCCCGCGGCGCCCCGCGTAAAACCGGGGCGTGGACACTTTCCAGCAGCGGAAATGCAAAACGGGAGCCAAGGCTCCCGTTTCGTTTCAGGCGAGGTGCTGGATCAGCGTGGGAATGCCGGCGGGTTGACCCCGGCCATGTCTTCCATCACGCGAACCACCTGGCAGCTGTAGCCGAACTCGTTGTCGTACCAGACGTACAGCACGACGCGGTTGTCGCTGCAGATGGTGGCTTCGGCATCGACCACGCCGGCGTAGCGCGAACCGACGAAGTCGGTGGAGACCACTTCCGGCGAATTGACGAAATCGATCTGGTTGTGCAGATCCGAATACAGCGCCATGTAGCGCAGGTACTCGTTCATCTCCTCGCGGCTGCTGCCCTTCTCCAGGTTCAGGTTGAGGATCGCCATGGAGACGTTCGGCGTCGGCACGCGGATCGCGTTGCCGGTCAGCTTGCCGGCCAGCTCCGGCAGGGCCTTGGCCGCGGCGGTGGCGGCGCCGGTTTCGGTGATCACCATGTTCAGCGCGGCGCTGCGACCACGGCGATTGCCCTTGTGGAAGTTGTCGATCAGGTTCTGGTCGTTGGTGTACGAGTGAACCGTTTCGACGTGGCCGTTGACGATGCCGAACTTGTCGTTGACCGCCTTGAGCACCGGGACGATGGCGTTGGTGGTGCAGGACGCCGCGGAGACGATCTTGTCTTCGGCGGTGATCTGGCCGTGGTTGATGCCGTGCACGACGTTCTTCAGCTTGCCCTTGCCCGGCGCGGTGAGCACCACGCGGTCGACGCCCGGGCACTTGAGGTGCTGCGACAGGCCTTCGGCGTCGCGCCATTTGCCGGTGTTGTCGACCAGCAGCGCGTCCTGGATGCCGTAGGCGGTGTAGTCGACGGTCGAGGGATCGTTGGAATAGATCACCTGGATCAGGTTGCCGTTGACGTTGAGGGTGTTGTTCTCCTCGTCGACCATGATGGTGCCGTAGAACGAGCCGTGTACCGAGTCGCGGCGCAGCAGGCTGGCGCGCTTGGCCAGGTCGTTCTCGGCGCCCTTGCGGACGACGATGGCGCGCAGGCGCAGGCCGTCGCCGCCACCGGTCTTCTCGATCAGGATGCGCGCCAGCAGACGGCCGATACGACCGAAGCCGTAGAGGACCACGTCCTTGCCCTTGCGCGCGTTGTCGTTCTGCTTGCCGATCACGTCGGCGAGTTCTTCGCGGACGAACTGTTCGACGCTGCGACCGCCGTTGCCGTCCTTGAATTTCGCGGCCATCTTGCCCAGATCGACCGAGGCGGCGCCCAGCTTGAGCTCGCTCATGGTCTTCAGGATCGGGAAGGTGTCATGGACCGAAAGCTCGGTCTCGTCGGCCTGGCGATGGCGGGTGAAGCGGTGCGCCTTGAGGATTTCGATGACCGAACGGTTGATCAGGCTGCGGCCATAGATGGAGATCACCACGTTGTTGTTGCGGTAGAGCTGGCCGATCAGCGGAATCATGGTTTCCGCAAGCGCCTCACGATCGATCCATTCACCAAGACACTGGTCGGGCTTCTGATTCACGGGCAGTACCTTCCATATGTAGGGGCTGTAAAAAGGGGCTACATTATGCCGGCGCTCAGGCCGGCCGGCAATCGCAGCGACCATGACACTGACAGCCGTCGCCCCGGATAGTTACAATCCCTGCGCTCAACTTTCTCTCCGGAGCCAAGACCCCACGTGTCCGTATTGCGCCTCCCGCTTCTCCCGTCCGCCGCCGGCAAGCAGTACTGGGGCAATCTGCCCGGTGCCGCGCTCTCCCTGGCCATCGCCGAGGCCGCCAGCGCCGCCAAACGTTTCACCCTGTTGCTGACCAACGACAGCCAGAGTGCCGAACGCCTGCAGGAGGAGCTGCGCTTCTTCGCCCCGCAATTGCCGGTGCTGCATTTTCCCGACTGGGAAACCCTGCCCTACGACCTGTTCTCGCCGCACCAGGACATCATTTCGCAGCGCATCGCCGCGCTCTACCGCCTGCCCGAGCTGCAGCACGGCGTATTGGTAGTGCCGATCACCACGGCCATACATCGCCTGGCGCCAACGCGTTTCCTGCTCGGCACCAGCCTGGTGATGGACGTCGGCCAGAAGCTCGACGTCGAGCAGTTGCGCGCGCGCCTGGAGGCCGCCGGCTACCGCTACGTCGACACCGTCTACGAACACGGCGAGTTCACCGTGCGCGGCGCGCTGATCGACCTTTTCCCAATGGGCAGCGCGCGGCCCTACCGCATCGACCTGTTCGACGACGAGATCGAGACGCTGCGGACCTTCGATCCGGAAACCCAGCGCTCGATCGACAAGGTCGAATCGATCCGCCTGCTGCCGGCGCGCGAGTTCCCGCTGGACAAGAAGGCTGTGACCGATTTTCGCGGGCGCTTCCGCGAGCGCTTCGATGTCGACTTCCGCCGCTGCCCGATCTACCAGGACCTGGCCAGCGGCATCACCCCCGNNCGACGCTGTTCGACTACCTGCCGCAGGACACCCAGGTGTTCTCGCTGCCGGGCATCGAACAGGCTGCCGAGCAATTCTGGAACGATGTGCGCAACCGCTACGAGGATCGCCGCGTCGACCCGGAGCGCCCGCTGCTGCCGCCGGTCGACGTGTTCCTGCCGGTGGAAGACTGCTTCGCCCGGCTGAAGAACTGGCCGCGGGTGGTCGCCGGCCAGCAGGACCTGGAAACCGGCGTCGGCCGCGAGCGCTTCCCCGCGTCCGCCCTGCCGGACCTCGCCATCGAGGCCAAGGCCAGCGAACCGCTGGGCGCGCTGCGGCGCTTCCTCGACGAATTTTCCGGCCGCGTGCTGTTCACCGCCGAGACCGCCGGGCGCCGCGAGGTGCTGCTGGAACTGCTCGCGCGGCTCAAGCTGAAACCGCAGCAGGTCGAGGGCTGGGCCGATTTCGTCGCCGGCGACGAGCGCCTGGCGATCGCCATCGCACCGCTGGACGAAGGCCTGCTGCTGGAAACCCCGGCGCTGGCGCTGGTCGCCGAAAGCCCGCTGTTCGGCCAGCGGATCATGCAGCGCCGGCGTCGCGACAAGCGTCAGCACGACGGCGACAACGTGATCAAGAACCTCACCGAGCTGCGCGAGGGCGCGCCGGTGGTGCACATCGACCACGGCGTCGGCCGCTACCTCGGCCTGATCACCCTGGAGATCGAGGGCCAGGCCGCGGAATTCCTCGCCCTGCAGTACGCCGAGGAAGCCAAGCTCTACGTGCCGGTCGCCAGCCTGCACCTGATCGCCCGCTACACCGGCAGCGACGACGCCCTGGCGCCGCTGCACCGGCTCGGCTCGGAAACCTGGCAGAAGGCCAAACGCAAGGCCGCCGAACAGGTCCGCGACGTCGCCGCCGAACTGCTCGACATCTATGCCCGCCGCGCCGCCCGCGAGGGCTACGCGTTCGACGATCCGAAGATGGATTACGAAACCTTCAGCGCCGGCTTCCCGTTCGAGGAAACCCCGGACCAGCAGACCGCCATCGAAGCGGTGCGCGAAGACATGCTGGCGCCCAAGCCGATGGATCGCCTGGTCTGCGGCGACGTCGGCTTCGGCAAGACCGAGGTGGCCATGCGCGCCGCCTTCATCGCCGTGCACAGCGGCCGCCAGGTGGCCGTGCTGGTGCCGACTACCCTGCTCGCCCAGCAGCACTACAACAGCTTCCGCGACCGCTTCGCCGACTGGCCGGTGAAGGTTGAGGTGATGAGCCGCTTCAAGTCGGCCAAGGAAGTCGGCGATGCCGTGCAGCAACTGGGCGAAGGCCAGGTGGACATCGTCATCGGCACGCACAAGCTGCTGTCCGAGGACGTCAAGTTCAAGAACCTTGGCCTGGTGATCATCGACGAGGAACACCGTTTCGGCGTGCGCCAGAAGGAACAGCTCAAGGCACTGCGCAGCGAGGTGGACATCCTCACCCTCACCGCCACGCCGATTCCGCGCACGCTGAACATGGCGGTGGCCGGGATGCGCGACCTGTCGATCATCGCCACGCCGCCGGCGCGACGGCTCTCGGTACGCACCTTCGTCATGGAGCAGAACAAGCCGACGATCAAGGAAGCGCTGCTGCGTGAGCTGCTGCGCGGCGGCCAGGTCTACTACCTGCACAACGACGTGAAGACCATCGAGAAATGCGCCGCCGACCTGGCCGAACTGGTGCCCGAGGCGCGCATCGGTATCGGCCACGGGCAGATGCACGAGCGCGAGCTGGAACAGGTGATGGGCGACTTCTATCACAAGCGTTTCAACGTGCTGGTGGCCTCGACCATCATCGAGACCGGCATCGACGTGCCCAACGCCAACACCATCATCATCGAGCGTGCCGACAAGTTCGGCCTGGCCCAGCTGCACCAGTTGCGCGGCCGCGTCGGCCGCAGCCACCACCAGGCCTACGCCTACCTGCTCACGCCGCCGCGCAAGCAGATGACCGACGATGCGCAGAAGCGCCTGGAAGCCATCGCCAACGCCCAGGACCTCGGCGCCGGCTTCGTCCTGGCGACCCACGACCTGGAAATCCGCGGCGCGGGCGAGCTGCTCGGCGACGGCCAGAGCGGGCAGATCCAGGCCGTCGGCTTCACCCTCTACATGGAGATGCTCGAACGCGCGGTGAAGGCCATCCGCAAGGGCGAGCAGCCGAACCTCGACCAGCCGCTGGGCGGCGGCCCGGAGATCAACCTGCGCCTGCCGGCGCTGATCCCCGAGGACTACCTGCCCGACGTGCACGCGCGGCTGATCCTCTACAAGCGCATCGCCAACGCCGCCGATGAGGATGGCCTGAAGGAGCTGCAGGTGGAGATGATCGACCGTTTCGGCCTGCTTCCGGAACCGACCAAGAACCTCGTGCGTCTGACCCTGCTGAAGCTGCAGGCCGAGAAGCTCGGGATCAAGAAGGTCGACGCCGGCCCGCAGGGCGGACGCATCGAGTTCGCCGCGGACACCGCGGTCGATCCGCTGGTGCTGATCAAGCTGATCCAGAGCCAGCCGAAACGCTACAAGTTCGAAGGCGCCACCCTGTTCAAATTCCAGGTGCCGATGGAGCGACCGGAAGAGCGCTTCAACACCCTGGAGGCGCTGTTCGAGCGCCTCGCCCCGAACGCCTGACGACCCTGCCCGCCAGGTGCGGGCATTTCCCCATAAGGATTTCGCAATGCCGCTGCTTCGCCTGCTCCCGCTGCTGCTCGCCCTCCTCGCCCCGGCCGCTTTCGCCGACGGCACCTATCAGGTCGATGTGATCCTGTTCCGCCAGGCGCCGCCGGTGGATGCCAGCCAGCCGGCCCCGGACGACTGGGCCGCCGGCGCCAGCCCGCTGAGCAGCGAGGCCGCGCGGGCACTGGATGGCCAGGCTGCCAAGCTGACCGCCGGCAAGGGTTATCAGGTGCTGATGCACAAGGCCTGGCAGCAGAGCATCGGCAGCACGCCGAGCAAGGTGGCGGTCAGCGTCGGCAACGAGCAGCTAGGGCATTTCCCGGTCGAGGGCACCCTCAGCCTGTCGCAGGTGCGCTTCGTCGACGTCGAGGCGGATTTCTGGGTCAACCAGTTCGATGCGCAGAACCTGATCGTCGCCAGCGAGCGCCTCAAGCAGAGCAGCCGGCTGAAGATCGGCGAACTGACCTACCTGGACCATTCCAGCCTGGGCCTGCTGGTGCGCGTCAGCCCGCTCTGATCGCCCCGCCCCAGCGCAATATGAAAAAGGCCGATGCAACTGCATCGGCCTTTTTCGTTTCAGCGACGGCTCAGGCGTCGCTGGCCAGCACCCGCCCGATCACCTCGCGCACGCGGCCGATGCTCTCGGCCAGTGCCGCTTCGATGTCGGCCATGGTGATCACTTCGACGCTCTTGCCCGCTGCCGGATTCACCACCAGCGCCAGGCAGGCGTAGGGCAATTCCAGCTCGCGGGCGAGACCGGCCTCCGGCATGCCGGTCATGCCAACCAGGTCGCAACCATCGCGTTCCATGCGCAGGATTTCGCTGGCGGTTTCCAGCCTCGGGCCCTGGGTGCAGCCATACACACCTAGCGTGCTGTAGGCGTAGCCGCTGGCCTGCAGCGCGTCCAGCAGGCGGGTGCGCACCAGCTCGTCATAGGGATTGCTGAAGTCGATATGGGTCACCGGTTGCGGTTCGCCGTCGAAGAAGGTGTGCTCGCGGCCCCAGCTGTAGTCGATCAGCTGATGCGGCACGCACAGGTGCCCGGTGCCCATGCCCGGATTGATACCGCCCACCGCGTTGACCGCGATGATCGCCTCGGCGCCGGCCTGTTTCAGCGCCCACAGGTTGGCGCGGTAGTTCACCTTGTGCGGCGGCAGGCGGTGCGGGTGGCCGTGGCGGGCGAGAAAGAGCACCTCGCGGCCGGCGTATTCTCCGTGCAATACCGGCGCCGAAGCCGCGCCATAGGGGGTTTCGTCACTCAGCGACAGGCTCAGGTCGAGGCCTTCGAGCTGGGTCAGGCCTGTCCCACCGATGATGGCGTAAACGGTCATGCGTGCTCCTTTAGTCGATCAGTTGCGCGGCGCGCAGCGCGGCCGTCGCCTGCAGCCAGCGCGGGTGCTGGCGATAGCTGGTGTCCGGCCAGCTCCGCGCACGCATGCGCTGCAGGTTGCCCGGCTGGCGCACGCCGAGGCGCTGCAGGCGGCTCAACGCCAGCTCGGCGGCCGCGCGGTCATTGCATACGAGTCCCATGTCGCAGCCCGCGTTCAACGCTGCCTCGATCCGTTCGCCGGCATCGCCG
>DIEE01000188.1:27938-28324 GCA_002418465.1 Pseudomonas sp. UBA5782 | reverse complement strand
TTGTCCAGTTGCAGGCGGCGCAGGTCGAGGGCGCGGCGCACGCTGTCCAGCAGGTTTTCGCTGGGGAAGGGTTTCTCGAGGAAATCGTAGGCGCCGGCGCGCATCGCCTGTACCGCCAGCGGCACGTCGCCGTGCCCGGTGATCAGCAACACCGGCAGGCCGGGGTCGCGGGCATGCAGGGTTTCCAGCAGGTGCAGGCCGTCGACGCCGGGCATGCGGATATCGCTGACCACCACNCCGGGCCAGTCGGCATCCAGGCGCGCGCCGACGCCATCGGCGCTGTCCAGGGCGAGCACCTTGAGCCCGGCCAGGTCGAGGGTCTGGCTGAGCGCCTGGCGCAGGTGCGGGTCGTCATCGATCAGCAGGACCTCGACGCGGCCATCGAT
>DIEE01000188.1:7284-27743 GCA_002418465.1 Pseudomonas sp. UBA5782 | reverse complement strand
GCGGTCTGCTCGGCGTTCAGCCACAGGCGCCGCGGCGGGCCCTTGGCGGTGAGCGCGTCGAGGGCGTTGGCGAGCAGGTTGCCGAGTACCTGGCGCAGGCGGGTTTCACCGGCCTGCACCCACAGCGGCGCATCCGGCAAATCGCGGATCAGCTCCACGTCCATCGCCCGCCGACGCTGCGCCAGCAGGGCCAGGGCATCGTCCAGCGCCGGTTGCAGGGCGACGCTTTCCGGCGCATGCCGGTCGCGCCGGGCGAAGGCGCGCAGGTGGGCGATGATCGAGGCCATGCGCCCGGTCAGTTCGCCGATCAGCCTGAGGTTGTCGCGCGCGTCATCGATGCGCTGGTGATCGAGCAGCACGGCGGCGTTCTCGGCGTAGCTGCGGATCGCCGCCAGCGGCTGGTTGAGTTCGTGGCTGATGCTCGCGCTCATGGTGCCGAGCACCGAGAGCTTGCCGGCCTGCACCAGCTCGTCCTGGGCGCGGGCGGCTTCCTGCTGGGCATGCTCGCGTTCGAGCACCTCGTCCTTCAGCCGGCTGTTGAGGGTTTCCAGATCGTGGGTGCGTTCCAGCACGCGGCTCTCCAGCTCCTGGCGCGCCCGCGTGTCGAAGGCGATGCGTTCCAGGTAATGCCGGCGCCGCTGCATCAGCAGGCCGAGCATCAGCATCAGCAGCAGCAGGGCGCCGCCGCCGATGGCTACGGTGGTCTGCACGCGGCGCTCGATCATCGAGCGCGGGGTGAGGATGTTCACCGTCCAGCCGGTTTCCTGCAGCACCCGGCTCTGCGCCATCCAGGCCGAGTTCTGCAGCGCCAGCGGCTCGGGCTCGCGGGTCGGGTAGGGCTGGTTGTCGGCGATCTCGTCGCGCTCGCGCACCGACAGCGGACGGCTGGCGCGGTAACGCCACTGCGCCCGCGAGGTGAGGATCACCACGCCGTGATGGTCGGTCACCAGCAACTGCTCGGGGGTGTTGCCCCAGGGCACCTCGGTGATGTCCAGGTCGACCTTGACCACCAGCGCGCCGAGCGTGCGCTCGCCGTCCTTCACCGCCGAGGCGAAGTAGTAGCCGCGCTTGCCGGAGGTGGTGCCGAGGCCGAAGAAGCGTCCCTGCTGACCGGCGATGGCCTCGCGGAAATACGGGCGAAAGGCGAAGTTGCGGCCGATGAAGCTGTCCGGCTGATTCCAGTTCGATGCGGCCAGGGTGTTGCCGGCGGCGTCCATCAGGTAGATCACCTCGGCGCCGGTCTGCTCGCGCAGCCGGGTCAGCAGGCGATTGGCTGCATCGTGGGTCTGCGCGCCGGCCGGCTGGTCGAGCACGCCGCGCAACGGCGGCAGGTCGCCGAGGATCGGCGGCAGCACCTCGTAACGGCGCAGCGTGCCGAGCAGGTTGGCGACGTAGAGGTCCAGAGTCTGCCGATTCTGCTCGGCCAGCTCGCTGCGGTAATAGCGCTCGGCGAGGTGATGTAGCGGCCACAGCAGGGGGGCCAGCAGCACGGCGAGCAAGGCCAGGCTGCGCCAGCGCGGGCGGCGGGGATGGGGGCGGTAGGTCATGGCCGGCATTCTAGCAGGGCGCCGGACCCGCTTCTGCAGCGCTGCGCGAACAGGCAGGTCGTTGGTGCGCATGGCGCACCCTACGCTGTGTGACGCCCGGTCCGACCGTTCGTAGGGTGCGCCGCGCGCACCGGGAAAAGCAGAGTGCCTGTGGTGCGCATGGCGCACCTTGCGCTCAGGTGGGGCTGTCGGCCAGGCACTGCGCCAGCGCGGCGCGCCAGTCGGGCAGTGTGACGTCCCATTCGCGTTGCAGGAGCGAGCAGTCCAGTCGCGAGTTCAGCGGGCGTGGCGCCGGGGTCGGGTAGTCGCTCGACGGAATCGGCAGCAGCCGGGCGCGCAGGCGATTCTGCGTGGCGAGGTGCTCGGCGATGGCTTCGGCGAAGCCGNNAGCGCGGCGCTGGCCTCGGCGATGGAATCCGCCCAGGTCGGCGCGCCGATCTGGTCGTCCACCACCTTGAGTTCGTCACGCTCGGCGAGCAGCTTCTGCATGGTCAGCAGGAAGTTGCGCCCCTGGGTCGAGTAGACCCAGCTGGTGCGCAGGATCAGGTGCTCGCCGCCGACCGCCTGGATCGCCCGCTCGCCGGCCAGCTTGCTCTGGCCGTAGACGCCGAGCGGGTTGGGTGCATCGCTCTCCTGGTAGGGCACAGGCTTGCTGCCGTCGAACACGTAGTCGGTGGAGTAGTGGATCAGTGGCGCGCCCAGCGCGGCGGCTTCCTCGGCGAGCACGCCGGGCGCCGTGGCGTTGATCGCGAAGGCCTGGTCCGGCTCGCTCTGCGCCAGGTCGACCGCGGTGTGCGCGGCGGCGTTGACGATCAGCGCCGGACGCAGCGCGCGCACTTCGCGGCGAATCGCGGCGACGTCCTGCAGGTCCAATTGTTCGCTGCCGAGCACGGCGAGGTCGCCCAGGGGCGCGAGGCTGCGTTGCAGCGCCTGGGTGACCTGGCCGTGGCGGCCGATCAGCAGAATCTTCACGGGAACAGCTCGGCGTCGGCGAAGGCGACGCCGCCGCGGTCCTTGGCGGACAGCTGCGGCGCCTCCTGCAGTGGCCAGTCGATGGCCAGCTGCGGGTCGTCCCAGCGGATGCAGCGCTCGTGCTCGGGGGCGTAGTAGTCGGTGGTCTTGTAGAGGAATTCGGCGCTCTCGCTGAGCACCACGAAGCCGTGTGCGAAGCCTTCGGGCACCCACATCTGCCGTTTGTTGTCGGCGCTCAGGCGGGCGCCGGTCCAGCGGCCGAAGGTCGGCGAACCGCGGCGCAGGTCGACCGCGACATCGAAGACTTCGCCTTCGACCACGCGCACCAGCTTTCCCTGCGGCTGGCTGATCTGATAGTGCAGACCGCGCAGCACGCCACGCGCCGAGCGCGAATGGTTGTCCTGGACGAACGCCGGTGTGAGCCCGGTCGCCTCGGCGAAGGCGCGCGCGTTGAAGCTCTCGAAGAAGAACCCGCGTTCGTCGCCGAAGACCCGGGGTTCGAGCACCACGACATCGGGCAGCTCGGTGGCGATGACGTTCATCGACTCTCCTTCTCCAGGTTGTACAGATACTCGCCGTAGCCGGTCTTGCCGAACAGCTTGGCCTGGCGGAGCAGGCACTCACGGTCTATCCAGCCCTGCTGAAAGGCGATCTCCTCCAGGCAGGCGACCTTCAGGCCCTGGCGGTGCTCGATGGTCTGCACGTATTGCGAGGCTTCCAGCAGGCTGTCGTGGGTGCCGGTGTCGAGCCAGGCGAAACCGCGGCCGAAGCGCTCCACGCGCAGGTCGCCGCGCTGCAGGTAGGCGTTGTTGACGTCGGTGATCTCCAGCTCGCCGCGCGGCGAGGGTTTCACCGCGCGGGCAATCTCGATCACGTCGTTGTCGTAGAAGTACAGCCCGGTGACCGCGTAGCTGGATTTCGGCTCGGTCGGCTTTTCCTCGATGGACAGGGCGCGCCCGTGCGCATCGAACTCGACCACGCCGAAGCGCTGCGGGTCCTTCACCCAGTAGCCGAACACCGTGGCGCCGCTGGCATGGGCGGCGGCGCCGAGCAGCTGCTCGGTGAAGCGATGCCCGTGGAAGATGTTGTCGCCGAGGATCAGGCACACCGAATCGTCGCCGATGAAGTCCTCGCCGATCAGGAAGGCCTGCGCCAGGCCGTCCGGTGTCGGCTGTTCGGCGTACTGGAAATTCACCCCGAACTGCGCGCCGTCACCGAGCATCTTGCGGAAGTTCGGCAGGTCCTGCGGCGTGGAGATGATCAGGATGTCGCGGATGCCGGCGAGCATCAGCACCGATATCGGGTAGTAGATCATCGGCTTGTCGTAGATCGGCAGCAGTTGCTTGGACACGCCGAGAGTGATCGGGTGCAGCCGGCTGCCGGAGCCGCCGGCGAGGATGATTCCTTTCATGGGATTTCCTTGAGGGGGTCTATCGCGCCGAGGCGCTCGCGCTGGTAGCTGCCGTCCTGCACGCGGCGGCACCAATCCAGGTTGGCCAGGTACCACTGCACGGTCTTGCGCAGGCCGCTGGCGAAGGTTTCCTGTGGCACCCAGCCCAGTTCGCGCTGGATCTTGCCTGCGTCGATGGCGTAGCGCAGGTCATGGCCGGGGCGGTCGCTGACGTAGGTGATCAGGTCTTCGTAGTGCGCAAGGCCCGCCGGTTTCCGCGGTGCCAGCTCTTCCAGCAGGGCGCAGATGGCGCGCACCACGTCGAGGTTCTTCTGCTCGTTGTGGCCGCCGATGTTGTAGGTCTCGCCGACCTTGCCCTGGCTGACCACGGCGAGCAGCGCGCGGGCGTGGTCCTCGACGAACAGCCAGTCGCGCACCTGCTGGCCGTTGCCATAGACCGGCAGCGGCTTGCCCTCCAGCGCATTGAGGATCACCAGCGGGATCAGCTTCTCGGGGAAATGATAGGGGCCGTAGTTGTTCGAGCAGTTGGTGATCAGCACCGGCAGCCCGTAGGTGCGCTGCCAGGCGCGCACCAGGTGGTCGGAGGCGGCCTTGCTCGCCGAGTAGGGCGAGCTGGGCGCGTAGGGCGTGGTTTCGCGGAACAGGTCGCCCGCCCCCTGCAGGTCGCCGTACACCTCGTCGGTGGAAATATGGTGGAAGCGGAACGCCGACTTGCGCGGTTCCGCCAGCGCCTGCCAGTACGCGCGGCAGGCGTCGAGCAGCACGTAGCTGCCGACGATGTTGGTCTGGATGAACGCGGCCGGACCGTCGATGGAGCGGTCGACATGGGATTCGGCGGCCAGGTGCATCACCGCGTCGGGGGCGAAGTCGGCCAGCGCGGCGCTCATCGCCGCGGCATCGCCGATGTCCGCCTGCAGGAAGGCATAGCGCGGGTCGTCGTTGACTTCGCTCAGCGACTCGAGGTTGCCCGCGTAGGTCAGCTTGTCGACATTGAGCACCTGATGCCGGGTGTGCCGCATGAGATGGCGAATCAGCGCCGAGCCGATGAAGCCGGCGCCGCCGGTAACCAGAATCCGCATGGATGAGTCCTGTTGTTCGAGCCGACATAGAGTGTCGGCAGCGCAGGACTTACGCAAGTTCTGCATCAGCGCGGCCAATTCCGGCGGCTGCCATGACCGGTCATCGGATAGCCAGCGAGACGGCTCGGGCTCGCATTCGATTTTTCGATGCTGCTCGACTTTTTTCTGGCGTGGACTATTCGGCTCGGGTGATTAGTGGCCAAAAGCCGCCTTTCGTCGCCACCTCGCCAATTGTCCCGGAATAGATGGATCGTTTGCCGAAGCGAAGCGGTCAGAGTTAACAGTTCGCCACCACGGCAACAGCGACGTTCGCTTTAACTAACCTGCCGTTAATTGAAATGGCTTTAAGCGAACGAACTGAATCACTTCTTGAAGTATAAGCGTTGCGAATTTTCCCGAAGAGTGATCGATAGTTTCGATTGGCGATCTCTGTGTCGGTTGAAAAGCGCATGAGAAGATATTTCAGGATATGTAGAAATTGTTCGACAATTTTCAAGAAAGCATCTAAGGAGAGGAAGCCTCATGCGTGTCTATGCCGTCGTACTTACCTATAACCGTCAAACCCTTCTCAAACAGTGTCTTGAAGCCGTCTACAGTCAGACGCGGCCTTGCGATGGCGTGATCGTCATCGACAACGCGAGTACCGACGGCACCGAACGCATGCTGATGGACGCCAGTTTCCCCGGAATCGAGGTTCACGTCCTGTCGAACAACATTGGCGCTGCCGGCGGTTTCAGCGCCGGTTTCCGCATCGCCTATCAGGCCGGAGCGGACTTCGTCTGGATGATGGACGATGACGTGATTCCCGACGTAGATGCGCTGGAGCGCCTGATGGACGCGGAGTCGCTGCTCGCGGCCAAGAAGGTCGAGCGGGCTTTCCTGCTCTCCACGCCGCGTACCGAAACCGGGCTGATGACCAACACGCCGAGCATCGACCAGCGCCTCAACGCGATCGCCTACGAGAGCTGGCCGTTGCTGCTGGAGCATGGTCTGGCGCCGGTGGCGCGGGCGACTTTCGTGTCGATTCTGGTGCCGCGCGCGACCATCGAGAAACATGGCCTGCCGATTGCGCAGATGTTCATCTGGGGCGAAGACACCGAATACACCCTGCGTATGACCCGCAGTGTTCCGGGATACATGGTCGGCAATAGCAAAGTTCAGCACCTACGCCAGACCAGTGGCGCGCTTAGTATTCGGACTGAAACTAACGCTACTCGTCTTAATTATCATCGGCACTTCATTCGCAACGAGCTTTATGTCGCAGCGAAGTATCGCGGTGCCCGCGCGTTGTTGAAATGCCGCTTGCGCCAGGTTCGTCTGATCCGGCAGTTCATCTCCTCCGGTCAATTGAACAAGGCCTACATCGTGTTCCAGGGCTTGATGGAAAGTTTCAACTTTTCACCGGTGGTGGAAGCTGCTGATTCGCCGCTGGAAAACCTCGGTGTCACCTCGCGCCTGATGGGGCGTTCGGCACCGGTGGCACGCCCGGAAAGCGTCGTATACGAAGGCGGCAACGAGGTGGCTGCGGTTCAGTAGGGGTATGCCTGACGGAGACGAAAAAAGCGGCCTCGGCCGCTTTTTCCTTTTTCTGCAGTTCGCCTTGCGGCATGCGCCGAGGGCGCCGGCCGAAGCGGCGCCCGGTGCTGCTCAGTAGAGCGGGTCGGTCCTTTCGGCGATCAGCGGCCAGGCCGCGTCCTTCTCGGAAATGGTGCTGACCGGGATCGGCCAGCTGATGCCCAGGCTTGGGTCGTCGTAACGCAGGCCGCGCTCGGCGCTCGGCGTGTACGGCGAGGACACCAGGTAAGTCACTTCCACGTCGTCGCTGAGGGTCAGGAAGGCGTGGGCGAAACCCGGCGGCACGTAGAGCTGGTGCTTGTTGTCCTCGTTCAGCTCGAATGCCTGATGCTGCAGGTAAGTCGAGGATTCGGCGCGGATGTCGACGATGATGTCGACGATCGCCCCGCGCACGCAGCGAATCAACTTGGCCTCGCCCACCGGTTTCATCTGGTAGTGCATGCCGCGCAGCGTGCCGCGGTCGGCGGACACCGACATGTTCTGCTGCACGTATTCGGTCTGCATGCCGTGTGCGGCGAACTCTTCCTTGCACATGGTGCGGGCGAAGAAGCCGCGCTCATCGCCGCGTCGCTGCAGCTCGATGAGGAAGGCATCGTTCAGTTTGGTTTCGTGAAAGATCATGCGTACGTCCTTGCATTCGATTCGGGGATTCAGAGGCCGAAGAGGCGCTCTTGCTCGGCATAGAGGTGATCGATCAGGCGGCCCTCGGGGATGACCACGTCGTCGAAGGTCAGCGGCGTGTCCTTGGCCACCGGGCGCGCCAGCGTGCAGCCGAGCGCCAGGCCGATCGGCAGCAGATTCTCGCGGCGGATGGCGTCGATGTTCTCGGCCACGCCATAGACCTCGTAGCCACCGAAATCCTCGATGCGCTCGCCTTCGGCCAGGTCCTTCTTCGCCAGCGCGATCACGCCGACGCTCGGGCCGCCGCGCGGCGTCAGCACCGGGTCGTCGAACAGCACCGCGCGCGCTACCGAGGTCGGCACCTCGAAATGGCACAGGTGATAAGGGGTGTAGAAGCAGTAGTACGGCCCGGCGCCCAGCTTGTAGAGCTCCAGGTAGTGCTTCTGCCGCGGGTTTTCGAGGGTGCCGAGGACGAACACGCCCGGCCCCGGCCGCGCGCCGACGACGTAGTCGACGATGCCCGGACCGTTGGGGTCCAGGTGCGGCTCGAAGGCGGAGACGGTCTGCTCGATAGGCGTCAGCGGGGCGGTCGGATCGCCACCGGAGAAGTCCGGGCCGAGCATGCCGCGGCGTGCCACGGTCATGCCGGTGGCGTTGGCGACGATGGCCTGCTCGAAGGAAATCTTGGTGCCGTCGGCGAAGGAGGCGACCATCGCCGCTTTCTGGCCCCAGCGCTTGGCGAAGCTTTCCTGGGTGGTCGGGTTGCGATAGGGATCGTGCAGGCCCTTGATGTTGCCGCACAGCACCGGCTTCACGCCGATGCCGGCGACGAAGCGGTGCAGGTTCATCTGCACGCCCGGCTGGTCGCCGTCGGAGAAGGTGTAGATGACCCCGGCCTGGTCGGCCTTGACCTTGAGGATCGGGCCGATGGTGCCGTCCAGTTCGGCGTTCATCTGCACCACGTGCTTGCCGGTTTCCAGCGCGGCGAGCACCGCATGGGCGGCGAACTCCACCGAACCGGTGACCTCGATGATCGCGTCCAGGCCTTCGGCGCGGGCCAGCGCCACGGCGTCTTCGGTGATGGCTGGGCGGCCGGCGGCGATCATGCTTTCCAGCGCGTGCTGGCTGTCGCAGGGGGTCGGCACCAGGCCGACCTGGGTGAATACGCCCGCGGCCTTCTCCAGGTTGCGGTTGGCAACGGCGCACAGCTGCATTCCCGGCGTGCTGCTGAGAATCTGCAGGCCGATGCCCATGGCCTGGAAGCCGGCCCCGATCATGCCCACACGAATGGGTTTGCCCGCGGCCTCGCGTTTGGCCAGGGCGGTGTCAACGATAATCATCGGATGTCTCCAAACGGTTGGAAGGGAAGTGCGGTCGACTCAGTTCGACCAGGTCTTCCACGGGGCGCCCTTGGCCCAGGTGTCTTCGAGCACCTGCTTGTCGCGCAGGGAATCCATGCTCTGCCAGTAACCGCTGTGGTGATAGCTGCCGAGCTTGTCCTGGGCGACCAGGCGATCCATCGGCTCGTTCTCCCAGACGCTCTGGTCGTCGTCGATCAGGTCGAAGACTTCCGGTTCGCAGACGAAGAAGCCGCCGTTGATCAGGCCGCCGTCGGCCGCGCCCTTCTCGCGGAAGGCTTCGACGTTGCTCAGGTCTTCGCTCAGGCGCAGGGCGCCGTAGCGGCCCGGCTGGGTGACGGCGGTGAGGGTGCACCACTTGTTCGACTCGCGGTGCGCCTTGATCAGCTTGGTGATGTCCACGTCGCTGACACCGTCGCCGTAGGTCAGGCAAAAGGTGTCGTCGCCGAGCAGGTGGCGAGCGCGCTTGAGGCGGCCGCCGGTCATGCTGTCGGCGCCCGTGTCGAGCACGGTGACGCGCCAGTCCTCGGTGGTCGCCTGCAGCCATTCGACGCCACCGCTTTTCAGGTCGATGGTGAAGTCGGTGCGCGAGCCGCGGTAGTTGAGGAAGTAGTCGCGGATGTACTCGACCTTGTAGCCACCCAACACGACGAAGTCGCGCATGCCGTGGGCGGCGTACATTTTCATGATGTGCCAGAGAATCGGACGGCCGCCGATTTCGACCATCGGTTTGGGTCTGACGCTGGTTTCTTCACTCAATCGGGTACCGAAACCGCCTGCAAAAAGTGCGACCTTCATAGCCGGAACTCCTTTTCTGTGTAAGTGGGTGGAATGACGCTATGGGTCAGTGACTGGCTTGCCAGCGCAGGTCTTCGGACAGGCGCTTGTCGGCGATGTGGCCCTGCAGTACGTGCAGGCGCACCAGCGGCGAGGTGCGGAAGTCGGCATCGGCGAACTTCATCCGGGTCAGGCCTTCGATCAGCCCGGCGATGGAGCGCTCCAGCGTCATCACCGGCTGGTGGTCGGGCGCCAGGGATTCGAACAGGCCGAAGTCCACCTGGTAGGAGCGACTGTCGGCCGGCGCGTCGGTGTTGATGCTGACGCTGGTGCCCGGCACCGCGGCGGCGACGGCGTGGGCGAAGTCGCGAACCTGCTGGTTGCGCGCGTTCGAGCCGACGTTGACGTTGAGGATGCGGCCGCCGTTGTCGGCCGGGCGCTGGATGGCCCAGTCGATGGCGCGGCCCATGTCGACCACGTCGATCAGCGGGCGCCATGGCGAACCGTCGCTGAGCACGGTGATCTTGCCTTGGCTCAGCGCGCAGGCGACGAAGTCGTTGAGCACCAGGTCCAGGCGCAGGCGATCGGACATGCCGCAGGCGGTGGCGAAGCGCAGGCAGGTGATGACCATGTCGCCGTCGAGGTCGGCCAGCTCGCGCTCGGTACCGATCTTCGACTTGGCGTAGGCGGTGATCGGCGAAACCGGATCGGTCTCCTTGCGCGGGCCGCCTTCGGCGATGCCGTAGACGCTGCAGCTGGAGGCGAACACGAAGTTGCGCACGCCGGCGCGGCTGGCGGTCTTCGCCACGCTGACGCTGGCTTCCTGGTTGATCGCGTGGGTCACTGCGGCGAAGCGGTCGCCCATCGGATCGTTGGAGACCGCGGCGAGCTGCACGACGGCGTCGTAGCCTTCGAGCTGCTCAATGCCGATGGCACGAACGTCACCGTAGAACTGCTCGTTGAGCAGGTGCTCCGGAAGGGTCTGCGCGCCGGTCAGGCAGTGGGCGAAATAGCCGTTGTCGAAGCCGTTGATGGTGGCGTCCGGATGACGCGCGCGCAGTTCGCGTACGACGGCCGGTCCGACGTATCCCATGTTGCCGATGATCAGAATCTTCATGCGCTATTCCCTGCATTCGAAGTCGGTCCAGAAGCCTGGAGAGAGATGTATTGATAGGGGGTTGTTGCCGTCAAGCGAAGCCGCAGCGTGGCTGCGACAATGTGATTAGCGGTCGGTTTTAATGACCTTCCTCGCTGAAACAAGGTTCCTATAGAGCGGCCACTTTTATGGCCAAAGGCCTGCAATGCTGGCGATCCGATTGCAGAAAGCCACATTGCCGCTCTTACGCAACCCAGTAGCGGCGCGGATTTCATCACCGCCGGTCAGCTCGATGCCGTTTGTCGGCACCTTGTGCCGGACGCCGCTGCCGAACGCAGGGCAAGCCTCTTTCACGGAGATGCCCCGATGAAGAATTCGATGCTTTTGTCCCTCGGCCTGACCGCCACCCTGGCCTGCGTCGGGCCGGTTCTGGCCGGCGGCAAGGACGGTTCGCCGATCCTCTACGCGCAGAACGCCGCCAATGATCCCGGCTCGGTCGGCGGGGGCGCCATGGGCACCGGCAAGGACGGCGAACCCCAGGCCGAGAGCCCGCGCAGCGGCGCCGGCAGCGGCGTGCCCTCGGTGCCCAGCACCGGCTCGGAAATGAACGGCGAGACCACCTCGAACGATGGCGCCGGCGGGCCGATTGCCGACGAGCCCAAGGACCCGAACAGCACCTACGACCCGCCGGCCAAGAAGAAGGACAAGTGAGCCCTGGCCTCAGATGCCGCTGAAGCCGTTGTAGCCCTGGTCCTCCCAGTAGCCGCCCGGGTTCTGGTTGCTGACGAACAGCTCGACGATGTGCTTCGGGTTCTTGAAGCCGAGCTTGGTCGGCACCCGCACGCGCAGCGGGTAGCCGTAGTCCGGCGGCAGTGAGACCTGGCCGAAGTCCAGCGCCAGCAGCGTTTGCGGGTGTAGCGCGGTGGGCATGTCGAGGTAGGAGTAGTAGCGGTCGGCGCACTTGAAGCCGACGTATTTCGCCCTAGTGTCCGCGCCGATTCGTTCGAGGAAGGTGCGCAGCGGCACGCCGCCCCACTGGCCGACGGCGCTCCAGCCCTCGATGCAGATCAGCCGGGTGATGTCGCTGCGTTGCGGCAGTTGGCGCAGCGCCGCCAGCGTCCACGGTTGCTTGCGTTCGACCAGCCCCGAAACCTCCAGCCGATAACCGTCCAGGTCGATCTCCGGCACGTTGTATTCCGGGTAGAAGGCATTGAACGGGAACGGCTCGGTGATCTGTGTCGCCGCGTAGGTCGGCGCCAGGCGCTGGCCGCTGAACAGCCACGCCTGGACCCGGTCGTTCCAGCGCGACAGGCTCCAAAGCAGCTTGTCGACCTGATCGCCGTCCTGCAGGTTGCAACCGCCGAGCATGGCCAGCGCACCGAGGCTCAGGCTTGAGCGCAGCAGCAGGCGGCGCTGCAGGTTCACCACCTGCGTCTGTTGCGCCGGCTCAAGTTTCGGCGGGGCTTTTTTTCGTTCATTCATGGGTGTTCTCCCTTCGACCGCCGGTGATCATCGGCGGCAAGGTGCTTGGCACCAGCAGCACCAGGGTCAGGTGCAGGACGATGAAGGCGGCGATGCCGGCCATGGCGAAGAAGTGCACGTAGCGCGCGCTGTCGAAACCGCCGAAGGCGCTCGCCAGCCACTGCAGCTGCACAGGCTTCCAGATCGCCAGGCCGGAGAGCACCACCAGCACGCCGAGTGCCAGCACCAGCCAGTAGGACAGCCGCTGCACGGCGTTGTAGTGGCCACGCCGGTGCTGCAGCTTGAAGCGCAACGCAGCCAGCAGGTCGCGGCGCACGGCGCCAGGGCTGAGCGGCAGCAGGTCGCGGGTGAAGTGCCGGCTGAGCGCGCCGTACAGCAGGTAGGCCAGGCCGTTGATCACCAGCAGCCACATCACCGCCAGATGCCAGGCGATGGAGCCGCCGAGCCAGCCGCCGAGGGTCGACCAGGCGGGGAAGTGGAAGCCGAACAGCGGCGATGCGTTGTAGATGCCCCAGCCGCTGGCGATCATGCAGAACATGCCGAAGGCGTTCAGCCAGTGCGTCAGGCGCACCGGCCAGGCGTGGATGCGTCGGGTGCTCATGGGTATCTCCCGTGGCGCGGAGCGGCTACCCAGCGAGTGGCCGCGCCGGCGGGCGGATTACATCGGCGGGGTGAAGCCGTCCTTGCCGACGGCGATGCCGGCAGCGCTCTTGCCATCCGCGGCGGGGAACAGGACGATCTTCGCCCCGGTTACCAACTGGCTGAGATCGCCCGGCTCGACGTAGGCGATCGGCACGTCTTCCGGCACCACCAACTGCTTCTCGCCACCCTGGTACTGCACGGTGAGGGTGCGCCCGTTGGCCTGCTTCAGCGAACCGACGGTGCCGTTGGTCATGGTGCCGGTGGAGCCGTCGGCGTTTTCCCAGCCGTAGTGGCCTTCGCCGGTGCCCTTGAGGCTGGCCTCGAATACCGTGACTTCCAGCGCCTTGAGCGTGCCGTCCGGCTGCGGCGTGGCGGCCGAACCGACAAAGCTGTTGGCGGCGATGTCGTCCAGCTTGGCTTTGGACACGGCGCGCAGGGCAGTCTTCTCGGTGAGCTGGATGCTCTGCTTCTGGCCGCTGCGGCTGGTGAAGGTGAGGGTGTCGGACTGTACGCTGTCGACGGTGCCGCGCATTGGCTTGACCACTTTCATCTCGGCCATCTCGGCGGCCTGGGCCAGCACGGCAGCGCTGAGCAGCAGACCGAGGGCGGAACCGAGCAGGAGTTTCTTGTGCATGGGGATGTCCTCTTGGCGTCGGATTGACGGGTCCATCCTCGGCCGCCGGCGGGGTCGCGAAGATGACCCGCGGATGACAAAAATGTAACCAACGCAGCAGGCGCAGGCCGCTAGAATCGGGCCTCGGGACCCCGCGGCGAACGACTTCGCCCGCGTGTCGTCCATTGACCTGAAGCCCGGTTTCGCCGAGGAGGCATGCATGCTGATCAGAATTCCACCGCGTTCGCGCTGCGATTCCTCGGAGATCACCCCCGAATCCGTGTACCTGTCGCGGCGCCGCTTCATGGGCGCCGGTGCCGCGCTGCTCGGCAGTGCCGCACTGCCGGCCTGGGCGCAGGCGTCGGCCTCCGATTACGAGGGCGTCGAGCCCGGCAACGCGCCGGACTGGTTCGCGCAGAAGCTCGCGGGCGCGCGCTGGAAGGCGATGGAGGTGCCTGGCGAAAGCATTACCCCGTTCCAGGACGCCAGCCACTACAACAACTTCTACGAGTTCGGGCCGGACAAGGGCGACCCGGCGGCCAACGCCGGCGGCCTGCCGACCGAACCCTGGACGGTGAAAATCGATGGCGCCGTAGGCAAACCGGGGCAGTACAGCCTGGAAGACCTGGTCCAGCCACACACGCTGGAGGAGCGCATCTACCGCATGCGCTGCGTCGAGGCCTGGTCGATGGTGATCCCCTGGCTCGGCTTCCCGCTGGCCGAACTGCTCAAGCGCGCCGAACCCGGCAGCAAGGCCAAATACGTGTCCTTCGAGACGCTCAGCGACCCGGAACACATGCCGGGCCAGAAATCCCGCTTCGGCCTGATCGACTGGCCGTACCGCGAGGGCCTGCGCATGGACGAGGCGATGAACCCTTTGACGATCCTCGCGGTGGGCATGTACGGCCGCGAGCTGCCGAACCAGAACGGCGCGCCGCTGCGCCTGGTGGTTCCGTGGAAGTACGGCTTCAAGGGCATCAAGTCGATCGTGCGCATCAGCCTCAGCGAAGAGCAGCCCTACACCACCTGGCAGAACCTGGCGCCCAGCGAGTACGGCTTCTTCGCCAACGTCAATCCGCAGGTCGACCACCCGCGCTGGACCCAGGCCCGCGAGCGCCGGCTGCCAAGCGGGCTGTTCAGCCCCAACGTGCGCGACACGCTGATGTTCAACGGCTACGCCGACGAGGTCGCCAGCCTCTACCAGGGCATGGACCTGGCGAAGTACTACTGATGAATCGGCAACCGAAGTTGCGACAACCGCCGTCGCGACAACCGCCGTTGCGAACGCCCATGCGCCAGCCGCTGTTGCGTGGCGGGGTGTTTCTCGCCGCGCTGATTCCGCCGCTGGTCTGGCTCTACCAGGCGCTGACCAATGCCCTCGGCCCCGACCCCGGCAAGGTGCTGCTCGATCGCCTCGGCCAGGGTGCGCTGATCCTCCTGCTGCTGACGCTCTGCCTGTCGCCGCTGCAATGGGCCACGCGCTGGTCCGGCTGGGCGCTCATTCGCCGCCAGCTCGGCCTGTGGACCTTCGCCTACGCCTGCCTGCACCTGCTTGGCTACCTGCTGTTCGTCCTCGGCCTGGACTTCTCCCAGCTCGGCGTCGAGCTGCGCAAGCGGCCCTACATCATCGTCGGTGCGCTGGCCTGGAGCGGCCTGCTGGTGCTCGCGCTGACCTCCAACCGGGCGAGCATGCGGCGCCTCGGCGCGCGCTGGAAAAAACTCCATCGGCTGGTCTATGCGGTGCTCGGCCTGGCGCTGCTGCACATGCTCTGGATCGTCCGCTCGGACATCGGCCTGTGGTTGATCTACTTCAGCTGCGGTGTCGCGCTGCTGGCCCTGCGCCTGCCGCCGCTGAGCCGCCTGCTGAAGAAACTGCGCGGCGCTCGCGCGACCCCGGCGCAGGCGCCGCGCTGATGCATATCCTGCTGGTGGAAGACGACGCCAAGACCGGCGAGTACCTGAAGAAGGGCCTCGGCGAATCCGGCTATCAGGTCGACTGGGCGCAGCACGGCGCCGACGGCCTGCACCTGGCGCTGGAGCAGCGCTACGACCTGATCGTCCTCGACGTGATGCTGCCCGGCATCGACGGCTGGCAGATCATCGAAGTGCTGCGCAAGAAGCAGGACGTGCCGGTGCTCTTCCTCACCGCGCGCGACCAGTTGCAGGACCGCATTCGCGGCCTCGAACTGGGCGCCGACGATTACCTGGTCAAGCCGTTCTCCTTCACCGAACTGCTGCTGCGCATCCGCACCGTGCTGCGCCGCGGGGTGGTCCGCGAGGCCGACCATTTCCATCTCGCCGACCTGGAGCTGGATCTGCTGCGCCGCCGCGTAACCCGCCAGGGCCAGCCGATCACCCTGACCAACAAGGAGTTCGCCTTGTTGCACCTGCTGCTGCGCCGCGAAGGCGAAGTGCTGTCGCGCGCGCAGATCGCCTCCGAGGTCTGGGACATGAATTTCGACAGCGACACCAACGTCGTCGACGTCGCCATCAAGCGCCTGCGCGCCAAGGTCGACCATCCCTACGAAGCCAAGCTGATCCACACCGTGCGCGGCATCGGCTACCTCTGCGAGGTCCGCCCGTGCGACGCCAGCCCTCGCTGACCCTGCGCGCCAGCCTGGCCTTCGCCGTGGTGGCGATGCTCACCGTCGGCGGCGCCGGGATGTACCTCTACCATTCGCTGCGCACCACGCTGCTGCAGCGCAGCGACTATTCGGTGCTCGGTCGCCTCGATCACTTTCGCAAGCTGCTGCATTACGATCTCAGCCTCGAACAGCTGCAGGCCAGCCCGCAGCTGGTGGAAAACATGCTCGGCGCCGAGGACGACATCTTCANNGCCGCCGCTGATCAACGTCAACCCGCGCCACGCCGAACTGCCGGCGCTGCAGGCGGTGGCCGACGGACAGCCGTTGAGCCTCGCCGACTTGCGCAGCGGCGTGGCTCCCGGCGAGGTTCCGCTGCGCGCGGCCGAGGTGCGGGTGCAGCTGGACGGACGCGAAGTGCGGATCATCGCCGCGCACCTGCTGGTCAAGGAAATGACCATGCTGGAAACCTTTCGCTGGCGCATCGCCGCCGCCGTTGCGCTGGCCTTCCTGCTCACCGCGGCACTCGGTTTCCTGCTGCTGCGCCGCGGCCTGCGCCCGTTGCGGCGGATTGCCGAACAGGCCGCGGCGATCACCCCGGCGCGCCTGCACAGCCGCCTTGAGGCGGCCGACACGCCGGTCGAGCTGAGCCAGCTGAGCCAGGCCTTCAATGCCATGCTCGAACGGCTGGACGACGGCTATCGACGGCTGACGCAGTTCTCCGCCGACCTCGCCCACGAAATCCGCACGCCGGTCGGCTCGCTGATGGGCATCAGCCAGGTCACCCTGCAGCAGCCGCGCAGCGTCGACGAATACCAGGGCGTGCTGGCCTCGAATCTGGACGAACTGGAGCGCATCGCGCGGATGGTCGAGAGCATCCTGTTCCTCGCCCGCGCCGACGACGCGCAGGCCGTGCTCGACCTGCACGAGCTGGAGCTGGAGGAGGAAATGCAGCGCATCGTCGCCTACTTCGAAGGCCCGGCCGACGAGCGCCAGCTGCAATTGCGCCACCAGGGCGGCGGGCGCCTGCGCGCCGATCCGATGCTGCTGCGCCGCGCCCTGAGCAACCTGGTGGCGAATGCGATCCGCTATGCCGACGCCGGCAGCGAAATCCTCATCCGCGTACGCGAGGAAAAGGGAGCCTGCCTGATCCAGGTGGAGAATTGCTGCTCGCCGCTGCAACCGGCCCAGCTGGAGCGGCTGTTCGACCGCTTCTATCGCGCCGACCTGGCCCGCCAGGGCGGTGAATCCAATGGCCTCGGCCTGGCCATAGTCGCGGCGATCATGCGCCTGCACGGCGGCGCGGTGAGCGTCGCCCAGGACGCCGCACGACGCATCCGCTTCGAGCTGCGCTTCAACGCTGCCTAGCCGACGCCGGGACGGGTCTCAGGCGTCCAGCTCGTCGTCGCGCAGCAGCACGCAGCGCAGGCCGTCGTCGCTCTCCTCGGATTCCAGCAGGTAGTACATCTGCACGCTGCCCGCCGGCGACATCACCGCTGCGTAGTCGCCTGCTTCCGCGATGAAGAATGCCTTCGACGCCGGCTTGGCCTCGCATTCGATCAAGGCGCTGAAGAACGCCTGCGGGTCGGCGTCGTCGTAGAACTCGGCGCGTTCTGCGGTGCTCCATTCGAGCGGCGGCTCGAAGGCGCCGAGCAGCAGGATGCGCGCGTCGCCGAGGTCTTCCTCTTCGGCATCCGGGTCGTTCTCGTTGGGGCGATAGACCGTGCAGTCCAGCGCCTGCGAGCTGGCGAGAACCGCGTTGCGCGCCGCCAGGCGCTTGTGCGGGTCGAGGCCGGCGGCTTCGCACATCTGTACCCAGAGGGCGTCCGGGGTTGCTGCCTGTTTGCCGTTGCTCATCTGCGCTCCGTGATCGGGTGGGAAGGGCGCTGCGGTCGCTCGCCCAGGTCCGCATTAGTCTCCGGGAGCGCGGCAGGCCTGGCAAATGGCGTGGCCGAATGGCCTGTCGTCGGCGGCGAGCGGTGCGAACGAACCTGTGGCGCGTCGGCAGGTTCTATTCATAAACCCCCAGGAGGCGCGTGCCATGACCACCTATCACATCAATCCGACACCCATGGGCTGGGCAATGGCCACGGAAGGCTCCGACGAAGCGCTGCTGCGCACCCTGACCAAGGAAGAGATGCTCGCCGAACTGCCGGCCTACATGGACGGCAAGACCGCCTCGGTGAAGATATTCACCCGCGACGACAACCTCGAAGAGCAGCGCGAGTACCCCGACTACGCCCGCTCCAATCCCGTGCTGAGCTGATGGCCATGGATCGCTATTCGGTGAGACGCGCGGCCAACGGCTGGGAACTGGTGCGCGAGGGCGAGGAACGCGCCTGTCGCTTCTCCGGCAGCAAGGTGGAGATCCTGCGCATCGTCGGGCGCTTCCTGGAAGGCCAGACGGCCTCGGTGACCATCTACAACGCCGATGGCTCCTACGCAGGCGAGCGGGTCTATCCAATGGTTGCCGAGCGCCACAAGAGCGCCAATTCGGAGCGCTGAAGCTCGGGCTAGAGGCCTTCGTTCGCAGCGTGCGCGAAGGCATTACCGACGTACGGTTAAAAAGTTCACCCACGACAATGGATTTTTGCGGCATGTTTCCGGTCCGAACGACTCGAAACGAAGCCGCAAAAGGAGAAGCGCGTGGAACTCATCGACCGTATCAAATGGCTGCTCGGCCAGAAGAAACTCGCCCGACAGGTACCCGGATTCTCTTCCAGTCTCAGCAGCTACGCGTCCCCCGATGTCCGCTTCGGCGAGCATGTGCACATGTGGGGCGGTACCAAGATCGCCAACGCCAGCGTCGGCCGTTTCACCTATTTCGCTGGCACCAAGGCCGCCGACATCGACATCGGCTCCTTCTGCAGCATCGGCCCCGGAACGCGCCTCGGCGGGATGGGCGACCATCCGCTGAACATGCTCAGCACCCATCCGGTGTTCTACTCGACGCTCAATCAGTGCGGTCTGTCCTTCGCCGATCGTGATTACTTCAAGGAGTACAAGCGTACGCAGATCGGCCACGACGTCTGGATCGGCACCAACGTGACGGTGTTCGACGGCGTGAAGATCGGCAACGGCGCGGTGGTGGCGGCAGGCGCGGTGGTGACCAAGGACGTTCCGGCCTACGCGATCGTCGGCGGCGTGCCGGCCAAGGTGCTCAAGTACCGCTTCGAGGAGGCGGATATCGAAAGCCTCGAGCAACTGCAATGGTGGAACGCCCCGCTCGGCGTGCTGCAGGAGTGCGCAGCGCTGATCCGCAACGGCAACGTCGCCGCCCTCTGCGCCAAGCTCGGCGCTCCCCGGCAGAGCGAGCCGCCGCTGCCGCAGTCGGACATCGCCACGGCAACCCCGCCCGCGCAACCCGGCTAGGCTTCGTGCCGCTTCCTGGTGGTCATCGGGTGGCTTGAGGGTACGTCAGAAAAAGCAAAGGCCTGCATCGCTGCAGGCCTTCGTTTTGTATGGTGCCGGCACCAGGAGTCGAACCCGGGACCTACTGATTACAAGTCAGTTGCTCTACCAGCTGAGCTATACCGGCAAGGAGGGGCGCCATTATAGCGATAGGCGCCTCGCTGTAAACCTAATGAGCGTGCCTTTTTTCGGCCAGGATCAACAGGTTGCGCGGGGTGAGCTGGGTTGGGCAGAAGCTGCCGATGCGGGTTCGATAGCCGTTTTCCTGAAGGAACAGCGCGCGGTCCAGCGCCAGCCAGCACTCCAGCGGGCGGCGGAACAGCCCGCGCAGCAGCTCCAGGTTGCGCACCTGCGCCAGGCGTTGCCAGCCAGATAGCTCGAGATGCTGCCAGTCGGGCGTGTGTTCGAGGTGAAGGCCCTTGAGTTCGCAGAGGTCGCGGCAGTAGTCGGCGAGCGGCTTGTCCAGCCAGGACGGCGGCAGGGAGGGCGTTGGCAGGTACTCGTCGCTCTGACGTATTTCGCGTTGCAGCAGGTCGAAGGCCAGTCGCCGTGCCATCGACTCGTCGCGTTGCCGGCGTACGCGGGCGCCGGCGGTGACGGTTTCCTGCATCGGCATGCGCAGGTCGTCCAGCGACAGGCGCAGCGCCGAGGCGCTGGCGGCGGCGCTGAGCGGCTGGTAGCTGTCGGCGGCGATGCGGTTGTAGCAGCAGGGGGCGAGGGCGATGTGACTGCAGCCGGCGCCGCTGGCCAGGCGCAGCAGGCGGACGTGCAGGTCGCCGCAGGCGTGCAGGGCGACCGGCGCCTGGTTCGCCCGCAGATGCGTGAGTACGCTCGTGGCCATCACGTCCTGATGGCTGTGGCTGACCGGCAGTTGCAGGCGCGTGCTGAGTCGCTCGCCGGCGTCCACCAGCTGCGCATCCCATTCCAGGCTACACACCGGCTGGCCCTGGCTGGCCAGCAGGCGGCTCAGGTGGCCCTTGCCGGCGCACCAGTCGAGCCAGCTCTGCGGGGCGCTATCGAAGCCCAGGCGGCTGGTGAACGCCTGGATCTGCTGCCACTTGCGGCCGGGTACGTCGACGTCCAGGCGCGCCCGCGGCGTCAGCTCGGTGGCGGAAAATTCCCCCAGTTCGGTGAGCATTGCCGAGCGCTGCGCCAGTGTCGGAAACGGCGCAGGCGCTTGCAGCAGGTGCGGCTGGTTGTGTGCGGCTTCGGCGTCTTCCAGGCTGCGCTGGCGAAGCCAGTCGGCCAGTGCCGGATGCCGGTCTTCCCAGGGCAGATGACGTTCGCTGAAAG
>DIEE01000188.1:0-7203 GCA_002418465.1 Pseudomonas sp. UBA5782 | reverse complement strand
GATCACTTCGTTGCTGTAGGCCGGCAGGCCAATACGCACCGCACGCGGCAGGATGATGTGCAGCATCGATTGCGCGCGCGACATGCCCAGCGCGCGGGCGGCTTCGATCTCGCCCGGCGGCACGGCCTGGATCGCGCCACGGAGGATTTCGGCGATGTATGCCGCGGTGTGCATGGTCATGGTCAGCACGGCGCACCAGTAGGGATCGCGCAGATAGGGCCAGAGCGGGCCCTGGCGCACGGCGTCGAACTGCGCGGCGCCGTAGTAGACGAGGAACAGCTGCACCAGCAGCGGCGTGCCGCGGAAGAAGAAGATGTAGCAGAACGGAACCACGCGCACGTACCAGAGCCGCGAGGCGCGGGAGATGCCGATCGGCAGGGCGAGGATCAACCCGGCGACGACCGAGAAGGCCACCAGCTCCAGGGTCAGCACGGCGCCATCGGTCAGGCGTGGCAGCCACTTGATGATGACTTCCCAGTTCATGCCGCGCTCCTGATGAAGCCGCGCGAGGCGCGTTTTTCGAGGAAGTACATGCCGATCATGGCGAGGATGGTCAGGCCCAGGTAGATGAAGGCGGCGACCATGTAGAACAGGAACGGCTCCTTGCTCGCCGTCACCGCGATCTGCGAGCGGCGCATGATTTCCTCAAGGCCGATCACCGAGACCAGCGCGGTGTCCTTCATCAGGATCATGAACAGGTTGCCCAGGCCGGGAAGGGCGATGCGCCACATCTGCGGCAGGATCAGTCGCCAGAAGATCCGCGCCTTGCTCATGCCCAGCGCCAGGCCTGCTTCACGGTGACCTTTGGGGATGGCCAGGATGGCGCCGCGGAACACCTCGGTGGCGTAGGAGCCGAAGCAGATGCCGAGGGCGATGGTGCCGGCGGCGAAGGCGCTGAGTTCGAGGTTGGGCTGGCCGAGCATTTCGCCGATGGCGTGCATCAGGCCGACGGTGCCGAAATAAATGAGGAACACCCAGAGCAGTTCGGGAACGCCGCGAACCAGGGTCGAATAGCTGCCGCCAAGCCATCGCAACGGCTTGTACGGGGAAGTCTTGGCGAGTGCGCCGAGCAGGCCGAGCACCAGTCCGAGGGACAGTGCAGACAGGGCCAGCTTGATGGTCATCAGCGTTCCGGCAGCGAGCGCCGGGCCGAATCCGTAAAGGTCGAGAGTCATCGCAAGGAACTATGCAAGGGAGCGTGGCAGAGGAGCGGCGCGGCGGAAACCGCGCCGTCCGGACCGATCAGTAGATGCTGAACGGGAAGTACTTGTCGTTGATTTTCTTGTAGGTGCCGTCGGCGACGATTTCCTTCAGCGCGGCGTTCAGCTTCTCGCGCAGCGGGTCGTCCTTGCGTACGGCGATGCCGATCTTGTCGTTGTCGAACACCGGGTCGCCCTTGAACTCGAAGTCCTTGCCGGCGGCGCTCTTCAGCCATTCCCAGTTGACGAACTTGTCGGCCAGTACGCCATCGACGCGGCCGGAAGCCAGGTCGAGGTAGGCGTTTTCCTGGGTGTCGTAGAGTTTGACTTCGACGGTGTCGGCCATGTTGTCTTCGAGCCAAGTGCCGGCGATGGTCGCGCGCTGGGCGCCGATGACCTTGCCCTTCAGGCTGGCCTTGTCGGTTTTCAGGGTGCTGGCCTTGGGCGCGATGAACTGCAGCTTGTTGGTGTAGTAGGCGTCGGTGAAGTCGACGGCCTGCTTGCGCTCGTCGGTGATCGACATCGAAGCGGCGATGAAGTCGAATTTCTTCGAGTTAAGGGCGGGGATGATGCCGTCCCAGTCGGAAGTCACGACTTCGCACTCGGTCTTCATCTTGGCGCACAGGGCCTGGGCGATGTCGATGTCGAAGCCGACCACTTGGCCGCTGGCGTCGATCAGGTTGAAGGGAGGGTAGGCACCCTCGGTTCCGATCTTCAGTTTGTCGGCAGCGATAGCGCTGGTGCCGAACGCCAGAGTGGCGGCAGCAGCCAGCATCATCTTCTTGTAAGTCATCATGAGGGACGTAGCTCCGTTAGCGATTGCTGGACATGAATTGTTTACAGCGCGCCGATTGCGGGTTTTCGAAGACCTGCTGCGGCGATCCTTGCTCTTCGACCAGGCCGTGGTGAAGGAAAACCACCTCGCTGGATACCTGGCGGGCGAAGCTCATCTCGTGGGTGACCAGCAGCATGGTCCGACCTTCTTCGGCCAGCGCGCGGATCACATTAAGCACTTCTTGTACCATCTCCGGATCGAGCGCCGAGGTCGGTTCATCGAAAAGAATCACTTTCGGCTGCATTGCCAGGGTGCGCGCGATGGCGGCGCGCTGCTGCTGGCCACCGGAAAGCTGGTTCGGATAGACATGGCGCTTGTCGCCGATGCCGACCTTCGCCAGCAGCGCCTCGGCGACCTCGATGGCCTCTGCCTTGCTCTGCCCGAGCACCCGGCGCGGCGCCTCGATGATGTTGTCCAGCACGCTCATGTGCGGCCAGAGATTGAAGTTCTGGAAGACGAAACCGATCTCGCTGCGGATGCGGTTGATCTGCTTGTTGTCGGCGGCAATCAGCTCGCCGCTCTTGCCTTCCTTGAGCTTCAGCTCTTCGCCGGCAACGATGATCTGGCCCTGGTGCGGATTTTCCAGCAGGTTGATGCAGCGCAGAAAGGTCGACTTGCCGGAGCCGGACGAGCCGAGGATCGAGATCACATCGCCGTCGCGGGCAGTGAGGGAGATGCCCTTGAGCACCTCGAGGTCGCCGTAGCGTTTGTGCAGATTGCGTACTTCTAGCGCGGGCGTGGCCTCGGCCATGGGGGGTCCTCTTCGTGGTCGGGTGCAAGCTAGCATGGGGGTGAGATGACAGCCAAGCTTGCAACCTTTGATCCAGTCTGGACGTCGCCGCGCCTGTCGCATCATTGAAGCTGGCTGTCGCGATAAGCAAACATGCTGTCGCATTTTCAACGCCTTTCGCCGTGTGTTGGGCGCAGTCCTTCCGTCGCGCAGGACGCGGTTTCCAGCACTGCACTCCCTTGGTGCGCTACTTTTCGCCACGTTGCTGCATTTTGGGATGGGTAGGAGGCAGGCATGGATAAAGCGCGTAGGCCATTCGTCGCAATGCGCCGCTGGCCGATGCGAGCGCCGTTCAGAGGTTTCCGGCTGGCTTCGCTCCAACCGGAGCAGGCGACGTCCGCTGCTCGATAGTCACCTGCGCGGTAGCCTGATCCTTGGCCTGCAGGCTCGGGTTGCGCAGCGCGTCCTCGGCGGCGGCCCAGGCGTCGTCGAGTTGCTTCGCGGATTGCGCGAGAGAACGTTCGGCGACGGTCTTCGACTTTCTGTGGGCGTTCTCCAGCGACTCCATCTCCGTGCGCCAGGTCATGTAGTAGGGCTGTAGTATCGATTGCAGGCTGGCGGGAGAGGCCTGGTAGGTGCGCTCCGCTTCGATGGTTGCACGTTCCACGCAGTCGCTGGCGCGTTGCAGGGCGGAGGCGCCGGCGAACGGCATGGCCGCGACATCGGCTCGCCAGGAGCACTCGGCCCAGAATGTCTTGGTCTGCTCGCGGAAACCCTGTGCGTCCCCGGCCTCGGCAACCGCTGCAAAGGAGCTGAAGCTCGCGAGCATCAATGCCATGCGCATGAAAACCTCCACATTCCCTGTAATTAGAGCCGATCCCGCATCATCACCTGAGGGCGGCGCCCATAGACTTTCGATAATGGCACATTGGAACTCGCTCGACCGCGCCGTAGGCAGGACGTTCATCGGATTTGTCGCAGAGGCAAAAACGCAGGCAATAAAAAAACCGGCCACGAGGGCCGGCTTTTTTAGTTTCAGTTGATTCAAGCACCACCTGAAACTGGAAGGTGGTGCCCAGGGACGGAATCGAACCGCCGACACGGGGATTTTCAATCCCCTGCTCTACCGACTGAGCTACCTGGGCAACGGGGCGCAATTAAACGGATTTGGCTTTGCCCTGTCAAGCGAGGTGAAGAAAAATATTTAATCAGAACGGGCGCTTACGTTTTCGCTCAGGCGCTGGGCGGGACGTAGCCCTCGGCCTGGGCGTAGTCCTCGCCGGAGAGAAACTTGTCCATCTCGGCCTGCAGGAACTTGCGATCCTCGACGTTCATCATGTTCAGCCGGCGCTCGTTGATCAGCATGGTCTGGTGCGCCTGCCACTCGTCCCAGGCTTTCTTCGAGACGTTGTTGAACAGGTCTTCCCCCTTGGCGCCGGGGTAGGGCGGGCGGTCGAGGGCGGGCAGTTCCTGCTTGTACTTGCGGCAGATCACGGTGCGGGTCATGGGGTTTCTCCTGCGTTCAGCTCGTCGGCCGCGCGTTTCAGCAGTTTCTTCACCGGGGCGGCGAGGCCCAGGCGCGGCGGGGTGGCGAGGTTATACCAGAGCCAGTCGGCCTCGGCCACGGCGTGGGACATGCTCTCGACCTTGACCAGCCAGGGCTCGATGGCCAGGCGGAAATGGCTGAAGGTGTGGACCAGGCCGGGTAGCTCGCGACGCTCGCCCAGTTGCAGGAAATGCCGCGAGGCGAGGGATTCGAGCGCCTGCAGGTCGTCCAGCTCGGGCAGGCTCCAGAGACCGCCCCAGAGACCGCTGGCGGGGCGCCGGTAGAGCAGGATGGCGCCTTCGTCGTTGCTCAGCAGTGGCATCAGCGTGCGCTTCTGCGGCAACTCCTTGCGCGGCTTGGGGGTGGGGAAATCGGTCTCGCGGCCGAGCAGATGGGCGCGGCAACCGCTGCGCAGCGGGCAGAGCAGGCAGCTTGGCTTGCTGCGGGTACAGAGCGTGGCGCCCAGATCCATCATCGCCTGGGTGTAATTGCCGACGCGCTGTTGCGGGGTGAAGCGCTCGGCGGCGCTCCACAGCTGGCGGGCGATCTTCAGTTCGCCGGGGTAGCCGCTCTGCGCGGTGTAGCGCGCCAGCACGCGCTTGACGTTGCCGTCGAGGATCGGCGCGCGCAGGCCCATGCTCAGGCTGGCGATGGCGCCGGCGGTGGAGGGGCCGATACCGGGCAGTTCGGCCAGCGCCGCCACGTCACGCGGAAATTCGCCGCCGTGCTGCTCGACGACGATCTTCGCCGTGCGCTGCAGGTTGCGCGCACGGCTGTAGTAGCCCAGCCCGGTCCACAGGTGCAGCACCTCGTCCACCGGCGCCTCGGCCAGGGCCTGCACGTTGGGCAGCACCTGCATGAAGCGGCCGAAGTACTCCAGCACGGTGGCGACCTGGGTCTGCTGCAGCATGATCTCGGACACCCACACCCGATACGGCGTCACGCCCTGTTGCCAGGGCAGGTCCTTGCGCCCGTGGCGGTCGTACCAGTCGAGCACCGCCGCGGAGAACTGCTCGGGACTCATCGCTTGAACAGCCCCTTGAGTGCGTCCTTGAGTTCCGGGCTGACCTTGTCGCCGAGCTTTTCCTCGATCTTCTGGTTGAGCTTGTCGCCGGCCAGTTGCGCGGCGACCTTGCCCATTTCGTCCTTGTCCAGGCGGCAGGCCTTGGCGCCCAGTTCCAGCGGGCCGCGGCAGCGCAGCGGCCAGGCGATGTCGGCATAGCGCTGGTTGACCTGGCAGGCCGGGTCGGGCATCTCGCTCTTGTCGCCTTCGATGACGATGCCGACGCGGTAGTCCATGCCCAGCACGCGCAGGTCGAGGTCGCCGTCGCCGTTGACCCGCAAGCCGGGAATGCGCGCCTTGAGGTCCGGGTTGCTGGCCACGCCGTTGCGGAAGGTCAGGCTGCCCTGGAGCTGCTCGAACGGCGTGTTGCGCCCGCGTGGCTCGCTGGACAGCGACTTGCGGTTGAGCGTGGCGATGGCCATGCACAGCTGCTGTTCGAGGTTGGCGTCGACCAGCACGCCGTCGTTGAGGGTGAAGCTGGCGGTGCCGTTGAGGCCTTCGATCCAGGCCTTCTGGCTGTTGCCGCGGCTGCGCAGGTCGGCATTCAGGTCGAGCAGGCCCTGGATCGGCGTCGCCTCGCCGTTGCGCTGGAGGATCTTCTCCACCGGCACGCGGGCGATGTGGCTGGTCAGGCTCAGCTGGGCTTCCGGCTGGCGTGCATCGAACTGGCCCTTGGCGTCGAAGCGACCGTCATGCAGATCGCCGCGCAGTTCGTCGACGGCGAGCAGGCCGCCCTTGCCGCTGACCTTCAGCGAGGCGTTGGCGATCGGCAGTTTTTCCAGGGTCAGCAGGCCGAGGCTGAGGTCGACCCTGGCGTCGAGCTTGCGCAGCTGTTCCAGCGGCAGCACCGGTTCGTCGCTCCAGGCCTGCTGGGACGGTTTCTCCGGCAGCTCGCTGGTGCCGCGGCCGGCGGCGGCAACGCTGTCGTTGACTTCCGATTGGCGTGCGGCGCTGGCGGCCTGGCTGTCCCTGGAGGTCGGTGGCAGGTAACGGTCGAGGTCCAGGCGGTCGCCCTTGAGCTGTACCTGCAGCGCCCGTTTGGTCAGGTCGGTCACGGCGATCGCGCCGTTGAAGTTGCCCCCGTCGAGTTTCAGGGTCAGGTCGTCCAGCGCGATGCTGTTCTGGGTGGCGTTCAGGCGCGTGGCCAGTTCGGCCTTGCCCAGTGCGCCGGCATCGGCCATCGGCGGCAGTTGCTGGCCGATGCCGTCGAGGAATTCCCTCAGGTTGAACTCGGCGACGGACAGGCCGCCGCTGAGCTTGGGATCGGATTCCAGGTCGCGCACCTTGAGGTCGCCGATGGCGCGCAGGCCGTTGGCGGTCAGCTTGAGGCTGTTCCATTCGGCGATCTGCGCGGCGAGGTCGGCGAGCAGTTCGCCCTGGGCGCTGAAGGTCAGGGTCTTGCCCTGCAGGGGCTCGCCGGAGGCTTCGCCGGACAGCCTGGCGTTGCCCAGCTGGTAGCGCTTGAGCGCGCGGTCGAAGCGCAGATCGGCCTGCAGCTCGGTGCGCGCACGCATCACCGGCTTGTTGCTGCCGAAGAAGGCGCTGAGCTTGAAGGGGATGTCGCTGCCCTCGCGGATCGCGCCGGTGCTCAGCTCGATGCTCTCGGCGCTGAACTGCTGGCCGTTGCGTTCGTCGTGATAGGCGACGCGGGCGTTCTTCACGCTGAGGCTGTCGATGTCCAGTTTCAGCGGTTCGGCCGGCGCCTCGGCGCTCTGCTCGGCGGCGTCGGAGGACGGCGCGGAGGACGGCGCCTCGCCGTTGGCTTGCGCGGCAGCCGGCGGCGGGTGGCCGACCTGTTCCCAGTTGCCGGCGCCCTGGGCGTCGCGCTCC
>DIEE01000056.1:18047-18209 GCA_002418465.1 Pseudomonas sp. UBA5782 | reverse complement strand
CAGCCCGACGGCGGCCGCCAGGTCAGCGTGGCGTGGACGGCGGAACGCTTCGGCCGCCTGCCGCGTCTGTACATCGAGGCGCGCGCCGACCGCTCGGTGACGCTCGCCGCGCAACGCCGCATGCAGCAACGGGTGCCCGGCGCCGAGGTGGTCAGCCTGGCT
>DIEE01000056.1:0-18025 GCA_002418465.1 Pseudomonas sp. UBA5782 | reverse complement strand
GCAACTGGCTGCGCCGGATCAACTGGCCGGCGCTCTGCTCGGCTTCTTCGCGCAAACCGATTCGTTTCTTGCATGAACAACCGCCCTTCCTTCAGGAGTTCACCCCCATGACGTTCTCCCCGCTCAAAGCCGCGCTGCTCGCCGCCGGGCTGTTCGCCTTCGCCGGCACCTCCCAGGCCGCCGACAAGGTGCGCTGGCTGAACGACTGGTTGCCGGCCGGCGACAAGGCCGCGATCTACCTCGGCGTGCAGAAGGGTCTGTTCGCCGCCGAAGGCATCGAGGTGGAAATCGGCAGCGCCCGCGGCGGCAGCGACGTGGTCACCAAGCTGGCCACCGCCAGCGCCGACTTCGGCTCCGCCAGCCTGCCCTCGCTGCTGCAGGCGCGCGCCCAGGGCGAAGTGCCGGTGGTGGCGCTGGCGCCGATCTACACGCGCCAGCCGGACGCGGTGTTCACCACCGAGGACAGCGGCATCGCCAGCATCAAGGACCTGGTCGGCAAGCAGGTCGCCACGCCGACCTTCTCCGCCTCCAACGTCACCTGGCCGCTGGTGCTCGCCAACAACGGCATCGCCGCCGACGCCATCGCGCTGCTCAAGGTCGATCCGGGCGCAATGACCGCCATGCTCGCCACCGGCAAGGTGCAGGCCACGCTGAACTGGGTGACCGTCGCACCGGGCTTCGAGAAGGCCCTCGCCGAAACCGGCAAGAAACTTCGTGTGCTGCCCTGGTCGGACTATGGTTTCGACGGCTACGGCCTGTCGCTGATGGCCTCCAAGCGCTTCGTCGATGCCAACCCGGACGTTGCCGAGCGCTTCGTCCGCGCCTACCAGAAGGCCGAGGACATGGCCGTCGCCGATCCGGCCGCCGCCGCTGCCGCGCTGAAGGCGATGGTCCCGGAAATCGACGAGGCCCAGGCCGAAGCCCAGTACCGCGCCTCGCTGCCGCTGATCGACAACCCGGTCAGCGAGAAGGTCGGCAAGAAGACCTTCGACACCACGCTGCTCAACACCACCTGGGAATGGGTGGCCAAGTCGCAGAACCTGCCGCTGGACACGCTCGACCCGGTCAGCGCCATCGACGGGCGCTTCTCCAAGTGAGCGAAGCCGCCGAGCAGGTTGCCGACGCCCGCCCAAGCATCCGCTTCGAGCACGTCGGCCAGGTCTTCCCGGCCTCCGACGGCAGCCGGGTGGTGGCACTGGAGGATGTCGACTTCAGCATCGGCCGGCACGAGTTCGTCGCCGTGATCGGCCCGTCGGGCTGCGGCAAGAGCACCCTGCTGCGGGTGCTCGCCGGGCTGGTCAAGCCGACCTCCGGACAGGTGCAGATCTACGGCCTGCCGGTGAACGGCCCGCGCGAGGAGATCGGCATCGTGTTCCAGAAGCCGACGCTGCTGCCCTGGCTGAGCATCGCCGACAACGTGACCTTCCCGATGAAGCACAAGTACGGTCGGGTGACACCGCAGGAGCGCCAGCGCGCCGGCGAACTGCTGCAGATGGTCGGCCTCGCCGAGTTCGCCGACAAGCGCCCGGACGAGCTGTCCGGCGGCATGCAGCAGCGCGCGGCGATCGCCCGCGCGTTGCTGCACGACCCGGAAATCCTGCTGATGGACGAACCCTTCTCGGCGCTCGACGCGCTGACCCGCGACGAGATGAGCCTGGAGCTGCTGAACATCTGGACGCAGCGGCCGAAGACCGTGCTGTTCATCACCCACTCGATTCCCGAGGCGCTGCTGCTGGCCGACCGCATCCTGGTGATGTCGGCGCGGCCGGGCCGGGTGCGCGAGATCATCGAGGTCGACCTGCCGCGCCCGCGGTCCCTGGACACCCTGACGGAGCCACGCTTCCATGAGCTCGCCAACCACATCCGCCGCCAGGTCTTCTCCCGTGTCGTCGGGCTCTGAGGTGGCGGCGCGCTGGAAGGACGGGCTCGCCCCGCTGTGTGCCGTCATCGCCCTGCTGGTGCTCTGGGAAGCGGCCTGCCGGCTGTTCGCCATTCCCGGCTTCGTGCTGCCCTCGCCCAGCGCCATCGCCGGCGCCGCACTGAAGGTCGCACCGGGCACCTGGGCCGGGCACATCCTCGCCACGCTGAAGGTCAGCCTGCTCGGCTACGGGCTGTCGATCCTGATCGGCATCCCGCTGGCGATCGCGCTGTCGGCATCGAAGGCGCTGTCGCGCACGCTCTATCCGCTGCTGGTGGTGGTGCAGTCGACGCCGATCGTCGCGGTGGCGCCGATCATCGTCGTGGTGCTCGGTGCCGGCGACCTGCCGCGGGTGTTCATTACCTTCCTGATCGCCTTCTTCCCGATCGTGGTGTCCACCGTCACCGGCCTGCAGTCGACCCCCGCCGAGCTCATCGAACTGTCGCAGTCGCTCGGCGCCAGCCGCCTGCGCGAATACCGCAACATCCGCCTGCCCTACGCCATCCCGCACATCTTCGCCGCCCTGCGCATCTCCATCACCCTGGCGGTGATAGGTGCGGTGGTTGCCGAATTCGTCGCCGCGGAGAACGGCCTGGGCTATTTCATCAACTTCTCCACCTCGTTGTTCCAGGTCCCGCAGGCGTTCGCCGCGCTGGTGATGCTGGTGCTGATCAGCCTGATCCTGTTCCAGCTGGTCGGCCTGGCGCAGCGCCTGCTGTTCGCCTGGAGCCTGCCCAAGAAGAGCCAATGACATGACCGATCACGAAACCCTGCTGCGCAAAAGCTTCGACGTCGCCCGCCGCGCCCACGAAAACGGCGCCCACCCCTTCGGCGCGATCCTGGTCGACGCCGACGGCAAAGTGCTGATGGAACAGGGCAACGCCTACATGCCCGACCACGACATGACCGGCCACGCCGAGCGCGTGCTGATGACCCGCGCGAGCACCACCTACAGCCCGGAGTTCCTCGCCAACTGCAGCATGTACACCTCCGCCGAACCCTGCGCGATGTGCGCCGGCGCGGCCTACTGGGCGGGGCTCGGGCGGGTCGTCTACGGCATGTCCGAGGCGCGCCTCAAGCGCATCACCGGAAACCATCCGGAAAACCCGACGCTGGATCTGCCGTGCCGCGTGGTGTTCGACGCCGGCCAGCGCAAGGTCGAGGTGATCGGCCCGCTGCTCGAGGAGGAAAGCGCGGAGCTGCACGACGGCGTGTGGTGATCCGCCGCACCGAAAGACGACGTCCTCGCTCCTCGATGGTGCGATGACAGATAATCAGGCCGGCCTCAGCGCCGGCCTTTTTATTGCACTGAAATTGCCGGGCACCCTGCCCGACCGCCGTCCAGACGCCGCCGAATGCCTTCGCCGAGCCTCTCGATAGTGGCCTTTTGACAAAACTTGACCCACTGGCCAGGTTTTTGCTTTCGACAAGCCCATCCCGCTTCCCATTGGATCCGCCATGTCCTTCGACACCGCTTCCACGCCGCGCCTGCAGATGCGTGGCATCACCAAACGCTACCCCGGCACCGTGGCCAACGACCACGTCGAGCTGAGCATCCAGCCCGGCGAGATCCGCGCGCTGCTGGGCGAGAACGGCGCCGGCAAGAGCACGCTGATGAAGATCATCTACGGCGTCACCCAGCCGGACGAGGGCGAGATCGTATGGCACGGCGAGCCGCTGAAGATGCGCGATCCGGCACAGGCGCGCGGGCTCGGCATCGGCATGGTGTTCCAGCATTTCTCGCTGTTCGAGACGCTCACCGTGGCGGAGAACATCGCCCTGGCGATGGGCGCCGCGGCCGGCACGCCGAAGCAGCTGGAACCGCGCATCCGCGAGGTGTCGCAGCGCTACGGCATGGCCCTGGAGCCGCACCGCCTCGTGCATAGCCTGTCGATCGGCGAGCGCCAGCGGGTGGAAATCGTTCGCTGCCTGATGCAGGACATCAAGCTGCTGATCCTCGACGAGCCGACCTCGGTGCTCACCCCGCAGGAGGCCGACGAGCTGTTCGTCACCCTGCGTCATCTGGCGGCGGAGGGCTGCAGCATCCTCTTCATCAGCCACAAGCTCGGCGAGGTGCGCGCGCTCTGCCAGAGCGCCACCGTGCTGCGCGGCGGCAAGGTGTCCGGCCACTGCGTGCCGAGCGAATGTTCGGACATGGACCTGGCGCGGCTGATGGTGGGCGCCGCCGAAGGCCTGGAAGCGAGCTATCCGAAAGTACACGGCGGCCTCACCCGGCTGCGCGTCGACGACCTCAACTGGCACAACGCCGACCCGTTCGGCACCTCCCTGGCGCAGTGCCGCCTGGAAGTGCGCAGCGGCGAGATCGTCGGCATCGCCGGGGTCGCCGGCAACGGCCAGGACGAGCTGCTGGCGCTGCTTTCCGGCGAAGTGCGACTGCCCTCCGCCGAGCGCGAGCGCATCACCCTCGACACCCAGCCGATGGCCAACCTGCATCCCGACGCGCGCCGCCAGCTCGGCCTGGCCTTCGTCCCCGCCGAACGCCTCGGCCACGGCGCGGTGCCGGACATGAGCCTGGCCGACAACGCCCTGCTCACCGGCTTCCAGAGGGGCCTGACCCGCGCCGGCATGATCAACCACGGCAAGGTGATGGCCTTCGCCGACAAGATCATCGCCGACTACGCGGTGAAGACCCCGGACGCGCACACCACCGCGCGCAGCCTGTCCGGCGGCAACCTGCAGAAGTTCATCCTCGGCCGGGAAATCCTCCAGCAGCCGAAACTGCTGGTGGCGGCGCACCCGACCTGGGGCGTCGACGTCGGCGCGGCGGCGGCGATCCACCGCGCGCTGATCGCCCTGCGCGATGCCGGCGCGGCGATCCTGGTGATCTCCGAGGACCTCGACGAACTGTTCCAGATCAGCGACCGCATCGGTGCGCTGTGCAGCGGTCGCCTGTCGCCGCTGGCGGAAACCGCGCAGACCACGCCGGTGGAAGTCGGTCGCTGGATGGCCGGCGAATTCGAACCCGTAACCAACGCCTGACGAGACCGACTCATGTTGCTATCCCTAGAACCCCGCGGTCGCCAGTCCCGCGCCATGCTCTGGCTGTCGCCGCTGCTCGCCGGCGTGCTGACCCTGGCCAGCGGCGCACTGTTGTTCGCCATCCTCGGTCATCCGCCGCTGGAAACCTTCAAGGTGTTGCTGATCGATCCGATCTCCGACTTCTACGGCATCTCCGAGCTGCTGGTGAAGGCGCTGCCGATCCTGCTTTGCGCGCTCGGCCTGGCGGTGGCCTACCAGGCGCGCATCTGGAACATCGGCGCCGAAGGCCAGTTGCTGATCGGCGCCCTCGCCGGCAGCGCCGTGGCAGTACACATCATCGACTGGGAAAGCCGTTGGGCGCTGGTTCTGGTGCTCTGCGCCGGCACGCTCGCCGGCGCGGCCTGGGGCGGGCTGGCGGCGTGGCTGCGCACGCGCTTCAACGCCAACGAAATCCTCACCACCATCATGCTCAACTACATCGCCCTGAACCTGCTGCTGTTCTTCGTCCACGGTCCGCTGAAGGACCCGGGCGGCTACAACTTCCCGGAGTCGGCGACCTTCGGCGACGCCAGCCGGCTGCCGGCGGTGTTCGAGGACGGCCGCATCCACGCCGGCATCTACTTCGCCCTGCTGGCGCTGGTGGTGGTCTGGGTGCTGCTGCAGAAGAGCTTCGTCGGTTTCCAGATCAAGGTGCTCGGCCTGGACAAGCGCGCCGCCGGCTTCGTCGGCTTCCGCGAGCGCCGGCTGGTGTGGCTGGCACTGCTGATCAGCGGCGGCCTGGCCGGCCTGGCCGGGGTCGGCGAGGTCACCGGGCCGATCGGCCAGCTGGTGCCGCAGGTGTCGCCGGGCTATGGCTACGCGGCGATCACCGTGGCCTTCCTCGGCCGCCTGAACCCGATCGGCATCCTCTTCGCCGGCCTGCTGATGGCGCTGCTCTACCTCGGCGGCGAGAACGCGCAGATGGCCGCTAACCTGCCGCAATCGATCACCCAGCTGTTCCAGGGCATGGTGCTGTTCTTCCTGCTCGCCTGCGACGTGCTGATCCTCTATCGCCCGCGGCTGAAGCTGAAATGGGCCAAGCGCGCGGCGCTGCAGAAGGCAGCCGCGTGATGCGCCTGCCCGTCGCCCCTTACGAATCCGTTGCGGAGTAACCATGGACATCGATCTGCTGACCAATATTTTCTACGCCATGGTGCGCACCGGGACACCGCTGCTGCTGGTCGCCCTCGGCGAACTGGTGTGCGAGAAGAGCGGCGTACTCAACCTCGGCCAGGAAGGCATGATGCTGTTCGGCGCGGTGATCGGCTTCATCGTCGCCTTCTCCAGCGGCAGCCTCTGGCTCGGCGTGCTGTTCGCCTGCCTCGCCGGCGTGCTGCTCTCGCTGCTGTTCGCCTTCGTCGCCCTCGGCCTGTCGTCGAACCAGGTCGCCACCGGGCTGGCGCTGACCATCTTCGGCGTCGGCCTGTCGTCGTTCATCGGCGCCGCCTGGGTCGGCAAGCCGCTGGCCGGCTTCGAGCCGGTGGCGATCCCGCTGCTCAGCGAAATCCCGCTGCTCGGGCGCATGCTGTTCGGCCAGGACCTGCTGGTCTACCTGTCCTTCGCGCTGTTCGCCCTGGTCGCCTGGGTGATCCTCAAGAGCCGCGTCGGCCTGATCATCCAGGCGGTCGGCGAGAACCCCAACGCGGCCAGCGCCATGGGCCTGCCGGTACTGCGCGTGCGCACCCTGGCGGTGATGTTCGGCGGCGCCATGGCCGGCCTCGCCGGTGGCTACATGTCGCTCGCCTACACGCCGATGTGGGCGGAGAACATGACCGCCGGGCGCGGCTGGATCGCCCTGGCGCTGGTGATCTTTGCGCGCTGGGACCCGCTGCGGGCGATCCTCGGCGCCTTTCTCTTCGGCGCGGTGGAAGCGCTGCTGCCACGCCTGCAGGCCAGCGGCTTCGATGCGCCGGTGTACCTGATGGGCATGCTGCCCTATGTGCTGACCATCATCGTGCTGGTGGTCGCCAGTTGCTCGCGGGCGCGACGCAGCGCCGAGCCGGCGGCGCTCGGCCAGCCGTACATCCGCCAGGACCGCCGCTGATGAGCCTGACCATCGCCGACGCCCTCGCGCTGCCCGGCCTGGAGAGCATGCACCTGCGCGCCGGCGCGGCGGGGCTCGACAACCCGGTGCGCTGGCCCTACGTGGCCGAGAACGAGGGCATCGCCGACTGGGTGATGGGCGGCGAGCTGATCTTCGTCACCGGCATCAACCACCCGCGCGACGAGGCCAACCTGTTGCAACTGGTGCGCGAAGCCCAGCAGCGGGTGGTCGCCGGGGTGGTCATCCTCACCGGCGAGGAATTCATCCGGCAGATTCCCGAGGCGGTGATCGCCGAGGCCGAACGCCTCGGCGTGCCGCTGCTGGAGCAGCCCTACCAGTTGAAGATGGTGGTGGTGACCCAGGCGATCGGCACCGCGCTGGTCCAGGAACAGATGCTCGGGCGCTCGCGCCAGCACGTGCTGGAGCAGTTGCTGGAGGGCGACTACCAGTCCCTCGACGTGCTCATCCAGCGTGCCGAGACGCTGCGCCTGCCGCTGGCGGTGCCGCGCCAGGTGGCGCTGTTCAAGCTGGAAAACAGCGAACGGCTGTTCGCCGGCGACGACCTGCAGGACGCCGAACGCGCCCTGCAGGCCAGTCGTCAGCGCCTGCAGCGACGCCTGGAGCAGGCCCTGAACGACCTCGGCCAGCCGCTCGCACTGGTCTGCCAGGGCGAACACTGGGTCGCCCTGCTGCCTGCCGCCGACGCGCCCGCCGAACAGCTCAACCGCCGGCTGATGACCACCCTGCTCGACGAACTCAACCAGGCGCTCGAACCGCTGCGGCTGTTCCTCGGCCTCAGCGCCGGCGGCCATGGCCCGTCCGGCTACGCCCTGGGCCTCGGCGAGGCGCGCCAGGCGCTGGTCGCCGCGCAATCCTTCCCGGAACGCCTGGGGTTATGCTGTTTCAACGAACTCGGCGTGCTCGAACTGCTCGGCGCGATCCGCGACCGCAAGCTGCTCGACCGCTTCGTCGACACCACCCTCGGTGCGCTGATCGGCGACGATTCGCGCCATGAGCCGGTGCTGATGCCGACCCTGGAGGCCTGGTTCCACGAGAACGGCAACCTGGCCCTGGCCGCGCAGCGCCTGGCCGTACACCGCAACACCCTGAGCTACCGGTTGCAACGCATCGAAGCGCTGACCGGTTGTTCGTTCGACGACCCACACCAGCGCCTGAATATCGCCGTGGCGCTGATGATCTGGCGCCTATCGTCGCCCCGCAATCCAAGGAGCCCCGCATGAATATCGTCAACGCCCGCCTGCGCGGAAAAGACGGCCTGTACCGCATCGAGCTGAGCGGCGAGCGTATCGCCGCGATCCAGGCCCAGGCCGCCAGCAGCCTCGCCAACCCCGGCGACCTCGACGCCGCCGGCAACCTCGTGACAGCCCCTTTCATCGAGCCGCACATCCACCTGGACGCCACCCTCACCGCCGGCGAGCCGGCCTGGAACATGAGCGGCACGCTGTTCGAGGGCATCGAGCGCTGGGCCGAGCGCAAAGCGCTGGTGACCCACGAGGACAGCAAGACGCGGGCGAAGAAGACCATCGACATGCTGGTCGACCACGGCATCCAGCACGTGCGCACCCACGTCGACGTCACCGACCCGACCCTCGCCGCGCTCAAGGCGATGGTCGAGGTGCGCGAGGAAACCCGCCATCTGATCGACCTGCAGATCGTCGCCTTCCCGCAGGAGGGCATCGAGTCCTACGCCAACGGCCGCGCGCTGATGGAGGAATCGCTGGTGATCGGCGCGGACGTGGTCGGCGGCATCCCGCACTTCGAGAACACCCGCGACCAGGGCGTCAGCTCGATCAAGTTCCTCATGGACCTGGCCGAGCGCAACGGCTGCCTGGTGGACGTGCACTGCGACGAAACCGACGACCCGCACTCGCGCTTTCTCGAAGTGCTGGCCGAGGAAGCCCGCGTGCGCGGCATGGGCGAGCGCGTCACCGCCAGCCACACCACGGCGATGGGCTCCTACGACAACGCCTACTGCTCTAAGCTGTTCCGCCTGCTGAAGATGTCAGGGATCAACTTCATCTCCTGCCCCACCGAAAGCATCCACCTGCAGGGCCGCTTCGACACCTACCCCAAACGCCGTGGCCTGACGCGGGTCGCGGAGATCGACCGCGCCGGGATGAACGTCTGTTTCGCCCAGGATTCCATCGTCGATCCGTGGTACCCGCTGGGCAACGGCAACATCATGCGCATCCTCGAAGCCGGCCTGCACATCTGCCACATGCTCGGCTACGACGACCTGCAACGTGGCCTCGACCTGATCACCGACAACAGCGCGCGCACGCTGAACCTGGGCGAGCGCTACGGCCTGGAAGCCGGCCGCCCGGCCAACCTGCTGATCCTCTCCGCACCCAGCGACTACGAGATGATCCGCAGCCAGGGCCACGCGCTGGTCTCGATCCGCCACGGCAAGGTGCTGATGCAGCGCACCCCGGCGAAGATCGAACGAATGGCGGGCTGATCGGATTGCAACGGAAGGCAGCCGAGCGAATCGATGTTTGGCTCGCTGGAGAGGTTTTCGCCAGTCGCCGGCGGTGTTTCGGAAATATCCCGCCGCATGGGCGAGATCGGAAGGCGGGAGAAGGTCTTGCGGATGGCTTCGTTGCCCAGCCAAACCAATGGCTGTCGCATGCCAAGCTGATCAAGGCACTTTTCTGCAGGCAAAAAAACGGGCGACCGAAGTCGCCCCAAGTGCCTTGCGTGCTCGTTTACAGAAGGATCAGTTTGCTTTTTGCTTCTGCGAATCTTTCCAGATGAAAACGCCGAAACCGGTGCAGAAAACGACGCAAAGTCCAACGATAAGCAGACCTGCGATTACCACTTCATCTAGAAACATGGGTTGCCTCCTGCGATGGGGCGTTATGCTTGGATGGGTGCACGATAGTCACCCTCGACGCAGGGAAAATTGATTTGAATCAAGTGCGTAGGATGCCGACCCGGCGGCCTCGGCGGGGCATGACCTGAGTCAAGTAATGGTGGTTTGGCGAGCGACCGATGGCCGCGGATGGCGGGGGTTCTAGCGTTTTTTCGGTTTGCTCTTCGGCTTTTTCTTCTTCGCCAGCGGCATCGCCTGCTCGAAGGCCTGGCGCATGTCGTCCAGGCGCTTGTCGCGCAGGTCGTGAATGCGCTTGTCACGCTCGGCGGCGAAGTCGATCAGCTTGTCGTCGTCATTCATGGCAGCAGGTAGCGGAAGGTCAGGTTGAGGCGAGGGGCGCAGGCTTTGCGCGTCTTCGCCACTTGGTGCTGCCAATGATGCTGTGTCGGGCCGCCCATGACCAGTAGCGAACCGTGACCGAGTGTCAGCGAATGTTCGATGCGGCTCTGCCCCTTGCGGCGCAGGTCGAAGCGTCGCGCGCCGCCCAGGTTCAGCGAGGCGATCAGCGGATCGCGTCCCAGGTAGCCCTCGTCGTCGGCGTGCCAGCCCATGGAGTCCTGGCCGTCGCGGTAATGGTTGATCAGCACGCCATTGAACGGCTGCCCCGTCGCCGCCTCGACGCGTTGGCGGATGCGCTGCAGCAACGGCGTCCAGTCCAGCGCACGATGGGTCAGCCCGGAGTAGCTCAACTGGACGCCGGGGTCGGCGTACCAGGCCACCAGTCGCGGAACCGGCAGACGCCGGCCATGCACCTGGACGATCGGCTGTTCCCAGGGCGTATCGCGCAGCAGCGCCTGCAACCAGGCATCGGCGGTGTCGCCGTCCAGCCAGTCCGGCCGATAACTCAGGTCGGCGTCGGCCAGCTGCAGCGGCATGTCGGCGAACAGGTCCATGCTCAGACTTCGACGTCCACCCACAGCCCCTGGCGCGGCAGGGCTTCCACCGCTTCGGCATCGGCTTCGTCGACATCGCCCTCAGCCAGTTCGGCGGCGCTGTAGGCGCGGCGTTGACGACGACGCTGCTCCTCGCGCAGCAGCTCCTCGGCTTCCTGCGGATGGCGTCGGTCCAGCGCCACCGAATCTTCGGCGGAGGCCTGCTGCACCGGCGCCACCACGGGCACCGCCGGACGCGGCACGACCGGGTCCGGCTGGGTGGCGACCGGCAGCATGGTCGGGGTTATTGGCGATAGCATCTTCGATCCCTCCTTAGCGATGTCTGTCGGCCCGCGGCCGTCTACCTTTAGCCAAGCAGCTGTCCTTTCGTCGTGACAGCCTGTTTCCAGCAGCTTCGACTGCGCCTCAAGCGGCAAGTGCCGTCGCCCTGCGCCGGTCCTTCCGTTAAGATAACCGGCTTTTTCGAAGCGATTTCTCAGACGGAGAGTGGCATGGCGCAGCAGTATCAACCGGGGCAACGCTGGATCAGCGACAGCGAAGCAGAGCTGGGGCTCGGCACGGTCATCTCCCAGGACGGTCGCCTGCTCACCGTGGTCTACCCGGCCACCGGTGACACTCGGCAGTATGCCCTGCGCAGCGCGCCCCTGACGCGCGTGCGCTTCGCGCCCGGCGACGAAATCACCCACTTCGAAGGCTGGAAGCTGACCGTGCGCGAGGTCGAGACCGTCGACGGCCTGCTGGTCTACCACGGCCTCGACGCGCAGAACCAGGCGCAGACGCTGCCGGAAACCCAGCTGTCCAACTTCATCCAGTTCCGCCTGGCCAGCGACCGCCTGTTCGCGGGGCAGATCGACCCGCTGAACTGGTTCGCCCTGCGCTATCACACCCTCGAACACCAGAGCCGCGTGCTGCAATCCTCGTTGTGGGGTCTGGGCGGCGCACGTGCGCAGCCGATCGCGCACCAGTTGCACATCGCCCGCGAAGTCGCCGACCGCATCGCCCCGCGCGTACTGCTGGCCGACGAAGTGGGCCTGGGCAAGACCATCGAGGCCGGCCTGGTGATCCATCGCCAATTGCTGTCCGGGCGCGCCAACCGTGTGCTGATCCTGGTGCCGGAAAACCTCCAGCACCAGTGGCTGGTGGAAATGCGCCGGCGCTTCAACCTGCAGGTGGCGCTGTTCGACGGCGAGCGCTTCGCCGAGAGCGATGCCAGCAACCCGTTCGAGGACACCCAGCTCGCCCTGGTTTCCCTGGAATGGCTGGTACGCAGCGAGAAGGCGCAGGACGCCGCGTTCGCCGCCGGCTGGGACCTGATGGTGGTCGACGAGGCGCACCACCTGGTCTGGCACCCGGAAAAGGCCAGCCCCGAGTATTCGCTGGTCGAACAACTGGCCGAGGTGATTCCCGGCGTGCTGCTGCTCACCGCGACGCCGGAGCAGCTCGGCCAGGACAGCCACTTCGCGCGCCTGCGCCTGCTCGATCCGAGCCGCTTCCATGACCTGGAGGCGTTCCGCGCCGAGAGTGCCAACTACCGGCCGATCGCCGAGGCGGTGCAGGAGCTGCTGGAGAACGGCCGTCTTTCGCCCGCCGCGCAGGCCACCATCGGCGGCTTCCTCGGCGCCGAGGGCGAGGCGCTGATCGCCGCCATCAGCGACGGAGACATCGACGCCAGCGGCCGTCTGGTGCGCGAGCTGCTCGATCGCCACGGCACCGGCCGCGTGCTGTTCCGCAACACCCGCGCCGCCGTCCAGGGCTTTCCCGAGCGCCAGCTGCATCCGTATCCGCTGGCCAACCCGGACCTGTACATGGAGCTGCCGCTCGGCGAGCAGGCCGAGCTGTATCCCGAGCTGAGCTACCAGGCGCAGCCGGACGTCGGCGAGGAGCGCTGGTGGCGTTTCGACCCGCGCGTCGAGTGGCTGATCGACACGCTGAAGATGCTGAAGAAGTTCAAGGTGCTGGTGATCTGCGCCCACGCCGAGACCGCCCTCGACCTGGAAGATGCCCTGCGCGTGCGCTCCGGCATCCCGGCCACGGTGTTCCACGAGGGCATGAACATCCTCGAGCGCGACCGCGCCGCCGCCTACTTCGCCGACGAGGAATTCGGCGCGCAGGTGCTGATCTGCTCGGAGATCGGCAGCGAAGGCCGCAACTTCCAGTTCAGCCACCATCTGGTGCTGTTCGACCTGCCGGCGCATCCGGACCTGCTCGAGCAACGCATCGGCCGCCTCGACCGGATCGGCCAGAAGCACGTCATCCAGCTGCACGTGCCCTATCTGGAAAACAGTGCCCAGGAGCGCCTGTTCCAGTGGTACCACCAAGCGCTGAACGCCTTCCTCAACACCTGCCCCACCGGCAACGCCCTGCAGCACCAGTTCGGCCCGCGCCTGCTGCCGCTGCTCGAAGGCGGCGACGATGGCGAATGGCAGACGCTGGTGGACGAGGCGCGTGCCGAGCGCGAGCGCCTCGAAGGCGAGCTGCATTCCGGCCGCGACCGCCTGCTGGAGCTGAACTCCGGCGGCGCAGGCGAAGGCGTCGCACTGGTCGAGGCGATCGACGAGCAGGACGACCAGTACAGCCTGCCGATCTACATGGAAGAGCTGTTCGACGCCTTCGGCATCGACAGCGAGGATCATTCCGAGAACGCCCTGGTGCTGCGCCCCAGCGAGAAGATGCTGGACGCCAGCTTCCCTCTCGGCGACGACGAGGCGGTCACCGTGACCTACGACCGCAACCAGGCGCTGGCCCGCGAGGACATGCAGTTCCTCACCTGGGAACACCCGATGGTGCAGGGCGGCATGGACCTGGTGCTGGCCGGCTCGATGGGCAACACGGCGGTGGCACTGATCAAGAACAAGGCACTGAAACCCGGCACCGTGCTGCTCGAACTGCTCTTCGTCAGCGAAGTGGTAGCGCCGCGCGCGCTGCAGCTCGGGCGTTTCCTGCCGCCGGTGGCGCTGCGCTGCCTGCTCGACGGCAATGGCAACGACCTCGCCTCCAAGGTCGCCTTCGAAACCCTCAACGACCAGCTGGAAAGCGTGCCGCGAGCCAGCGCCAACAAGTTCATCCAGGCCCAGCGCGACGTGCTCAGCCCGCAGATCAACGCCGCCGAGGCGAAGATCAGCCCGCGTCACGTCGAACGCGTCGAGCAGGCCAAGCAGCGCCTGATGGCCGAGCTGGACGAAGAGCTGGCGCGCATGGTCGCGCTGCAGGCGGTCAACCCGAGCGTGCGCGACAGCGAGATCGACGCGCTGCGCAACCAGCGCGAGGAAGGCCTGGCCTGCCTCGACAAGGCCGCGCTGCGCCTGGAGGCGATCCGCGTGCTCGTCGCCGGCTGATTCACCGCCCCTCGGAAACGAAAAAGGCCCGCAGATGCGGGCCTTTTTTCGTCATGCCGCTCAGAGCGCCGGGGCGGCGGCCACCAGCCCGGCCTGCATCGCCCGCGAGTCACGGGCGAAGCTGCGCATCGCCTGGATCAGGCAGAGCATGGTGACGAACAGTGCCGAGGGAATCAGGTACATGGCGTTGTGCAGGCCGACCGCCTTGAACGCCTCGCTCATCTGGCTGGCGCCGGCGGCGTGCATCGCGGCCTGGGCGAAATAGTCGGAGAGGAAGCCGACCACTAATGGGCCGAGGCCGCCGCCGAGCAGGTACAGGCCGGCGAAGAACAAGGCCATCGCGGTGGCCCGCAGGCGCGGCTCGATGACGTCCTGGATCGCCGTGTAGACGCAGGTGTAGAAGTTGTATGAGAACAGCCAGCCGATGCTGTAGACGGTGATGAACAGGCCGATCTCGATGCGCCCGGAGAACAGCGCGAAGCCGGTGGCGACGGCGGCCACCAGCATGCTCGCCGCGGCGAACATCAACCGTCCGCGCTCGGACTTCTGGTGGAAGCGGTCGGCCACCCAGCCACCCGCCGTGAGGCCGACCAGCCCGGTCACGCCGACGATCACTCCGGTCGCCACCGCGGCCTGCTGCAACGGCAGCAGGAAGTAGCGCATCAGCATCGGCACCATGAACGAGTTGCAAGCGTAGGTGGCGAAGTTGAACGCCAGCCCGGCCAGCGTCAGCCACCAGAAGGTGCGGATCACCAGCACCTTGCGCAGCGGTTTCTCCACCGGCGAGGTGTCCACCTTCACCGCTTCGGCGGCGCCACGGGCCGGCTCTCTGATCAGGAACATGAACAGCGCCAGCAGCAGGCCGGGCACGGCGGCGATGAAGAACGGCGCGCGCCAGCTGTCGAAGGCCTCGACCATCGCGCCGATGGTGAAGAACGCCAGCAGCAGCCCCAGCGGCAGGCCGAGCATGAAGATGCCCATGGCGCGGGCGCGCTTGTGCGCCGGGAACAGGTCGCCGATCAGCGAGTTGGCGGCCGGCGCGTAGCTGGCCTCGCCGATGCCGATGCCCATGCGGATAAGCAGGAAGCTCCAGAAATTCCACGCCAGGCCGTTGATCGCGGTGAGCCCGCTCCAGGCCGCCAGGCCCCAGCCCATGATCTTGCGCCGCGCGCCGGTGTCGGCCATGCGTCCCAGCGGCACGCCGGCGATGGCGTAGACCAGAGTGAAGGCGGTGCCGATCAGACCCAGCTGGAGGTCGCTCAGGGCCCATTCGTGGCGGATCGGCTCGATGATGATCGCCGGGATGGTCCGATCGAAGAAATTGAACAGATTGGCGAGGAACAGCAGGAACAGGATGCGCCAGGCGTTCGACGCTTGCGGGGAGGGCTGCATGGGTCGGTCTCTCTTGTTGTTATGTCTTCCTGGTCAAACCGCGGCCCAGGCGCTTGACTGCAATCTAGGACGCCGCGGCGGCAGTGTCTGCGACCATTCGCAGGCGTTATGTCAGCAAATGCGACAGCCTTGCGTTTACTGCGATATAACGACGACTCTCTGGCGTCGTTTATTTGAACGAAGAAACTCTCACCCGCTCCAACAGCTAGCACCTTCGCCTGGAGTTCCGAACAAATGGAATCGCTCGGTCTTGCAGCCCTGTTCACCCTGCCGAGGGACGGCATCGTGCCGCTGCAATGCACGCACAACGGCTGGCTGGTGATGCTCGCCCTGCTGGTTGCAACGGCGGCAGGCTTCACCACGCTCGGCATCACCGAACGCATGGTCCATGCACGCCAGCGCCGCGGCCGGCTGACCTGGGGCGTACTGGGCGCGCTGTGCATGGGCGGCGGCATCTGGTCGTTGCACTTTCTCTGCATGCTTGCCTTCCGCGCGCCGGTGCCGCTGCGCTACGCGCTTCCGGCCACCCTCGCCTCGCTGCTGATCGCGCTGATCACCGCCGCGCTGAGCATGTACACGCTGAGCAAGCCGGCGCTGTCGCTGCGCCGCTACCTGACCGCAGCGCTGTGCATCGGCCTGGGCATCGCCGCGATGCACTACAGCGGCATGCTCTCGATCGTCTCGCTGGCCAGCCAGCATTACGACCCGCGCTTCTTCGTCCTCTCGCTGATGCTGGCGATCATCGCCGCGCTGGTGATCCTGCTGCTGGCCACGCACTTCCGCCGCCGCACCACCTCGCGCCAGCGCCTGCTCAAGCTCGGTGCCAGCGCGCTGGTGGCGCTGGCGATCCTCTCCATGCATTTCACCGCCATGCGCGCGCTGACCCTGGTGGTGCCGGCCGGCACGCCGCTGCAGTTGCAGCCGACGGACGATTCCCTGCAACTGGGCGTGAGCATCGGCCTGGTCACGCTGATGATCATCGTCATCAGCCTCGGCGCGGCCTGGACCAACCGCAAGCTGCAGAGCAAGGAACGCGACCTGCGCCGGGTCAACGCGCTGCTGCGCAAGCTCGACCACGCCCAGGCCTCGCTGAAGAAGGCCGCGCACCACGACGCACTGACCAACCTGCTGAACCGCCGCGGCTTCAACGCGCTGTTCGCCGAGAAACTCGACGAGCACGCCGAACAGCGCCGCGACATGGCGGTGATGTTCCTCGACATCGACCACTTCAAGCGGATCAACGACAGCCTCGGCCACGACGCTGGCGACGAGCTGCTGCAGGTGATCGCCCAGCGCATCCGCAGCGCGGTGCGCGAGGGCGACGCCATCGCGCGTTTCGGTGGCGACGAGTTCTGCATCCTCGCCAGCCTCGAGCAGGAGGACGACGCGCGCCTGCTCGCGCAACGCGTGATGCAGACCATGAAGGAGCCGATCGCCCTGGCCGGACGCAGCATGGTGATGACCACCAGCATCGGCATCAGCCTGTTCCCGCAGGACGGCGACGTCAGCGAGGAACTGCTCAAGCACGCGGACATGGCGCTCTATCAATCCAAGGGCAGCGGGCGCAACCACTTCACTTTCTTCAGTGAGCGGCTGCGCAGCAAGGCATCGTTCGAGCTGGAGCTGGAGGAAGACCTGCGCAAGGCGCTGGAGCGCGACGAGGGGCTGCAGCTGTTCTACCAGCCGATCGTCGACCTGCGCAGCGGCCGCACCACCAAACTCGAAGCCCTGGTGCGCTGGCAGCATCCGCAGCACGGCATGCTCTCGCCGGACCGTTTCATCGGCATCGCCGAGGCCAACGGCTTCATCACCGAGCTGGACGGCTGGGTGCTGCGCCGCGCCTGCCACGACATCGCCGCACTGCAGGCGCGCGGCCATCCGCCGCTGATCGTCACGGTGAACTGCTCGGCGCTGAACCTCGCCCACGAACAGCTCACCGACGACGTCGACCAGGCCCTGCGCGAATCCGGCCTGCAGCCGCAGTTGCTGGAACTGGAGGTGACCGAGAACGCCCTGATGAGCAACATCAACCGGGCGATCTCGCTGCTCAAGCAGATCCGCCAGCTCGGCGTGTCGCTGGCTATCGACGACTTCGGCACCGGCTATTCGTCGCTCGCCTACCTCAAGCGCCTGCCGATCAATACGGTAAAGATCGACCGCTCGTTCATCCAGGACCTGGCCACTTCCGAAGAGGACCGGCAGATCATCCAGGCGATCCTGGCGATGGCCCACGCGCTGCGCCTGCAGGTGGTCGCCGAGGGCGTCGAGACCCAGGAGCAGGTGAGCTTCCTGCGCGACCAGGGCTGCGACTTCATGCAGGGTTTCCTGTTCTGCCGGCCGCTGCCGATGGCGCAGCTGGAGGGCTTTCTCGAGCAGCGCCCGGAATTGCCGCTGCCGTTATCCGGGCAGATCAGCCTGGTCTGAACGCCACTGCGCCAGCCAGCCGAGGGAATCCACGGTCGCCCCGCTCGGCCGGTACTCCGCCGCCAGCCAACCCCCGTAGCCGCCGCG
>DIEE01000055.1 GCA_002418465.1 Pseudomonas sp. UBA5782 | reverse complement strand
CGAGTTCGTCGCGGTGAACATGGAGTACTTCCTCCTCGACCCCGAATACGCCTGCCGGCGCCCCTCGCTGCAGCGTTATTTCAGCGAGCATTTCGGCTGGGCGCCGCCGCGCAGCCAGCCATGCCCGGCCGAATTCGCCTACCTCAACGCCAGCAGCGACTACCAGAAGGCGCCGCTGGGCAAGCTCGACCCGGAGCGCGTCTACGAGGTCGACTACCTGTTCGCCGAGGCCAACGACAACTGGGTCAGCCGCTGGGGCCACAGCATGCTGCGCCTGGTGGTCTGCGCGCCGGGGCGCCCACGCGGGCCGGCCTGCCGGCTGGATCTGGACCAGCACCTGGTGCTGTCCTTCCGCGCCTTCGTCGGCGATATCCAGCTGTCCAGCTGGGACGGCCTGACCGGCGTGTATCCGTCGCGGCTGTTCATTCTGCCGCTGGCCCAGGTGATCGACGAATACACCAAGGTCGAGCTGCGCAGCCTGGCCTCGATTCCGCTGCGTTTGCCGCGCGAGCAGCAGGACGCGCTGGTGCGCCGCGCCGCCGAGCTGCACTGGAGCTATGACGGCAATTACTACTTCCTTTCCAACAACTGCGCGGTGGAGACCCTCAAGCTGCTGCGCAGCGGCACCGGACGCAGCGAGCTGGAAGGCCTCGACAGCATCATGCCCAACGGCTTGCTGGATTCCCTGGCCGGTCGCGGCCTTGCCGATCGCAGCGTGCTCGACGATCCGAAGGAGGCGCTGCGCCTGGGTTATCGCTTCGATTCGTTCCGCGACCGCTACCAGGCGATGTTCGCGGTGATCAAGCAGCGCCTGGCGGTGCCGCAGACGGAAGTGGACGACTGGCTGAAACAGCCGGCCGCGCGACGCCGGCCGTGGCTGGAACGCGCCGACCTCCAAGCCAGCGCGGCGTTGCTGCTGCTCGAGCAGGCCGCGTTCCGCCAGCAACTTCTGCTGGCTCAGGACGAACTCAAGCAGCGTTACATGGGCGCCGAGGCGAGCAGCGACCCGACGCTGAACAAGGCCGGCGACACCATCGGCCGGATGCTGCTCAACAGCGGCTTCCTCAGTCGCCCGGCGGAGCTGCTCGAAGGGGGTTACGGCCTGCCCCAGCCAAGCGAGTGGTCGCGCCTGGAACGACAGACCGCCGACCGCCAGCAAACCCTGCGTAGCCTCAGCGACGACCTCGACAAAGACTTGCGCGAACTGTTGCTGCCCGAGCGCCGGCGCGAGCTTGAGGACAGCGAGGCGAACCTGAAACTGGTTGGCGAACACCTGCGCGCGCTGCATCGACAGGCCGGTGGGCTGAAGCTGCCCTGAATTCTGTGGGATACCGGCCACGCCCTCGGTGGGCTGAAGCCAACCCTGCGGGCAGACCGTAGGCGGGTGCAACCCGCGCTTGTGTGAACCTGGGGAGCGCGTGGCCGCGGGTTGCACCCGCCTACGAGATCGCGGCTTGGGGGTGGGTTTCAATCCACCGTTGCGCTGCAGCTACCTCCACCCGTGCGGGTTGCATCCGCGCTACGTCGCAATGGTCACCTGCCTCTCGCTCGCCTGCCTGAGCGCCTCCGCCAGCTCAGCGAAGCGCTGTTCGCCGCCGTCTCCGGCGCGCAGTACGGCGGCGGGGTGTGGCGCCACCAGTACCCAACGACCCTGATGAACGAACGGCTTGCCGGCGAAGTCGGCCAGGCGGATGCGTTGCGGGTCGTGGATTTCCAGCAGCGACGCCAGCGCGGTGCGGCCGAGGGCGACGATCACCTGCGGTTGCACTTCGTCCAGCTCCTTGCCCAGCCAGCCGCGGCAGGCCTTGATCTCGGCGGGTTTCGGGGTGGCGTGCAGGCGGGTGGCGGCGCGGCCGGCGATGCCGCCGCGCGGTTCCCACTTGAAGTGCTTCACCGCATTGGTCAGATAGATATCCGCGCGCTGCAATCCCGCTTCGGCGAGGGCCCGCGCCAGCACCTGGCCGGCGGGTCCGATGAAGGGTTTGCCGGCGAGGTCTTCCTGATCGCCGGGCTGCTCGCCGACCAGCATGATCCGCGCGCGCGGTGGTCCCTCGCCCGGCACCGCGCGGGTTGCTTCGCGCCAGATGTCGCAGTTGCGGCAGCTGTCCAGCGAGCTGGGCAAGGGCCGTTGCGGCTGCGCCTTCTCGCGGGCGATCAGCACCTGTCGACCGTCCTGTTCGCCGACCGCGGCGGTCTGCGCCAGGCGCTGCTGCCCGGCGCGCGCCTGGCTCATCAGCTCGGCGATCAGCGGACCTTCCGGGAGGTTCTTCCAGAAGCGCGTCGGCATGTGTCCGCGCATCACTTTTTCGTTCAATCGTGCCGGGTTGAAAGTACTGGCGTAGTAGGCCTGCCAGAGCCGTTCGCCATCGTCGCGGATGCCCTCGGCAAAGGCACGCAGTTCGGGCGGGCAGTCCTCCTGGTAGTGCACGCGGGTACCGTCGAAATGGGCGGCGCCGTCCGGCGTGGCGATCAGCCAGGTGCTGCGGCCCATTCGCTCGGCGAAGTGTTCGGCGCCGAGGTCGAGCACGTCGTGGGCCGGCTCGTGCCAGGCGACGAACTGCGGCGCGCCGAGGGCGGCGTCGCGCTGGCGGAAGCGCAGGAAGGCGTGCATGTGGTGCGCTTCGCGGCGCACCGCCTTGACCCGGCGTTGCAGTACGGCGCCGTCGATATCGCCGGCGAGCATGGCGCTGCGGTCGCCACCGGTGACGCGCCAGAGCACGCGGTAGAGCAGCGCCCAGCGGTCGTCCGCGCGAAAGCGGGCGGCGCTTTCCAGCAGCTCCGGCAATTCCCGCGGGACCTTGGGCGCGGCACGCGTGGCGGCGTAGCGTGCCGGTTCCTCGCCGACGGCGGTGAACAGGTCGTCGCAGGCGCTATCCACCTGCCAGGTCAGTGTATGCGGTGCGACGCCGTCCTCGAGCAGCTTGCGGCACTCCTTGCGCCAGTCGGCGAAGCGCCCGGAAAAGCGCAGCAGACGCATCACCACAGCGCCATCTGTGCCGGTGTGTCGCTCAGCGCGCGGCGCAGTGTGGTGGATTCGAAGCCGTCGCTGCGCGGCCGGTAATCCTGCACGACGATGAACGGCTTGAGCTTGTCCATCGAGCAGCGCAGGCGCACCAGGTCGTCGTAGCGGATGCGCCGCTCGCGCCGCAGCAGGGCCAGGCGCTTGGCATTGCGCACGCCGATGCCGGGCACGCGGGCGATCAGCATTGGCTCGGCGCGGTTGAGGTCGACCGGAAACTGCGCGCGGTGATTCAGCGCCCAGGCCAGCTTGGGGTCGATGTCCAGCGCCAGGTTGCCGGGGCCGGCGAGCAGTTCCTCGGTATTGAAGCCATAGCCGCGCAGGAGGAAGTCGGCCTGGTACAGGCGGTGCTCGCGCAGCAGCGGCGGCGCCTGCAGCGGCACCGTGGTCGGGCTCTGCGGGATCGGGCTGAAGGCCGAGTAGTAGACGCGCTTCAGCCCGTAGGCGCCGTACAGCCGCTGCGCGGTGTCGAGGATGGTGCGGTCGTCGGTGGCGTCGGCGCCGACGATCATCTGCGTGCTCTGCCCGGCCGGGGCGAAGCGCGGCGCGCGGGCTTCGCTGCCGGCTTCCTCGACGCCGAGACGGATCGCGCCCATTGCCTGGCGGATGGTGCGTCCGTTCTTTTCCGGGGCCAGGTGCACCAGGCTGTCCTCGGTAGGCAGCTCGATGTTCACGCTGAGGCGATCGGCGTAGCGCCCGGCCTGGGCGATCAGCAGCGGGTCGGCATCGGGAATCGTCTTCAGGTGGATGTAGCCGCGAAAACCGTGGTCCTCGCGCAGGCTCTGGGCGACGCGGATCAGCTGCTCCATGGTGTAGTCCGAGGAGCGGATGATGCCGGAGCTGAGGAACAGCCCGCTGATGACGTTGCGGCGGTAGAAGTCCAGAGTCAGTCGGACCACTTCCTCGGGCGTGAAGCGCGCGCGAGGGACGTTGCTGGAGCGCCGGTTGACGCAATACTGGCAGTCGTAGAGGCAAAAATTCGTCAGCAGGATTTTCAGCAGGGCGACGCAGCGGCCGTCCGGTGTGAAACTGTGGCAGATGCCGGCGCCATCGGTGGCGCCGACGCCGTCCTTGCCGCGCGAACTGCGCTTGGGCGCGCCGCTGCTGGCACAGGACACGTCATACTTGGCGGCATCGGCCAGCACGATGAGCTTGTCGGTGATATCCATGATTTGCACCAAATACTGTATTTAAATACAGTATTCGTACAATGTTCTGCGCCTGCAAGCGATCGGCCGTCCCGGTCGTCGGCGCACTGAAATCGGTTCACTGCAGAGGATTCGCCATGCAACAACAGGACACGCACAGCAAGCTGATCGGTTATCTGCTGTGGATCTTCGGCTTCACCGGCGCGCACCGTTTCTACTACGGCAAGCCGGTCACCGGGACGATCTGGTTCTTCACCTTCGGCCTGTTCTTCGTCGGCTGGATCATCGACTTCTTCCTGATCCCGGCGATGGACCGCGAGGCCGACCTGCGCTTCAACGCCGGGCCGACCGACTACAACGTCGCCTGGCTGCTGCTGACCTTCCTCGGTCTGTTCGGCGTGCACCGCATGTACCAGGGCAAATGGATCACCGGGCTGATCTACCTGTGCACCGGGGGGCTGTTCCTGGTCGGTGTGCTCTACGACTTCTGGACGCTCAACGATCAGGTGTCGATGCGCAACGCGCGCCAGCGCTAGGCGCGAGGGAAACGAAAAAGCCCGCCGATTGGCGGGCTTTTCTTTTGCGGGCGATCAGGACTGGTAGCAGACGTGGCCGTCGACCAGGGTGTAGCGCACCGCGCCTGGCAGGGCGTGGCCGAGGAACGGGCAGTTGCCGCCCTTGGAATACCAGGCCTCGCCGGCCAGGGTGCTGGCAGCGGGGTCGAACAGCACCAGGTCGGCGGCGGCACCGACCTGGAGGCTGCCGGCGGACAGGCGCAATGCGGCGGCGGGACCGTTGCTGAGGCGGGCGAGCAGGGTCGGCAGGTCGAGCAGGCCGTCCTGCACCAGGGTCAGCGCCAGCGGCAGCAGCAGTTCGACGCTGCTGATGCCCGGCTCGGTGGCGCCGAACGGTGCCAGCTTGGCGTCCGCCTCGTGCGGTTGGTGATGGCTGGAGATCGCCGAGATCACCCCGCTCTTCAGCGCTTCGCGCAGCCCCTCGCGGTCGGCGGCGGTGCGCAGCGGCGGCTGCACGTGATAGAGGCTGGAGAATTCGGCGAGCGCCTCGTCGGTGAGGATCAACTGGTACAGCGCCACATCCGCCGTCACCGGCAGCCCGCGGGCCTGGGCTTCGCCGATCATCTGCGCGCCACGGGCGCTGGTCAGCTGGCTGAAGTGCGCGCGTACGCCGCTCTGTTCCACCAGCAGCAGGTTGCGCGCCAGGGCCACGGTCTCCGCGCTTTCCGGAATCCCCGGCAGGCCGAGGAAGCTAGCCGTCGGGCCTTCGTGGGCGAGGCCGCCCTCGGCGAGATCGGCATCCTGGGAGTGCAGGACGACGGTGAGGTCGAAGGTTGCCGCGTATTCCAGCGCGCGGCGCAGGTTGCGGTTGCTCGGGAAGTTGGTCAGGCCGTTGCCGAAGGCCACGCAGCCCGCGTCGCGCAGGGCGACCAGCTCGGCGAGCTGCTCGCCGGCGAGGTTCTTGGTCAGCGCACCGATCGGGAAGACCTTGCAGTGACCGGCTTCGCGGGCGCGGTCGAGGATCAGCTCGGCAACGGCCGGGGTGTCCAGCACCGGGCGGGTCAGCGGCGGGCAGCACAGGCTGGTGACGCCACCGGCGGCGGCGGCCAGGGTTTCGCTGGCAATGCTGCCCTTGCGGCTGTAGCCGGGCTCGCGCAGGGCGACGGAAAGGTCCACCAGGCCGGGAGCGGCGACCAGCCCGTGGGCGGCGATTTCGTGCTCGGCGTCGAAGCCGGCCGGCGCTTCGCCGATGGCCTTGATCCGGCCGTCTTCCAGGTACAGGTCGGTCACGCCGTCGTGGCCGCTGGCCGGGTCGATCAGGCGGGCGCCGAGGATTCGGGTACGCATCAGTGCTGCTCCTCGGTCTGCTGGTTGAGCTGGCGTTGCGCGGTCTGGCCACTCATGGCCATGGACAGCACCGCCATGCGCACGGCGATGCCGTAGGTGACCTGATTGAGGATCACCGAATGGGCGCCGTCGGCCACCGCCGATTCGATCTCGACGCCACGGTTGATCGGCCCCGGGTGCATGACGATGGCATCCGGATGGGCCAGCTTGAGGCGCTGTTCGGTGAGGCCGTAGAGGCGGTAGAACTCGCCCTCGCTGGGCAGCAGGCCGCCCTGCATGCGCTCGCGCTGCAGGCGCAGCATGATCACCACGTCGACATTCTTGAGCCCGGCGGCGAGGTCGGTGAAGACGCGCACGCCGTACTGTTCGATGCCGACCGGCAGCAGCGTCTTCGGGCCGATCACGCGGATGTCCGGGCAGCCGAGGGTCTTCAGCGCGAGCATGTTCGAGCGCGCCACCCGCGAGTGCAGGACGTCGCCGACGATGGCCACCGAGAGGTTCTCGAAGCCGCCCTTGTGGCGGCGGATGGTGAGCATGTCGAGCATGCCCTGGGTCGGGTGCGCGTGGCGGCCGTCGCCGCCGTTGATGATCGCCAGGTCCGGGCAGACGTGCTCGGCGATGAAGTGCGCGGCGCCGGAGTCGGCATGCCGCACGACGAAGATGTCGGCGGCCATCGCCTCGAGGTTGCGCAGGGTGTCGAACAGCGTCTCGCCCTTGCTGGTCGAGCTAGTCGAGACGTTCAGGCTGATCACGTCGGCGGACAGTCGCTGCGCCGCCAGCTCGAAGGTGGTGCGGGTGCGCGTGGAGTTCTCGAAGAACACGTTGCACACGGTCTTGCCGCGTAGCAGCGGGACTTTCTTCACCGCGCGCGCGCCTACTTCGAGGAAGGAGTCGGCGGTGTCGAGGATTTCCGTGAGCAGCTCGCGCGGCAAACCGTCGAGCGAGAGGAAGTGACGCAACTGGCCCTGATCGTTGAGCTGCAGTGAGCGCTTGGCGGCGATAGGCATGGGGGTGGCCTTGTCAGGAGGCGGAGAGGGTCTTGGACTCGAGCGCGAGCGGCGCGGGGCCGGTCAATTTTACCCGCTGGTCGGGGGCCAGCGACAGGGTGGCGCCGAGCACGTCGGCGCGGATCGGCAGCTCGCCGGCCTCCAGATCGAGCAGGCAGACCAGTGTCACGCTGGCCGGGCGGCCGTAGTCGAACAGTTCGTTGAGGGCGGCGCGGATGGTCCGCCCGCTCATCAGCACGTCGTCGACCAGCACCAGGTGCTGGCCCTCGACCTCGAACGGCAGGGCCGACGGGCGCACCTGCGGGTGCAGGCCGTTCTGGCTGAAATCGTCACGGTAGAAGGACACGTCCAGGGTGCCCAGCGGCGCATCGCTGCCGAGTTCGGCGAGCAGCGCCTGGGCGACCCACACGCCGCCGCTGTGGATGCCGATGAAGCGTGCGTCGGCGATGCCGCGATTGGCCAGGTGGCGCTGCAGGTCGCGGGCCATCTGCGGCAGCAGGTCGGCGGGATTGGGTAGGTTCATGGCGGTCTCCGTACAGAATTCGTGGGTTGTGGCGATCGGCCGCCGTGGCGCGTCGTCCTAGCCGGCGTTTTGCTCCAGCCAGCCTTCCAGCAGCAGGGCGGCGGCGAGGGCGTCCACCGGGTTGTCGCGATAGCCGCCGCGCTGACCCTGGGCCAGGCGCTGGCCCTTGGCTTCGAAGGTGGTCAGGCGTTCGTCGTGGGTGTGCACCGGCAGGTTGAAGCGGCCGTTCAGGCGCCGCGCGAACTTCTCCGCGCGGGCGCTCATCTCGCTCGGCGTGCCGTCCATGTTCAGTGGCAGGCCGACGACGATGGCGTCCGGCTGCCATTCCCTGATCAGCGCTTCGACCTTCTGCCAGTCCGGCACGCCATTTTGCGCCTTGAGCACGCAGAGTTCGCGGGCCTGGCCGGTGATCGCCTGGCCGACGGCCACGCCGATCTGCTTGGTGCCGTAGTCGAAGCCCAGCAGCAGGCGCGGTGCGCTCATGCGTGGCCGGCCTGCGAGGTGAGCAGCGCGAGGTTGATGCCCAGGTACGCGGCGGCGGCGTCCAGGCGCCGTTCGGCGGGTATCTGGAAGAGGATGTCGAGATCCACCGGGCAGCTCAGCCAGGCGTTGTCGACCAGTTCGGCCTCCAGCTGCCCGGCTTCCCAGCCGGCGTAGCCGAGGGTGATCAGGCTCTGCGCCGGGCCACTGCCTTCGGCGATGGCGAAGAGCACGTCCTGCGAGGTGGAAAGCGACAGTTCGCCGAGCGCCACGGTGGCCTGGTAGATCTCGCCCGCCGGGTGCAGGACGAAGCCGCGATCGGTCTGCACCGGGCCGCCGGTGAAGATCGCGATGTCCTCGCAGCGCGGCGCCGGCTCGCTGTCGGGGCGCAGCTGTTCGAGCACGTCGGCGAGGTTGAGGCCGTTCGGGCGGTTGATGATCAGGCCCATGGCGCCCTGGTCGTTGTGCTCGACCAGGTAGATGACCGTCTGCGCGAAATTCGGGTCGGCCATGTGCGGCATGGCGATCAGGAGCTGATGCTTGAGGTAGCTGGGTGCGTCGATTTTCATGTCGCCTAGTTTCGGGTTTCGTTCCTCGACCCACAAGGGGCGAGCGCTAACGACATGTGAAAGGTGGGCGCACGCCGTCAGCGGCTGGACAGCTTGTCGCCGCGCTCGAAGCGCCAGGTACGAATGATTTCCAGGCGGTCGATGTCGGCCAGGTCGCCGCTGAACGGTGCGAAGGGCGCGGCCAGGCGGACGATGCGCAGGGCGGCCTGGTCGAGCACCTGCTGACCGGAGGACTCCAGCACCTGCACTTCATAGAGCGTGCCGTCGCGATTGATCGAAACCAGCAGGCGCAGGCTGCCGTAGATGCGCTGGCGACGGGCGTCGTCCGGGTAGTTGAGGTTGCCGACCCGCTCGATCTTCTTGCGCCAGTCGTCCTTGTACCAGGCGCCCTTGTCGCGCATGGTCGAGGCGGCGTTGAGGCGATGTATCTTCGGCCGCTTGGCGTAGAGCTCGCGCTCGGTGGACAGCTCGGCCTCGAGGCTGGCGATCTCGCTGCTCAGCTGCGCGCTGTCGAACTCCGGCGCCTTCTGCGGCACCGGGTCGGGCTCCGGCTGGCGCTCTTCGCGCTTGGCCGGGGTCTTCTCCGGTTTCGGCCTTGTGGTCGCCACCGCAGCCTTCGGCGCTTCGGCGGGCGCCGGGGTGGCCTTCGGCCCGCTGGGCGGCACCACCTTGTTGATCTGGGTGTCCTGGAACGGCGCCAGCTCGGTGGTCTTCGGCGTCGCCTTGTGGTCCAGCGAGCCGCTGCCCTGCTGGTTGTCCTGGGCAAGGAAGTCGGCCTCCTTGGGCTTGGTCTCGCTCTTGAAGGTCGACAGGGTGATTTCCAGCGTCCGGCTGATCTGCTCGGGATCGGCGAGGCTGAAGCCGACGCCGAGGATCACCGCTATGTGCAGCACGGCGGCGAGGAACAGGGTGAAGCCCAGCCGGTCCGCGGGGCGGACAGCGGTGCGTTCGAGGGCGGGCGGAAGAGCGGCTGCGTTCATCGGGGCATCGGCGGATCGCGGTAGGCGCGCAGTCTGAACAGCCGTCGCGGAAATGTCCACGCGGCCGGCGCCGCGCGCCTTTCCGCGACCCTTGCCGCGGCGTGACGAACTCACGAGAGGTTGCCGCCTCAGCCGCGGCCGAGCTTGTCGGCGATCGACTGCATCAGGCGTTCGCCGATGCGGGTGTCGTAGGCCTTGTCGATCTCGCGGATACAGGTCGGGCTGGTGACGTTGATTTCGGTGAGGTAGTCGCCAATCACGTCGAGGCCGACGAACAGCAGCCCGCGCTCGCGCAGGAACGGACCGACCTGGGCGGCGATCCAGCGGTCGCGCTCGCTCAGCGGCCGCGCTTCGCCACGCCCGCCGGCGGCCAGGTTGCCGCGTGTCTCGCCGGCGGCCGGAATGCGCGCCAGGCAGTATTCCACCGGCTCCCCCCCCCCCCNNATGCGTTTGTCGCCGTCCTTGATCGCCGGGATGTAACGCTGCGCCATGATCTGCCGGGTGCCGAGCAGGGTCAGTGTCTCGAGGATCACCGAAAGGTTCGGGTCGCCCTCGCGATGGCGGAAAATCGAGGCGCCGCCCATTTCGTCGAGCGGTTTGAGAATGACGTCACCGTGTTCGGCAACGAACTCCCGCAGAATGTCGGCCCTTCGGGCGACCAGGGTCGGCGGGGTGCACTGCGGGAACTGCGTGGCGAAGAGTTTCTCGTTGCAGTCGCGCAGGCTCTGCGGACGGTTTACCACTAGCGCGCCAGCCTTTTCGGCCTGCTCCAGCAGGTAGGTGGCATAGATGTACTCGCTGTTGAACGGCGGATCCTTGCGCATCAGGATCACGTCCAGCTCGCCCAGCGGCATGTCGATGTCGGCCTCCAGCTCGAACCAGCGCTCGGGGTCGTTGAACACCTTCAGCGGACGCACGCGGGCACGCGCCACGTCGCTGCGCTGATAGAGGTCATGCGGCTCCATATAGAAGAGCGACCAGCCGCGCGCTTGGGCGGCGAGCAGCATGGCCAGCGAACTGTCCTTCTTGAAGGAAATTCGCGCGATGGGGTCCATGACAATCCCGAGGCGAACGCTCATGTGGGGGTATCCTCCGCGGTAGTAACGAGGCGGCAACGAAGCGCTGCCAGGCTGGATCGTGAGGCGCCAAGGGTGGCGCTGCAACCCGCCCCGGTCAAGGAAAAACCTTGTGCGTCCGGGGCTTATAGATTGCATGTGGAGAGTGTGCTAAAACAGCTCGGCGATCGGGTCGCAACCAGTCATCGGCACGGTTCTGGCGTACTGGAATAGCAAGGCAACGACTCACCGAGGCGATGGTAGGGCAGACATGGAACAGCATTCCGACGGTTTGAAGGTGATGGTGATCGACGACTCGAAAACGATTCGTCGCACGGCGGAAACCCTGCTCAAGAAGGTGGGTTGCGACGTGATAACCGCGGTAGACGGTTTCGACGCGCTCGCCAAGATCGCCGACAGCCATCCGAGCATCATCTTCGTCGACATCATGATGCCGCGGCTCGACGGTTATCAGACCTGCGCGCTGATCAAGAACAACAGTGCCTTCAAATCCACGCCAGTGATCATGCTGTCCTCCAAGGACGGCCTGTTCGACAAGGCCAAGGGCCGCATAGTCGGCTCGGACCAGTACCTGACCAAGCCCTTCAGCAAAGAAGAATTGCTAGGCGCGATCAAGGCTCATGTACCCGACTTCACTCCGGTGGAGCACGCTTCCTGACGTCGACCGCTGGGTCGACGCCGCTATTTTCGTATGGGGACACCATGGCTCGAATTCTTATTGTTGATGACTCTCCGACCGAGATGTACAAGCTCACCGCCATGCTCGAGAAGCATGGCCATGAAGTCCTGAAGGCCGAGAACGGCGCGGACGGCGTGGCCCTGGCTCGCCAGGAGAAGCCGGACGTGGTGCTGATGGACATCGTCATGCCCGGTCTCAACGGCTTCCAGGCGACCCGCCAGCTGTCCAAGGATGCCGATACCAATCACATCCCGGTGATCATCGTCACCACCAAAGACCAGGAAACCGACAAGGTCTGGGGCAAGCGCCAGGGCGCGCGTGACTACCTGACCAAGCCGATCGAAGAAGACACCCTGGTCAAAACCATCGAAAGCGTACTGGCCGGCTGATGCCGGTCCTTCCCCTCAGCAGCTGACAAGGTCAGGCCGGCATGGCGGACGCGCGCGCTCCCTTTGAGCTCCTTCTCGAGATCGATCAGCGCTGTCGCGCGCTGGCCGTAGGCCTGCCTTCGCAGCAGGAGGCGGTACAGAGCTGGGGCGGCATCGGCTTCCGCATGGGTGAACAGCACTTCGTAGCGCCGATGGGAGAGATCGGCGAGGTGCTGCACGAACCCCGGCACACCCTGCTGCCCGGCGTGAAGCCCTGGGTGAAAGGAGTCGCCAACGTACGCGGGCGGCTGCTGCCGATCATGGATCTCTGCGGTTTCCTCGGCAGCGAGCTGTCGCCCCTGCGCAAGCAGCGGCGGGTGCTGGTGGTGGAGCACCAGGACGTGTTCGCCGGGCTGATCGTCGACGAAGTTTTCGGCATGCAGCATTTTTCCGTGGATACCTTCGATGAGCGCCTGCCGGGGCTCGGCGAGTCGGTGCGACCCTTCATTCACGGGGTGTTCCAGCGCGAGCGCGAGTGGCTGGTGTTCAGCCCGCACGCGCTGGCACGGCATCAGGGTTTTCTCGACGTAGCGATGTGACAGCTTTTTGGTGGGCCGGCGCTGCCGGCTCTTTGATGTGTATGGGAATCTAGATCTGCGGTAGGTCCAGGCGGGGGCCAGTTATGAGCAAACAGAGCGGTAATCTTCTCGCGGGTATGCGCAGCAGCAAGCTGATCGGTGGGCTCTTCGTAGTCCTGATCGTCTCCATCGTGCTGCTGTTCGCCAACTTCGCCTACCTCAACACGCAGACCAACCACGACACCGAGTACCTCGGCCACGCCGGCGAGCTGCGCGTGCTGTCGCAGCGGATCGCCAAGAACGCCACCGAAGCGGCGGCGGGCACAGTTGAGGCCTTCGCCCTGCTGAAGGACGCGCGCAACGACTTCGAGAAACGCTGGGGCTACCTGCGTGACGGCGACGGTGCCGGCCTGCCAGGCGCGCCGCCCGCCGTGCAGGCGCAGATGGCCGCGGTGCAGCAGGACTGGGACAGCCTGCGGCAGAACTCCGACGCCATCATCGCTTCCGAGCAGACCGTGCTTTCCCTGCACCAGGTGGCCGCGACCCTCGCCGAGACCATCCCGCAGCTGCAGGTCGAGTACGAGGAAGTGGTCGACATCCTGCTCAAGAGCGGTGCCCCCGCAGCCCAGGTTTCGGTGGCGCAGCGGCAGTCGCTGCTCGCCGAACGTATCCTCGGCTCGGTGAACAAGGTGCTCGCCGGCGACGCCGATTCGGTGCAGGCCGCCGACATGTTCGGCCGCGATGCCAACCTGTTCGGTCGGGTGCACACGGCGATGCTCGAGGGCAACCCGTCGATGAACATCGCCAAGGTCGCCGATGCCGCCGCGCTGGAGCGCCTGGGCGAGATTTCCGAGCTGTTCGAGTTCGTCTCCGGTTCGGTGGACGAAATCCTCGAAACCTCGCCGGAGCTGTTCCAGGTCCGCGAATCCGCCAACACCATCTTCACCGTGTCGCAGACCCTGCTGGACAAGGCCTCGGCGCTGACCGATGGCTTCAACACCCTGGCCGAGGGCCGCTCCATCAACACCCTCGCCGGTTATTTGCTCGGCGCGCTGGTGCTGGGCGCGATCATCCTCATCGGCCTGGTGATGGTGCAGGACACGCGCCGCACGCTGGCGGAAACCGCCGAGAAGAACGACCGCAACCAGGCGGCGATCCTGCGTCTGCTCGACGAGATCGCCGACCTTGCCGACGGTGACCTGACGGTGGCCGCGACGGTGACCGAGGACTTCACCGGCGCCATCGCCGACTCGATCAACTACTCCATCGACCAACTCCGCGACCTCGTCGAAACGATCAACCTGACCGCCGTGCAGGTGGCTGCTGCTGCCCAGGAAACCCAGGCCACGGCGATGCACCTGGCGGAAGCTTCGGAGCACCAGGCGCAGGAAATCGCCGGCGCCTCCGCGGCGATCAACGAGATGGCCGTGTCCATCGACCAGGTATCGGCGAATGCCTCCGAGTCCACCGCGGTGGCGGAGCGTTCCGTGGCGATCGCCAACAAGGGCAACGAGGTGGTGCACAACACCATCACCGGGATGGACAACATCCGCGAGCAGATCCAGGACACCTCGAAGCGGATCAAGCGCCTCGGTGAATCGTCCCAGGAGATCGGTGACATCGTCAGCCTGATCAACGACATCGCCGACCAGACCAACATCCTTGCGCTCAACGCCGCGATCCAGGCCTCCATGGCCGGTGATGCGGGCCGCGGCTTCGCCGTGGTAGCGGACGAAGTACAGCGCCTCGCCGAACGTTCCTCGGGCGCGACCAAGCAGATCGAGGCACTGGTGAAGACCATCCAGACTGACACCAACGAGGCGGTCATCTCGATGGAACAGACCACTTCCGAAGTGGTGCGCGGTGCACGCCTGGCGCAGGACGCCGGGGTTGCCCTGGAAGAGATCGAGAAGGTATCCAAGACCCTCGCGGCGCTGATCCAGAACATCTCCAACGCCGCCCGTCAGCAGGCTTCGTCGGCCGGCCATATTTCCAACACCATGAACGTGATCCAGGAGATCACCTCGCAGACCTCCGCCGGTACCACCGCGACTGCGCGCAGCATCGGCAACCTGGCGAAGATGGCCAGTGAGATGCGGCGATCGGTATCCGGCTTCACCCTGCCGGAAGCAGCGGAGCAGGCCTGAGTGGAGCAGCGTCGACCGTCCGTGCGGGCGGCCGACGGGAGCGAAGGTTCATGAGCGAGGGGCAGGGTATGCAGCCAAGTGGCGTCTGGGCCTTGAAACCCCTGGCGGAGATGTCGGCAGCGGAGTTCCACGACTGGCGCACGCTGCTGGAAACACGCACCGGCGTGGTGATCAACGAAGGGCGTCAGCCGTTCCTGCAGACCAACCTGAGCGCGCGCATGCGCGAGCTGGGCGTCGATGATTACGCCAGCTACTACCAGCAGGTGGTCGACGGCCCGCGCGGCGCGGTCGAGTGGTCGCACCTGCTGGATCGCCTGACGGTCCAGGAAACCCGCTTCTTCCGCCATCGCCCCTCCTTCGACCTGCTCGAGCGTTACCTGCGCGAGCGTCTGGAGCAGCAGGACATGCAGGCGCCCTGGGCGCTGTGGAGCGTCGGCTGTTCGAGTGGCGAGGAGCCCTATTCGCTGGCGATCGCCGCCGCCGAGGTGTTGCACGACAGCCCGTGGCCGCAGCATTTCGGCATCACCGGTACCGATATCAGTCTCAGCGCGCTGAGCAAGGCGCGCGAGGCGCACTACGACGAACGCCGGCTGGAGTCGATGGACGACGAGCGCCTGGTGCGCTATTTCGACCGCCGGCCCGACGGGCGCTACGGGATTTCCGCCGAGCTGGCGGCGCGCGTCTGCTGCGCACGGCTCAATGTGCTGGAATTGTCCAAGGCGCCGATGTCGGGCATGGACGTCATTTTCTGCCAGAACCTGCTGATCTATTTCCGCCGCTGGCGCCGCCGCGAAATCCTCAACCGGCTTGCCGAGCGCCTGGCGCCGGGTGGCCTGCTGGTGATCGGGGTCGGCGAGGTGGCGGGGTGGCAACATCCGGACCTGGAACCGGTGGCCGACGAGCAGGTTCTGGCTTTTACCCGCAGGGGTAACACACGCGTATGACTGGAGTGGCTATGGGTGATCGGCACGATTATGTCGCCCTGGAGTGGGTCAAGGGTGAAATCGCCGAAACGCTGAAGCAGGCGCGACAGGCGCTGGAAGCGTTCGTCGAGAATCCGCAGGATTCCACGCGCATGCGTTTCTGCCTGACCTACGTGCATCAGGTGCAGGGCACCCTGCAGATGGTCGAGTTCTACGGCGCGGCCCTGCTTGCCGAGGAAATGGAGCGCCTGGCCCAGGCCCTGATGGAAGGCCAGGTGGCCAACCAGCGCGAGGCGCTGGAAGTGCTGATGCAGGCGATCCTGCAACTGCCGACCTATCTGGAGCGCGTGCAGAGCGCGCGACGCGACCTGCCGATGGTGGTGCTGCCGCTGCTCAACGACCTGCGCGCGGCGCGCGGCGAAAACCTGCTCTCGGAAACCAGCCTGTTCTCCCCCGACCTGTCGTCCGCGCTGCCGGCCGTCTCGCAGGCAGCCCTCGACCGCCTGCGCAACACCGAGCTGCTGCCCCTGCTGCGCAAACTGCGGCAGATGCAGCAGATGGCACTGGTCGGCGTGCTGCGCAACCAGGATCTGCCGACCAACCTGGGCTACATGGCGCGGGTTTTCGCGCGACTCGAAGGGCTGTGCCAGGGCGCTCCGCTCGGCGCGCTCTGGCAGATCGCCTCGGCCCTGGTCGAAGGCCTGTCCAACGGCGGCGTAGCCAACGGCACCTCGGTGCGTGGCCTGCTGCGGCAGGTCGACAAGGAGCTCAAGCGGCTGGTCGAACAGGGCGCCGAAGGCATCAACCAGGCGGCCCCGGACGAGCTGACCAAGAACCTGCTGTTCTATGTCGCCAAGGCGCCGGCGCAGTCGCCGCGCATCAGCGCGCTGAAGGAACACTACCGCCTCGACGATGCCCTGCCGGACAGCGGCCTGGTCGACGAGGAGCGCGCACGCCTGGCCGGCCCCGACCGCGACGCGATGCGCTCGGTGGTCGCCGCGCTCTGCGAGGAACTGGTGCGGGTCAAGGACAGCCTCGACCTGTTCGTGCGCAGCGATCGCCGCGCAGTGGCCGAACTCGACGGCCTGCAGGCGCCGCTGAAGCAGATCGCCGACACTCTGGCGATGCTCGGCTTCGGCCAGCCGCGCAAGGTCATCCTCGACCAGCTCGACGTCGTCCATCAACTGGCGCTGGGCAACGGCGAACCGAGCGATGCGGCGCTGATGGACATCGCCGGCGCGCTGCTCTACGTCGAGGCGACGCTGGCCGGAATGGTCGGCCAGAGCGATGACGGCGGTGGCGAGGAAAGCCACCTGCCGACCACCGACGTGGCGCAGATCCACCAACTGGTGATCAAGGAAGCGCGCACCGGCCTCGAGCAGGCCAAGGACGCGATCATCGAGTTCATCGCCTCGCAGTGGAACCACGAGCACCTGGCCCGCGTGCCGGAGCTGCTCACCCAGGTTCGCGGCGGCCTGGCGATGATTCCGCTGGAGCGCGCCGCCGAGCTGCTGCGCGCCTGCAACCGCTACATCGAAGAACAGCTGCTGGCGCGCAAGGCGGTGCCGAACTGGCAGAGCCTGGACACCCTGGCCGACGCCATCACCAGCGTCGAGTACTACCTCGAGCGCCTGTCCGAGGACCACGCCGCTCAGGGCGACATGATCCTCGACGTCGCCGAGGAAAGTCTCGGCAACCTCGGTTACGCGCTGGTGCGCAAGCCGGTGCTGCCGGTTCCGCCGCTCGCCGACGCCCCGCTGGGCGATCCGCTGGACGAGATCGAAGTCATCGCCGAGGAAGCCGAACAGTCCGTCGACGAAGAGCTGCAGGAGACCGAATCCGACGAGGCTGCCGAGGTCCCGCTGCTGGTTGCCGAGCCGCTCGACGAGCAGCCCGAAGCCATCGACATGCTGCCGTTCGAGCCGGGCGAATCGCTCGCCGAGCAGGCAGAAATCGCCGCGGATGAGGTGCAGGACCTGCCGCCGGGCGACCTCGAAGCCGAGGCCGAAAGCACTGCAACGCTGAACGCGCTCGCCGAGCCGCTGCAGGACATCGAACTGCTCGCCGTCGAAGCCGAAGAGCTGGTCGAGGACGAGTTGCTGCCCGCCGAACCGGCGGACGAGAGCGACGCGATCCCGGCCCGGTTCGCCGAAGAGGCCGAACAGCCGTCGGGCGATACCGAGCTGCAGTTGCCCGTGCTGGATACCCCTCCGGACGCCGATCAGGCACCGGCACCGCTGGCCGACAACGATCACTGGGACCTGGGCGAGCCGCTGCCGGAACCCGCAGCGGGCGTGAAGGACCTCGACCCGCTCGCCGAACTGCCGTCCGTGCAGGATGGACAGAGCGGCGCAGCCACCGATCTGCATCCGCTGGATTCGTCGGTGGACGCCGGGCTGTCGCTGGGTGACGCCGATCACTGGGACCTGGCGGAAGCGCTGCCCAGCTACACCGAAAAAGACGCCGCCGCCGATTTCGGTCTGCTGCTGGACGAGCCTTCCGCCACACCCGCGCCGTCCGCCGAGAGCGAATCCTTCGAGCTGGCGCCGCTGGAACTGCCGGATGAGCCCGCCGTCGCGCAGCTCTCCGACGACAACTGGAACCTCGACGAGCCGCTGGCCAGCGAGCCGGAGGTAGTCGAGTCCGGCCTGGAACTGCCGCTCGACGAGCTGCCCTCCCTCAGCGGCGCGCCGGACGAGATCAGCCTTGAGCTACCAGATGAGCCCGCTGCCCTGCAGCTCTCCGACGACAACTGGAACCTCGACGAGCCGGTGGTCAGCGAGCCGGAAGTGGTGGAATCCGGCCTGGAACTGCCGCTCGACGAACTGCCGAGCGTCACTGGCGCGCAGGACGGCGTCAGCCTGGAACTGCCGGAGCTGAGCTTCGAGCCACTCGACGAGAACACCCTGAGCTGGGACGAGAGCGACATCGCCGACCTGCAGCTGCCCGAGGTCGATCTGCCGGGCCTGCCCGAGGTGCCGGTCGAGGTTGCCGAGCCGGCGGTCGAGGACCAGCCGCTGTCGATGGCCGACGTCATGGCCGCGCCGAGCCAGGCGATCAACCCGCCGGCGCGCGAGATACCGCCGAGCCTGCTGCCGCCGCCGGCCGACGAAGAGCCGATGGACGAGGAGCTGCTGGAAGTCTTCATCGAGGAAGCCGGCGAGGTCATGGAAACCATCGCCGAGTACCTGCCCAAGTGGCAGGCCGATCTCGCCGACAAGGGCGCGCTGACCGAGCTGCGCCGCGCCTTCCACACCCTCAAGGGCAGTGGCCGGATGGTTCGCGCGCTGGTCATCGGCGAGCTGGCCTGGTCCATCGAGAACCTGCTCAACCGCGTGCTGGACAAGAGCATCGAGGCGCAGGCGCCGGTGCAGCAGGTGATCGTCGACGTGGTCGCGCTGATGCCCGAACTGGTCGAGGAATTCGCCGCCAAGGCCCAGCGCCAGCGCGACGATGTCGACCAGTTGGCCGCCATCGCGCATGCCCTGGCGAGGGGGCAGACACCGCCGGGTTTTGGTGACGGCCCGGACAGCGTCGCCCCGTCCGCGGCCGTAACCCCGGCGGCAACCGCGCAGGATGCCTCTGAAGAAGCCGAGGAAGGCTTGGACCCGCAGTTGCTGGAGATCTTCCGCAACGAAGCGGAAGCCCACCTGGATACGCTGAACGCGTTTCTCGCCGCCTGCGCCAACGAACTGCCGCAGCCGATCAACGACGAACTGCAGCGCGCCCTGCACACGCTCAAGGGCAGTTCGCACATGGCCGGCATCCTGCCGATGGCGGAGATCGCCACGGCGCTGGAGCGGATGGTCAAGGAGCTCAAGGCCAATCTGATTCCGCTGGACCTGGCCGAGGCCGAGTTGCTCGGCAGCGCCGAAGCGCTGTTCCGCAAAGGCCTGGCGCAGCTGGAGAGTCATCCGTTGCGCCCCATCGAGGGCGCCGACGAACTGATCGCCCGCGTGCAGCAATTGCTCCACGAGCGCCTCGAAAGCGCGCAGAGCGCCCGCGGCAGCGGCGCCGGCGAAGCGCGCGATCCGCAGATGATCGCGCTGTTCCTCGCCGAAGGCATGGACATCCTGCTGGACGCCTCCGACCTGCTTGACCGCTGGCACGAACACCCGGCCGAACGCCAGGAACTGGACGCCCTGCGCGAGGAGTTGAATACCCTCGGACGCGGCGCGCAGATGGCCGAGCTGCCGCAGATCGACCAGCTGTGCCAGGCCCTGCTGGACACCTACAGCGCAGTACAGGCCGGCCGCCTGACGGTCAGCCCGGCGTTCTTTCATGAGGTCGACCTGGCCCACGAAGCGTTGGTTGGGATGATGGATCAGGTTGCCGCCGGCCAGCAGGTCACCGCGCAACCCGAGCGCGTCCAGGCGCTGCGCGGCTTGCTCGACCAGGCCGCCGAGGTGGCCGGTGAGCAGGCGGCCGAGCCGGCCGAAGAGGACGAAGCGTTAGCCGAGGACGCGCAGGACTGGGGCGATGCCGAGGCCGACCTTAGCAGCGGCGAGCCCGTCGAGCAGCAGATGAGCCACGACCTGCCGGCCGTGCAGGCGCGCGCCAGCAAGCTCGACGAGGAGATGGTGAACATCTTTCTCGAAGAGGCGGTGGATATCCTCGACAGCTCCGGCCAGGCGTTGCAGCGCTGGGTCAACGACCCGGACAACCACCTGGTGCTGTCGTCATTGCATCGCGACCTGCACACCCTGCGCGGTGGCGCGCAGATGGCCGAGATCAACCCGATCGGTGAGCTCGCCCACGAGCTGGAAAGCCTTTACGAAGGCCTGCTCGATCGTCGCTACGGGGTCAGCGGTGATCTGGTCGCGCTGCTGCGCCGCAGCCACGAGTGCCTGGCGCTGTTGCTCGATCAGTTGAAGGCGAACCAGCCGCTGGCCGCCGCCGACACGCTGATCCGCATCGTCCGTGATTTCCGCTCCAGCGGCGCGGCGGCGAGCCAGGCAGCCCAGCTGCCGCCTGCCGAACAGCCGGCGCAGTCGTTCGAGTCGGTGACGGAGGAATCCTTCGAGGCGGCTGCGGACGATTTCGAGCCCGAGCCGGAAAACAGTGCGCCATTGAGCTTCGATACGGCGCCGGAAGGCTTCGCCGCCGCGGCACCTGCACCTATGCAGATGCCGGCGACGGTCCAGGACGAGCGCGATTACGAGCTGGTCGATATCTTCCTCGAGGAAGGTTTCGACATCATCGAAAGTGCCGGCGCCTCGCTGCAGCGCTGGATGGCCGACGTCGACAACAGCGTCGAGCTGGAAGCCCTGCAGCGCGACCTGCATACCCTCAAGGGCGGCGCGCGGATGGCCGAGATCCGCGAGATCGGCGATCTCGCGCATGAGCTGGAGTTTCTCTACGAAGGCCTCTGCGGCGGGCGCCTGCGTGCCAGCGAACCGCTGTTCGGGCTGCTCCAGGCCTGTCACGACCGCCTCGCCGACATGCTCGAAGCGGTGCGCGAACGTAGCGCCGTGCCCGCTGGCGACGACCTCATCGAGGCGATCCGTCGCTGGCGTGCCAACCCCGACGAGCAGCTCAGCGTGCCGACCAGCGTGCGTTTGCAGCCGGCGCCGAGCCATTTCGAGGACGAAGGCGCCGAGGCGGAAATCCTCGACATCTTCCTCGAAGAGGCCGACGAACTGCTCGAAGCCCTGGAAGCGGCGCTCGGCAGTTGGGAAGACAAGCCCGACGACAGCGAGCCGATCGACGAGATGCTGCGCGTGCTGCACACCCTCAAGGGCGGCGCGCGGCTCGCCGGGCAGAAGGCCCTGGGCGACCTGACCCACGCACTGGAGCAGCACCTCGGCGAAGCGCTGGTGCAGGGCGCGCCCTGGCCGCAGAGCCTGGTGCTCGACGTGCAGTCCGGTTTCGAGGGCCTGCAGAAGGAGATCGACGGGCTGCGCCGGCGTCTGGCGCAGAGCGACGAGGCCGCCGAACAGGCCTCGGCCGAGCCGAGCGAGCCGCTGGTGCTGAATGCGCCGATCGTTGCCGTCAGCCCGTCGTCCGGCGCGGCGAAAGAGAGCAAGGTGCTGCCGTTCGTCCGTCGCGCCCAGGAAGCGGCGCAGCAGGACAGCGCGCGGCGCGGCCCGCAGGAGTTGGTCAAGGTACCGGCCGAACTGCTCGAGGGTCTGGTCAACCTGGCCGGTGAAACCTCGATCTTCCGTGGCCGGGTCGAACAGCAGGTGAGCGACTTCGGCTTCACCCTCGGCGAGATGGAAGCGACCATCGAGCGCGTGCGCGACCAGCTGCGCCGGCTGGATACCGAAACCCAGGCGCAGATTCTCAGCCGCTACCAGGCCGAGGCCGAGCGCGCCGGCTACGAGGATTTCGACCCGCTGGAGATGGACCGCCACTCGCAGCTGCAGCAGCTGTCGCGCGCGCTGTTCGAGTCCGCCTCCGACCTGCTCGACCTGAAGGAAACCCTGGCCGCGCGAAACCGCGACGCGGAAACCCTGCTGCTGCAGCAGGCGCGGGTCAACACCGAACTGCAGGAAGGCCTGATGCGCACGCGCATGGTGCCGTTCGACCGCCTGGTGCCGCGCCTGCGGCGGATCGTCCGGCAGGTCGCCAGCGAACTGGGCAAACAGGTCGAGTTCGTCGTCGGCAACGCCGAGGGCGAGATGGACCGCAGCGTGCTCGAACGCATCGTCGCGCCGCTGGAACACATGCTGCGCAACGCCGTCGACCACGGCATCGAATCCGCCGAGCGGCGCCAGGCGGCCGGCAAACCGGCGCAGGGGACGATTCGCCTGAACCTCGGCCGCGAGGGCGGCGATATCCTCCTCACCCTGGCCGACGACGGCGCCGGCATCCGCCTCGAGGCGGTGCGCCGCAAGGCCATCGAGCGCGGGCTGATGAGCGAGACCTCGGAGATTTCCGACCACGACGTGTTGCAGTTCATCCTCGAGGCCGGCTTCTCCACGGCGGAGAAGGTCACGCAGATTTCCGGGCGCGGCGTCGGCATGGACGTGGTGCACTCGGAGGTCAAGCAGCTCGGCGGCTCGATGAGCATCGATTCGACGCCGGGCGAGGGCACCCGCTTCCAGATCCGCCTGCCGTTCACCGTGTCGGTCAACCGCGCGCTGATGGTGTATTCCGGCGAAGACCTCTACGCCATCCCGCTGAACACCATCGAGGGCATCGTGCGGGTTTCGCCGTACGAGCTGGAAGCCTATTACGCGCCCGATGCGCCACGCTTCGAGTACGCCAGCCAGCCCTACGAGCTGCGCTACCTCGGCGATCTGCTGAGCAACGGCCAGCAACCCAAGCTGATCGGCCAGAGCCTGCCGCTGCCGGTGATCCTGGTGCGTTCGGCGGAATATTCGGTGGCGGTGCAGGTGGACAGCCTGGCCGGTTCGCGCGAGATCGTGGTGAAGGGCCTCGGCCCGCAGTTCGCCGGGGTGCCGGGGATCTCCGGCGCGACCATCCTCGGCGACGGCCGCGTGGTGGTNNCTGCCGCACGGCGGCGGCCCGCTCGGCATCGGCGAAGCGGAAAGCGAGCGGCCGGCGCTGGTGATGGTGGTGGACGATTCGGTCACCGTGCGCAAGGTCACCAGCCGCCTGCTCGAACGCAACGGCATGAACGTGCTGACCGCCAAGGACGGCGTCGACGCCATAGCCCAGCTGCAGGAGCACAAGCCGGACATCATGCTGCTGGACATCGAGATGCCGCGCATGGACGGTTTCGAGGTGGCCACCCTGGTGCGCCACGACGAGCGCCTGAAGGACCTGCCGATCATCATGATCACCTCGCGTACGGGCGAGAAACACCGCGAGCGGGCAATGGCCATCGGCGTCAACGAATACCTGGGCAAGCCGTATCAGGAATCGCTGCTGCTCGAGCGCATCCAGCAACTGGTCAAATCCCATGAGTGAGAAAGCGGCGGCGCGCATCGCCGTCATCGCCGACACCTCGCTGCAGCGCCACGTGCTGCAGCACGCGCTGGCCGGCAACGGTTACCAGGTGGTGCTGAACAGCGACCCGGCGCGCCTCGACGATGCCGCGCTGGAGGCCTGCGAGACCGACCTCTGGCTGGTCGACCTGGCGCAGCAGTCGGAAGACTCGGCGCTGCTCGACAGCCTGCTCGAACGCACCAGCGCGCCAGTGCTGTTCGGCGAAGGACACGCGCCCGAGCGGCATTCGGAGCATTACCCGCGTTGGGAGCGCAGCCTGTTCGGCAAGNNCGACCCTGCCGAAGCGGTCGGTCCGAGCCTCGAGGCGCTGCTCGCCGAGGCGCAGCGGCCGAGCCGCGTGGACCTGCCGCAGGCGCTGGCGGCGAGTCCCTTGCAAGCCGGCGAACCGGCGCGCCAGGTCTGGCTGCTGGCGGCATCCCTCGGCGGTCCGGCAGCGGTCAAGGCATTCCTCGATGCCTTGCCCGGTGGCTTGCCGGTGGGCTTCCTGTACGCCCAGCACATCGATGCGGCGTTCGAGGCGCGCCTGCCGCAGGCGGTCGGCCGGCACAGCCAGTGGCACGTCAACCCGGCACGTCCGGGCGACAGCGTGCGCTGCGGCGAAGTGGTGGTGGTGCCGATCACCAACGAGCTGCGCTTCGACGCGGACGCGGCCATGCAGCTCTCCACGCAAGGCTGGCCGGAACCCTACGCGCCGTCGATCGACCAGATGATGCTCAACCTGGCGCAGCAGTTCGGGCGCCATTGCGGCGTCATCGCCTTCAGCGGCATGGGCAGCGACGGCAGCGCCGCGGCGGCCTACGTGCGTCGTCAGGGCGCCGAAATCTGGACCCAGCGCGCCGAAAGCTGCGCCTGCCCGAGCATGCCGGACAGCCTGCGCGAAGCCGGCTACAGCAGTTTCAGCGGTGATCCGCGCGAGCTGGCCGAAGCGCTGGTCGCGCGCCTGGCCGAGGCGCTGTGATGCGTGCCCATTCATTTACTTGGTTTTCTGGAGCCCGTTGCGATGAGCCAGGCCGTCATTGATCAGAGCAGCGCTGCGAGCGTTACCGGGCTGCTGCTGCCGCTGAGCGACCGTACCCTGCTGGTGCCCAACGTGGCGCTCGCCGAGCTGATCACCTACCGCGCCCCGCAGACCCAGGCCGGCATGCCCAGCTGGCTGCTCGGGCAGATCGCCTGGCGCGACCTGCGTCTGCCGCTGCTGTCATTCGAAGCGGCGTCCGGCGGCGAGGCCAAGGTGGTTCCGGGCGCGCGCGTCGCCGTGCTCAACGCCATCGGCGGGCGCTCCCACGTGAAGTTCATCGCGCTGCTGATCCAGGGCATCCCGCGCTCGCTGAAGCTCGACGCCAGCCTGCGCCGCGCCGAGGCGCCATTGGCGCCGCTGGAGCTGGACGTGGTCGAACTGGGCGGCGAACTGGCGAGGATTCCCGACCTCGCCGGGCTGGAGCAGAAGCTCGCGGATGCCGGGTTGATCTGACGCTGGCGGGCAGGAGCGATGGGTGCCATCGCTCCTGAGGCTTCTAGCCCTTGCCGCGGGTGCGCGTCAGGCCGTGTTCAGCGTTCTTTTCCAGGTATTCGATGACCAGCCCGGCGACGTCCTTGCCAGTGGTCACTTCGATGCCTTCCAGGCCCGGAGAGGAATTCACCTCCATTACCAGCGGTCCGTGGTTCGAGCGCAGGATATCGACCCCAGCCACCGACAGGCCCATCACGCGGGCCGCGCGGATCGCCGTCATGCGCTCTTCCGGGGTGATCTTGATCAGGCTGGCGGTGCCGCCGCGGTGCAGGTTGGAGCGGAATTCGCCGGGCTTGGCCTGGCGCTTCATCGATGCTATGACCTTGTCGCCGACCACGAAGCAGCGGATGTCCGCGCCGCCGGCTTCCTTGATGTATTCCTGCACCATGATGTCCTGCTTGAGGCCCATGAACGCCTCGATCACCGACTCCGCCGCCTTCTCCGTCTCGCAGAGCACCACGCCGATGCCCTGGGTGCCTTCGAGCACCTTGATCACCAGCGGCGCGCCGTTGACCATGCGGATCAGGTCCGGCACGTCGTCGGGGGAGTGGGCGAAGCCGGTGACCGGCAGGCCGATGCCCTTGCGCGAGAGCAGCTGCAGCGAGCGCAGCTTGTCGCGTGAACGGCTGATCGCCACCGATTCGTTGAGCGGGAACACGCCCATCATCTCGAACTGGCGCAGCACCGCGCAGCCGTAGAAGGTCACCGAGGCGCCGATCCGCGGGATTACCGCGTCGAAGCCTTCCAGCGGGCCGCCGCGGTAGTGGATCTGCGGCTTGTGGCTGGCGATGTTCATGTAGGCGCGCAGGGTATCGATCACCTGCATTTCATGACCGCGCGCCTCGCCGGCCTCCACCAGTCGTCGGGTCGAATACAGGCGCGGATTGCGCGACAGCACGGCGATCTTCATTGGGCACCGGGAGAAGTGAGTATCTGGGGTTTGTTGAGCAGGTAGGAGTGAGCCGGATCGACCAGCAATCGACCGTCGATCAGCGCTTTCGATCCCAGCAACACGCGATATCGCATGGTTTTCCTGCAGGTCAGGGTGAATTCCACCGGCCAGGCCCGTTCGCCCAGCGCGAGCAGGGTGCGGATCACGTAACGCGCCTGCGCCTGGCCATTGGAGCTCTTGATCGTCTTGCGCGTCACAATCGGCGCTTCGCAGCGGTGGCGACGCTGCACCAGCGTGCCGATGTGCGCGTTGAAACGCACCCAGCGCTCGCCGTCGCGCTCGAACTCGCTGATCTCGGTGGCATGCAGCGCCGAGGTGCTGGCGCCGGTGTCGATCTTCGCGCGCAGGCCGACGACGCCGAGGTCGGGCAGGGCGATCCACTCGCGCAGACCGGTCACGCAAAAGGCTTCGACGGTATCCAAAGGCGGGTCCCTCAAGGAAGGCGGCATTCTAATGAGCCCGCATGACAACTGCACGTCGCGGGCTCGGCGATGGTTTACCGCGGGGAAATTTCATGATGCGATGAACGCACCCTACACAATCGGAACCCGCATGAGCGAGAAAGACGACGACAACGTACGCCTGGACAAGTGGCTCTGGGCGGCGCGTTTCTACAAGACCCGGGCGCTGGCCAAGGCGGCCATCGAAGGCGGCAAGGTGCATTGCCGCGGCGAACGCTGCAAGCCGAGCAAGGAGCCGAAGATCGGCGACGAACTGACCCTGCGCACCGGCTTCGACGAACGCACGGTGCGCATCCTCGCGCTATCGGTGGTGCGCCGCGGCGCGCCCGAGGCGCAGGCGCTGTACGAGGAGACCGCCGACAGCATCGAGCGCCGCGAGCAGGCTGCGGCGCAACGCAAGGCCGGCAGCCTTGGCGTCACTACCGATGGCCGGCCGAGCAAGAAGCAGCGCCGCCAGCTGTTCACCTTCCGCAGCAACAACTGAAAAACGCGTCAGTTGCCGCGCACCAGCGCCAGGCGGCTGATCAGCGGCAGGCGCGCGAGGCGCTTGAAGATCGGTGCGCTGAGGCGTTCCAGGGCATGGCTGCAATGGCTCGCATAGGGCGTGCAGCAACCCCAGGCGAAGGCCAGCAGGCTGAGGAACAGGCCGCCGACGAAGTCGTCCGAGCCCCAATGCGCGCCGGCCACCAGGCGCGGCAGCATGAACAGCGTGGCCAGGCCCCAGATCACCAGCAGCCGCCAGCCGCGGGCGAAGAAGCTGAGGAACAGCGCCCAGAGCAGCAGCACCGAGGCGTGGTCGCCGGGGAAGCTGCGCTCGGAGGCGTCCTTGAGTTCCCAGCGGTCCCAGTCCGGGAACAGCTCGCTCAGGCGCACCGCGCCGTCCATCACCAGCGACGGGCTGACATGCTGCCAGTGCAGCACCTTCGCCAGCGCGGTGAAGCCGGTGCGCACCAGCAACAGCAGGAACAGGATCGCGACGAAGGCGAACAGCGCGCGGCGCACCTGGCTGCCGGGGAATACCCAGCCGCGGTGCAGCAGGAAGCTGAGCATGATCAGCCCGGCGGCGATGTCCATCGGCCGCATGCTGCCGATCGCCCAGGTCTCGGCCCACCAGCCGCCGCTGGCCAGGGGCGCGTTGAGCAGGCGGAATAACTGGTCGTCGAAGCGGTCCCACAACAGGCGAGTCGATTCCCACACCCAGCTGGCCAGCAGCAGAGCGGCGAACAGGTGGCAAAGCAACAGCGGCCGCAAGCGCCAGGAGGCGCGCAGTAGAGTGGTCATTCGGTCATCTTCCCTAAGATAAAACCCGGGCGAAATGGTAGACCTGCGCTTTCCGTGCGCCAAGCCGTCCGGTCGGAATCTTGGATCGACTGCGCTTTGCGCCTAGAATCGACGCCCTTTGCCGTCCCCAACCTGCGAGCGACGCCATGTCCGACTTCACTCAGCGTTTCATCTTCGACGACACCGACGTGCGCGGCGAACTGGTCACTCTCGGCGACAGCTACCAGCACGTGCTGGCCAAGCACCCCTATCCCGAACCGGTGGCGCAGCTGCTCGGCGAGTTGCTGGCGGCCGCCGCGCTGCTGGTTGGCACGCTCAAGTTCGACGGCCTGCTGGTGCTCCAGGCGCGCTCCTCCGGCGCCGTGCCGCTGCTCATGGTGGAGTGCTCCAGCGAGCGCCAGGTGCGCGGCATCGCGCGCTATCACGCCGAGCAGATCGCCGACGGCGCCGGGCTCGCCGAGCTGATGCCCGAAGGCATGCTGACGGTGACCATCGACCCGCGCGCCGGCCAGCGCTACCAGGGCATCGTCGCGCTGGACGGGGTCAACCTGTCCGCCTGCCTGACCAACTACTTCGCCAACTCCGAACAGTTGCCGACGCGTTTCTGGCTGTATGCCGACGGCCGCCGCGCACGTGGCCTGCTGCTGCAGGCGCTGCCGCCGGATCGCCTGAAGGACGCCGAGGCGCGCGCCGCCAACTGGCAGCACCTGACCACCCTGGCGGACACCCTCACCGCCGAGGAGCTGCTTGGCCTGGACAACCTCACCGTGCTGCACCGGCTGTATCACGAGGAGGCGGTGCGCTTGTTCGATCCGCTGGGGCTGGAGTTCCGCTGCAGTTGCAACCGCCAGCGTTCGGCCAACGCACTGGTCAGCCTCGGCCAGCAGGACGCCGAGAAGCTCCTCGAGGAGCACGGCGGCTCGGTGGAGATCGACTGCCAGTTCTGCAACCAGCGCTACCGTTTCGACAAGACCGACGTCGCCCAGCTGTTCGCTGGCGGCGGCAGCGGCGCGCCGTCCTCTACCCGCCACTGATCGGTGGATGCAGCGCCTGACGCACGGTAGCTGGACAAGCGCTGCGCAGCGGTGCCATAAAGGTGGCGCTGCAGTCCGTAGTGCCGTTTTACTGGCGAATCTGGAAACTAACCGCAGGCGACGTACTCTATAGGCCTCGGTTGCTGCCGCTTCGTTCGCCGAGCGCGAGTCCCGCCGGGGCCTGCGCCGCGCACCAGGACGATGCCGGACTGCACCCGGCCAGACCTTTGAACTGCCCCCGAACCAGTGACGACTCCGATGAGGTTCGCCGCCGTCGGGTGCACCATGGACGCCAAACTGACCCCAGGGAAGACCACGGTCTGCCTCCGCGACCCCCGTCGTTCCTGGCTCAGCGGCTGCGTCTCGCACTCGCAGCGGTTCCTCTGGCATAATCCGGCGCACTTTTCTCATGCTGTAGCCGGGCAAAGAGTTCACTACAGATCGTTAGGAAGCATCCGGCTGAGACCAACGAGGACGCCATGAACCAAGCCATACAAGCCGTTTACACCGACATCAGCACGTCGCAGCTGGTCGAAGAAGCCATTCGCCGCGGCGAAGGCGAATTGGCCGCCAATGGCGCGCTGGTGGTGAGAACCGGGCATCGCACCGGTCGTTCGCCGGCCGATCGCTTCATCGTGGACGAGCCCAGCACCAGCGCCGACATCGGCTGGGGCGCGATCAACCGCAAGTTCCCGGCCGACAAGTTCGATGCCCTGTGGGACCGCGTGCAGGCGTTCTCCGACGCCCAGGACAGCTTCGTCTCGCACGTCCACGTCGGCTCGGCAGAGACCCACTACCTGCCGGTCAAGATGACTACCGCCACCGCCTGGCAGAACCTCTTCGGTCGCCAGCTGTTCATCGAGCCCGCCGAGTACAACCCGTCCGCCAAGGACGAGTGGCAGGTGCTCAACGTGGCCAACTTCGAGTGCGTGCCCGAGCGTGACGGCACCAACTCCGACGGCTGCGTGATCCTCAACTTCGCGCAGAAGAAGGTCCTGATCGCCGGCATGCGCTATGCGGGCGAGATGAAGAAAGCCATGTTCAGCGTGCAGAACTTCCTGCTGCCTGCGGTCGACGTGCTGCCGATGCACTGCGCCGCCAACATCGGCGAAGAAGGCGACGTGACACTGTTCTTCGGTCTCTCCGGCACCGGCAAGACCACCCTCTCGGCCGACGAAAGCCGCTACCTGATCGGCGACGACGAGCACGGCTGGGGCACCGGCGTGGTGTTCAACATCGAGGGCGGCTGCTACGCCAAGTGCATCGACCTGTCCGAGAAGAACGAGCCGGTGATCTGGAAAGCCATCCAGTTCGGCACCGTGCTGGAAAACGTCGTCCTCGACGACAAGCGCGTGCCGGATTACACCGACGACAGCCTGACCCAGAACAGCCGTGCCGCCTACCCGCTGGAATACGTCGAGAAGCGCTCGCAGCAGAATCTCGGCGGCGAGCCGAACGCAGTGATCTTCCTCACCTGCGACCTGACCGGCGTGCTGCCTCCGGTGTCGATCCTCGACGAAGAGCAGGCCGCCTACCACTTCCTCTCCGGTTACACCGCTCTGGTCGGTTCCACAGAGATGGGTTCGGGCGCCGGCATCAAGTCGACCTTCTCCACCTGCTTCGGCGCGCCGTTCTTCCCGCGTCCGGCCGGTGTCTACGCCGAGCTGCTGATCAAGCGCATCCAGGCCTTCGGCTCCAAGGTCTACCTGGTAAACACCGGCTGGACCGGCGGCGGCTACGGCGTCGGCAAGCGCTTCAACATCCCCACCACGCGTGGCGTGATCGCGGCGATCCAGAGCGGTGCGCTGATCGGTGTCGAAACCGAGCAGCTGCCGATCATCAACCTGCGCGTGCCGAAGGCCGTGCCGGGCGTCGAGACCCAGCTGCTCAACCCGCGCAACACCTGGGAAGACCAGAACGCCTACGACGAAGCAGCGAAGGGGCTGGCCAGCCTGTTCATCGAGAACTTCAAGAAGTTCGACGTTTCCGAGGCGATCAAGGCCGCGGGGCCGCAGCTCTAAGCGCTCTCCGTGCTCTGCAAAGGCCGCCCTCGGGCGGCCTTTTTCATTTCCGCGCCGCGCGCGCCAGAGCGCTGGCGAAGGCCCGCTCTGCTACCGTGCGAGGCTGCGTCGCCCGCTCACCGAGGTAACCCATGATCGAACAGACCCTCGCCGACGTCTTCGGCTACGACGGCTTTCGTCCCGGCCAGGAGGCGGCCATCCGCGCGGTGCTCGACGGCCGTTCGGCGGCGGCGATCTTCCCCACCGGGTCGGGCAAGTCGCTGTGCTACCAACTGCCGGCGTTGCTGTTGCCCAACCTGACGCTGGTCGTCTCGCCACTGCTGGCGTTGATGCAGGACCAGTTGGCGTTCCTTCATCGGCAAGGCATCGCCGCCGCCAGCATCGATTCGGCGCAGAGTCGCGAGGACGCCAGCGAGGTGATGGCGCGGGCCAAGTCCGGCGAGCTGAAGGTCCTGATGATCTCGGTGGAGCGGCTGAAGAACGAGCGCTTCCGCCACTTCATCGCCCAGGTGCCGATCTCGCTGCTGGTGGTGGACGAGGCGCACTGCATCTCCGAGTGGGGGCACAACTTCCGCCCCGACTACCTCAAGCTGCCGGAATACGCGCGCCAGTTCGGCATCCCGCAGGTGTTGCTGCTGACCGCCACGGCGACGCCGCCGGTGATTGCCGACATGCAGGCCAAATTCGCCATCGCGGCGAGCGACGTGATCACCACCGGCTTCTACCGCGCCAACCTCAACCTGCTGGTGGAGCCGGTGGCCGGGCGCGACAAGCTGCGCCGGCTGCTCGACTGGCTCGGCGCCAAGGCCGGCGAGCCGGCAATCGTCTACGTCACCCAGCAGAAGAGCGCCGAGCAGGTCGCCGGCCATCTGTCCGCCAACGGCGTGCAGGCCAGCGCTTATCACGCCGACATGCCGCATGAGCAGCGCGAGGCGATCCAGCGCCAGTTCATGGACGGGCGGATCAACTGCATCGTCGCCACCATCGCCTTCGGCATGGGCATCGACAAGAGCGACATCCGCAACGTGGTGCACTTCGACCTGCCCAAGTCGATCGAGAACTACAGCCAGGAGATCGGCCGCGCCGGGCGCGACGGTCGGCCGTCGGATTGTCTGGTGCTGGCGAATCGCGACAGCCTCAGCGTGCTGGAGAACTTCGTCTACGGCGATACCCCCGAGCGCGACGGCATCCGCACGGTGCTGGAGGAAATCCGCCAGGCCGAGGGCGGCCAGTGGGAACTGATGCTGGGGGCGCTGAGCGAGCAGAGCAACATCCGCCCGTTGCCGTTGAAGACCTTGCTGGTGCAGTTGGAACTGCGCGGCATCATCGCCCCGCGCTACGCCTATTTCGCCGAATATCGCTTCAAGTATGTTCTCAAGCCCGAAGCCCTGCTGGACAAGTTCGACGGCGAGCGACGCCAGTTCGTCGAAGCCATCGTGCATAGCTCATCCCGCGCGCGGACCTGGTGCACGGTGGATTTCGAGGCGCTCTACAGCCAGCACCGCGCCGAGCGCGGACGGGTGGTCAAGGCGCTGGACTGGTTCCAGGAACGTGGCTGGATCGAGCTGGAAAGCAAGCAGATGACCGAGGTCTACGGCCTGCTGCGCGACGATTTCGATAAGGAGCGGCTCAGTGACGAGCTGCATGCCTACTTCCGCCAGCAGGAGGTCAGCGAGATCGCCCGCATCCACGCCATGCTCGCGCTGTTCGCCACCGAGCGCTGCCTGAGCCAGCGCCTGGCCGCGTATTTCGGCGACGAACGGGCACCACAGCACTGCGGGCATTGCTCGGTATGCCAGGGCCGTGTCGCGCGGCTGCCGGAGCCGCCCGCGCTGGCGTCGCTGCAGGGCAGGGATTTCCAGGCGCTGTGCGGCGAGTTCATCCAGCGCTACCAAGCGCTCAAGGGCACGCCGCCGAGCAGCGAGGCGCTGACCCGCTTCCTCTGCGGCATCGGCGCGCCGCTGTTCACCAAGCTCAAGGCCAAGGGCATCTCCGGCTTCGCCGCGCTCGATGAGTACCCCTACGCGCAGGTACGCGAGTGGGCCGAAACGCAGGCCTGAGCGGCTGCCGGTCAATTCCTGAAACAAAGCTCCCGGCCTGGTGCCGGGAAGCGCGCGGCAGGCGCGGCCATACTGAAGGCCGATTGCCGCGCGCCTTCCTCGGAGGCGGACCTTTCCTCGCAGCTTGCCCGGAGGCTCCTAATGCCCACGCGTCGCCAGTTCGTCCAGCAGTCATCCCTTCTCGCCGCCATGGCCGGTCTCGCGCCGCTGCTGCCGGCTTCCGCCTTCGCCGCCGATGGCCTGCTGATGCGCAGCATCCCCTCCTCAGGAGAACGCCTGCCGGTGATCGGCCTGGGCACTTCGCAGACCTTCAACGTCGACCCCGGCTCCGGCGAAATGACCGAGCTGCTGGAGGTGATGAAGACCTTCGTCGATGGCGGCGCGCGGCTGATCGATACCGCGCCCAGCTACGGCGACGCCGAGGCGGTGAGCGGCGAGCTGGTGAAACGCGCCGGCGCGCGGGACAAGGTATTCCTCGCCACCAAGGTTTCCTCCACCGGGCGCGAGGCCGGACAACGGCAGATCGAGGCCAGCTTCAAGGCGCTGCAGAGCGAGAAGATCGACCTGATCCAGGTGCACAACCTGCAGGACACCGTGACCCAGCTGGCGCTGCTGCGGGAGCTGAAGGAGCAGGGGCGGATTCGCTACATCGGCATCACCCATTACATAGAGTCGGCCCACGACGACCTGATCGCGGTGCTGCAGAAGGAGAAGGTCGACTTCGTCCAGTTCAACTATTCGGTGGCCGCGCGCAACGCCGAGAAGCGCCTGCTGCCGTTCTGCGCCGAACAGGGCATCGCCACGCTGATCAACCGCGCCTACGGCGCCGGCCAGCTGTTCGCCCGGGTCAAGGGCAGGGCGTTGCCGGCCTGGGCCGGCGCCGAGCTGGATGCCAGCTCCTGGGCGCAGCTGATGCTCAAGTTCGTGCTCGCCGACCCGGCGGTGACGGTGGTGATCCCGGCCACCTCCAACCCGCGCTACATGGCCGACAACCTGCTCGCTGGCCAGGGCCGCCTGCCGGATGCCAAGCAGCGCGAGCAGATCGCCGCCGAGTTCGCCTGAGGCGAGGCGGACGGCAAGCCAACCCTGGCGACGCTTTCGTAGGGCGGATGCAACCCGCGTAGCTCCGCTTGCGGTTGCACCATCCCTACGCTGGGCCTGCACAACCACGGGAGTACCATGTCCGATCATCCCCTGATGCGGCGGCTGTCCGTTGCCATCAATGCGCGTTCCGGCGAGCTGCTGCCGGCGCTGGCCGGCTTCGGCCTGTTCTTCTGCCTGTTCAGCGGCTACTTCATGCTGCGCCCGATCCGCGAGGCGATGGGCATCCAGGGCGGCGTGGAGAACCTGCAATGGCTGTTCACCGCCACCTTCGTGGTGATGCTGATCGCCGTGCCGCTGTTCGCCTGGCTCAACTCGCGGGTGCCGCGCATCCACTTCATCGACTGGGTCTACGGTTTCTTCTGCCTCAACCTGCTGGCCTTCGCCGTGCTCTTCGCAATGCACAGCGATAGCGTGTGGATGGCGCGGGTGTTCTACGTGTGGATCTCGGTCTACAACCTGTTCGTCGTATCGGTGGCCTGGAGCCTGATGGCCGACGTGTTCGACTCGCCGCAGGCCAAGCGCCTGTTCGCCTTCATCGCCGCCGGTGCCAGCGTCGGCGGGCTGGTCGGTCCGGCGCTCGCCGCGCTGCTGGTGAGCGCGCTGGGCCAGGCCGGGCTGGCGCTGCTGTCCGGACTGCTGCTCGGCGCCGCGCTTGCGCTCAAGCATTACCTGATGGCCTGGCGCGAACGCGGCGGCGCCGGTCGTCCCGGTGCGCAGGCGGCGGAAAGCCCGCGGCGGCCGGTGGCCGGCAATCCGTTCAGCGGCATGCTGCGGGTGTTCCGCTCGCGTTACCTGCTGGGCGTCTCGGCGTTCGTCATCCTGCTCGCGACGGTGAGCACCTTTCTCTATTTCGAACAGGCACGGCTGGTGGCCGAACTGTTCCCCGACCGCGACGAGCAGGTCCGCGTGTTCGGCCTGATCGACTTCGTCGTGCAGGCCGGCGCGCTGCTCGCCCAGGTGTTCGTCACCGGCCGCGTCGCCCAGCGCTTCGGCGTGCGCGCGCTGCTGACGCTGGTGCCGGCGCTGCTCTGCCTTGGCTTCATCGGCCTGGCGCTGGCGCCGACCTTCGCCATGCTCGCCGGGCTGATGATCGCCCGCCGCATCGGCGAATACGCCTTCGTCCGCCCCGGCCGGGAGATGCTCTTCGCGCCGCTGGATGCCGAGACCAAATACAAGGCGAAAAACTTCATCGACACCGTGGTCTACCGCGGCGGCGACGCCATCAGCGGCTGGGCCAAGAGCCTGCTCGACCTGCTCGGCCAGGGCGCGGTGCTGGTGGCGCTGGTCGGTGCCCTGTGCGCGGCGCTATGGGGGGCGCTCGGCTGGTACCTCGGCCGCAAGGCGGACCGCGACGAGGACGAACGAATGCCGCGCTAGAGGCCCTGCCTCGCCAATGTGACGGTTTGATGAAGATTGCCGCGGCCGGCTACCGCGGCCCGTGTCGCACGGATACGCTCGGTCGCAGCGTGCCCAGGCACACCGAACAACCGGGGGAATCATGTCGTTTCGAATTCACGCGCGCCGCCACGCCGACGAAGAAGTGCGCCGGGTCGCCAGGGAAC
>DIEE01000094.1:10292-17306 GCA_002418465.1 Pseudomonas sp. UBA5782 | reverse complement strand
CCCTGCAGGACACCGAAGGGCGTAGCCACGGGCCGTTCAGCGCGGTAATCATCGCCACCCCGGCACCGCAGGCGACCGCCCTGCTGGCCGCCGCGCCGAAGCTGGCCGGGGCCGCCGCCACGGTGGCGATGGAGCCGACCTGGGCGGTGGCGCTGGCCTTCGCCACGCCGCTGGAAACCGGGCTGGAGGGCTGCTTCGTGCAGGACGGCCCGCTCGACTGGCTGGCGCGCNNAACCGCTCCAAGCCGGGGCGCGACAGCGGGCTCGACACCTGGGTACTGCACGCCACCAGCGCCTGGACCCGCCAACACCTGGACATGCCCAAGGAGCAGGTCATCGAGCACCTGCACGGCGCCTTTGCCGAGATGATCGGCTGCGCGGTGCCGGCGCCGGCCTTCACCCTGGCGCACCGCTGGCTCTACGCCAAACCCGCCGTGGCGCACCAGTGGGGCGCGCTGGCGGATGTCGATCTGGGCCTCTATGCCTGCGGCGACTGGTGCCTGTCCGGGCGCGTCGAGGGCGCCTGGCTGAGCGGCCAGGAGGCGGCGCGCAAACTGCTGGAACATCGCCTCTAGCGATCACGCGCTCGCCGTGGCGGTTGACTTGGCGAGCGCTTTCTTGAACGATCGAAGTTGTACGGGATCAATTTCCTGTACAACTTTTGGAGAATTCAGATGGCCGGCGTCAACCCCCCTTCGCGCAAGCCCAGGCTCGGCATCAGCGCCTGCCTGATGGGCTCCGAAGTGCGTTTCAACGGTGGCCACAAGGAGTCGCGCCTGTGCACCCAGGCGCTGGCTCAGCATGTCCAATTCGTCGCGCTTTGCCCCGAGGTCGCCATCGGCCTCGGCACCCCGCGTGCGGCGATCCGCCTGGTCGACGATCCCCGTGGCCCGCGCGCGCTGGACAGCCGTGACCCCACTCGCGAATACACCCAGGCACTGCACGACTACGGCGTGCGCATGGCCGCCGAGCTGGACGACCTGAACGGCTACATCTTCATGCAGAAGTCGCCGTCCTGCGGGTTGCACCGGGTCAAGCTGTACGGCGACAACGGCTACCCGCTGGAAGGCGGCGGGCGCGGCATCTTCGCCGCGGCGATCACCGCGCAACGCCCGGACCTGCCGGTGGAGGAGGAGGGCCGCCTCAACGACCCGGTGCTGCGCGAGAACTTCCTCACCCGCGTGTTCGCCCACGCCGAATGGCAGGCGCTGCTGCGCGCGGGCCTAGGCCGCAGCGCGATCATCGACTACCACTCGCGCTACAAGTACCTGCTGATGGCCACCGATCCCGAGCAATACAAGGCCATCGGCCGGCTGCTCGGCAGTCTTGGCGAGCACGATCCGCGGGAACTCGGCCCGCGCTACTTCAGCGCGTTGATGGTGGCGCTGCGCAAATGCGCCACCCGCGGCACCCACAGTAACGTGCTGCAGCACCTGAGCGGCTACCTGCGCAGCAGCCTGAGCGGGGACCAGCGCCAGGAAATCCAGCAGCTGATCGAACAGTACCGCCAGGGCATCGTGCCGCTGGTGGTGCCTATGACGCTGCTCAAGCACCACTTCCGCCAGCACCCGCATCCCTACATCGAGCGCCAGGCCTACATGCAGCCGCATCCCGAGAGCCTCAGCCTGCGCAACGCCCTCTGACGCGCGGCTGCGGCCGCCTTCCACCGTTTCCCGTGCGATAAGGATCGCCATGTCCCAACTGATCTGGTTCCGCAGCGATCTTCGCGTACACGACAACAGTGCCCTGCACGCCGCCCTCGGCGCCGGGCCGACCATCGCCTTCTACCTGATCGCACCCGAGCAGTGGCGCCGGCACGACGATGCCGACTGCAAGGTCGACTTCTGGCTGCGCAACCTGGCCGAGCTGCGCGACGCGCTGGAGAGACTGCATGTGCCGCTGCTGATCGGCCGGGCGGACGACTGGAGCGCCGCGCCAAGGCTGATCGCCGCGCTGTGCCGCAAGCACGAAATCCGCGCGGTGCAGGTGAACGACGAATACGGGGTCAATGAAAGCACCCGCGATGCGGCGGTGGAGAAGGCACTGAAGGCCGACGGCGTGGCCTTCCGCCGACACCTGGACCAGCTGTTCTTCGCCCCCGGCAGCGTGCTCACCCAGTCCGACGGCTACTTCAAGGTCTACGGTCAGTTCCGCAAGCAATGCGTCCAGCGCCTGCACAGCGCCATGCCGCAGTGCCTGCCGGCGCCGAGGGCGCAGAAACCGATCGAACTGGCCAGCGATCCGTTGCCGAAGAAGATCGAGGGTTTCGCCCACCCGGAGAAATCCCTGATCGCGCTGTGGCCGGCCGGCGAGAAGGCCGCGCTGAAGCGCCTGGATGCCTTCGCCGGCGAGGACATCGGCGATTACCACATCGAGCGCGATTTTCCCGCCCAGCCCGGCACCAGCCGCATCGGCGCCTATCTCGCGGCCGGCGTGGTCTCGCCGCGGCAGTGCCTGCACGCCGCGCTGGCCAGCAACGGCGGCGAGTTCGACAGCGGCAATCCGGGCATCACCACTTGGATCGACGAACTGCTCTGGCGCGAGTTCTACAAGCACATCCTGGTCGGCTACCCGCGGGTTTCCATGCACCGGGCGTTCAAGCCGGAAACCGAGCGGCTACCCTGGCGCAAGGCGCCGAAGGATCTGGAAGCCTGGCAGCAGGGGCGCACCGGGATACCCATCGTCGACGCGGCGATGCGCCAGCTGCTCGGCTGCGGCTGGATGCACAACCGCCTGCGGATGATCAGCGCGATGTTCCTCAGCAAGAACCTGCTGATCGACTGGCGCGAGGGCGAGCGCTGGTTCATGCGCCACCTGATCGACGGCGACCTGGCGGCGAACAACGGCGGCTGGCAGTGGAGCGCCTCGACGGGAACCGACTCGGTGCCGTACTTCCGCATCTTCAACGCGGTCAGCCAGTCGCAGAAGTTCGACCCGCACGGCGACTTCATCCGCGAATGGGTGCCGGAGCTGGCCGGGATCAAGGGCAAGCAGATCCACTCGCCCGGCGCGAAGGGCAGCGACCTGTTCGGTAGGGCGGATTACCCGGCGCCGATCGTCGACCTCGGCGACAGCCGCCAGCGCGCCCTGGCGGCGTTCAAGAACCTGCATTAGCCCGCGCTTCCAATGGCTCGCGGTGCGCACGGCGCACCCTACACAAGCCAGCGGCGCACACCCCGTGGGGTGCGCCATGCGCACCGGCGATGTTCGAGCGGGCTCCGCCTGTGCAAACCGCGCATCCTGCTCCAGCCAACCATCCGCCCGTCGCCTGCCGCGCGCGCCGCAGGCGTACACTGCGCGGCATGTCCGACTCCTCCCGCCACATTCCCCACCGGCAGATCGCCGAACCCGCCGTGTCCTGCTCGACCTGCGCGGCCTGCTGCTGCCAGCTGGAAGTGCTGCTGCTCAGCGACACCGGGGTGCCGGAGCGCTACATCGACACGGCGGAGTGGGGCGGCGACGTGATGCGCCGGCTCGACGACGGCTGGTGCGTGGCGCTGGATCGCGACAGCATGCGCTGCACCATCTACGCCAACCGGCCGCAGGTATGTCGGGACTTCGAGCTGGGCTCGCCGGAGTGCATGGACGAGCGCGAGGGCATCGTCGGCGCCTATCGCTAGGCGGGTAGGGCGCCGCCGCACCGAGGGCACGGCGGCGGGAGCGGATCACTCCTTGGCGTCGAGTTCCTTGGGCTCGATCAGCGGCTTGTTCTTCCAGCCGGCGCCGCCCGGCAGCAGCAGGTTCAGGCCGATGGCGACGATGCCGCACAGGGAGATGCCTTTCAGGCCGATGTCGCCGTTGCCGATGACCATGCCGCCGATGCCGAACACCAGTGTCACCGAGACGATCACCAGGTTGCGCGCCTCGGCCATGTCCACCTGGTGGCGGATCAGCGTGTTCAGGCCGACCACCGCGATCGAACCGAACAGCAGGCAGAGGATGCCGCCCATCACCGGCACCGGAATGCTCTGCAGGCCGGCGCCGAACTTGCCGATGAAGGCCAGGACGATGGCGAAGCCGGCGGCCCAAGTCATGATCTTCGGGTTGTAGCTTTTGGTCAGCATCACCGCGCCGGTGACTTCGGCGTAGGTGGTGTTCGGCGGGCCGCCGAACAGACCGGCGGCCGAGGTGGCCAGGCCGTCGCCGAGCAGGGTGCGGTGCAGGCCGGGCTTCTTCAGGTAGTCGTTGCCGGTGACGCCACCGACCGCGATGACCCCGCCGACGTGTTCGATGGCCGGCGCCAGGGCGACCGGGACCATGAACAGGATCGCGCCCCAGTGGAATTCCGGCGCGACGAACTTCGGCATGGCCAGCCAGGGCGCGGCGGCGATGCCGGCGGTGTCGACCAGGCCGAAGGCGAACGACAGGCCGTAGCCGACGATCACCCCGGCGAGGATCGGCACCAGGCGGAAGATGCCCTTGCCGTAGATCGCCACCAGCAGGGTGGTCAGCAGCGCCGGCATCGACACCAGCATCGCCGTGCCGTAGGGGATCAGCTGCGCGCTGGCGTCGCCGGTCTTGCCCATGGCCATGTTCACCGCCACCGGCGAAAGGCCCAGGCCGATGGAGATGATCACCGGGGCGATCACCACCGGCGGCAGCAGGCGGTCGATGAAACCGACGCCTTTGATCTTCACCGCCAGGCCGAGGAAGGTATAGACGAAGCCCGCGGCAACCACGCCGCCAAGCACGGCCGGCAGGCCGAACTCGCCCTTGGCGACGATGATCGGCGCGATGAAGGCGAAGCTCGAGGCGAGGAACACCGGCACCTGGCGCCCGGTCACCAGTTGAAACAGCAGGGTGCCGAGACCGGCGGTGAACAGCGCGACATTGGGGTCCATGCCGGTGATCAGCGGCATCAGCACCAGCGCGCCGAAGGCGACGAAGAGCATCTGTGCGCCGGAAATGATCTGCTTCCATAGCGGATCGTTGTACTGCTGCATGCTCAATTGTCCTTCTGCTTGGTGCCGAAGATCTTGTCGCCGGCATCGCCCAGGCCCGGGATGATGTAGCCCTGTTCGTTGAGGTGAGAATCGATCGAGGCGGTGTAGATCGCCACGTCGGGGTGCGCCTCGGTGACCGCCTTGATGCCTTCCGGCGCGGCGACCAGCACCAGCGCGCGGACTTCCTTGCAGCCGGCCTTCTTGAGCATGTCGATGGTGGCGATCATCGAGCCGCCGGTGGCCAGCATGGGGTCGATGATCAGCGCCAGGCGCTGGTTCAGCTCGCCCACCAGTTTCTCCAGGTAGGTGTGCGCGGCGAGGGTTTCCTCGTTGCGCGCCAGGCCGACGACGCTGACCTTGGCGCCGGGAATCAGGCTGAGTACGCCGTCGAGCATGCCGATGCCGGCGCGCAGGATCGGCACCACGGTGATCTTCTTGCCGGCGATCTTCTCCACCTGCACTTCGCCGCACCAGCCTTCGATGGCGCAGGTTTCCATGGGCAGGTCGTTGGTTGCTTCGTAGGTCAGCAGCGCGCCGACTTCCTGGGCCAGTTCGCGAAAATTCTTGGTGCTGATGTCGGCGCGGCGCATCAGGCCGAGCTTGTGGCGGATCAGCGGATGGCGGATCTCACGGATGGGCATGGGGATTGGTCTCCGGCGGGCAAAAAAATCGCGATAGAGTACTGCATTGGCTGGCTCAACGCGCGTCTGGCGGCACCTTTGCATAGGCTATTTTGCGTTGCGTCAGTTCCCGGCGATGATGCTCGCCATACGCCGCGGCCCTGCGCCGAACGGCGCTGCCGCGGGCTTGCGGGGCGGGGGCCGGATAGGTACCTTTGCCGCCCTTCAATCCTGACGCTCCGTTCAACTTCGACCGTCCCATCCCAAGAGGAAATGCGCCATGCCCGTCGAGCTCGCCCACATTCGCCAAGTGATGGCGGAAGCCGATTGCCTGCACTCCGAAGCCGAAGTGGAAGCGGCCATCGCGCAGATGGCGCTGACCATCAATGCCGAGCTGGCGGAGCGCAACCCGGTGGTGTTCTGCGTGATGAACGGCGGCCTGATCTTCTCCGGCAAGCTGTTGCCGAAGCTGAACTTCCCGCTCGAGCTTTCCTACCTGCACGCCACCCGCTACCGCAACCAGACCAGCGGCGGCGAGCTGTTCTGGAAGGCCAAGCCGGAAATCTCGTTCATGGACCGCGATGTGCTGATCATCGACGACATCCTCGACGAAGGGCACACCCTGGCGGCGATCATCGACTTCTGCCGCCATGCCGGTGCCGCCAACGTCCATACCGCGGTGCTGGTGGACAAGGATCACGACCGCAAGGCGAGGCCGGACCTGAAGGCGGATTACGTCGGCCTGTCCTGCGTCGATCGCTACGTCTTTGGCTATGGCATGGACTACAAGGGCTACTGGCGCAACGCGGCGGGCATCTACGCGGTGAAGGGGCTCTGACGGAAGGAACCGCCGCGCGACCGTAGGGTGGATCGCGCCTTACCGATCCACCGGGCGGTGCGACGAAGCTAGTAGGGGGCTGACCTCCTCAAGGCTCGCTCAACTGCCTCGGTGCGGATGGCGCACCCTACGGTGCGAATTCGTAGGGTGCGCCGCGCGCACCGTCCGCTGCTCCGGAACCGTAGGGTGGATCGCGCCTCATCGATCCACCGGGCGGTGCGACGNNCCCAGCGCAGTGCCTTCTCCCGCGCCTGTCGCAGGTCGCGGACGTAGGCGAGCCGGCCTTCGTGGCGATGGATGCCGGCGCGGCGCAGCTTGAGGCGCACGCGCGGATGGGTGCCGACCAGGACCAGGCCGATGCCCTGCCGGCGGTAGTCGCCCAGGACGTTCTCCAGCGCCGCCAGCGCCGTCATGTCGAGCATCGGTACGGCGCTCAGTTCGACGATCACCACCTTCACTCCGGGGCTGAACTTGCGCAGCGCGCTGAGGGCCTTTTCCGCCGCGCCGAAGAACAGCGGGCCGCGGATGGCGTAGGCGGCAATGTGTTCCGGCAGGTCCTGCAGCGCCTGGTGAAAGCCGCGCGGCAGGGCGGCGGTGTCGGTCAGCTCGCTCAT